>QBLV01000239.1:996-3559 GCA_003241815.1 Hyphomicrobiales bacterium | reverse complement strand
CCCTCGCCATCGCGCGCCAGCGCCGCGT
The DNA here is from genome assembly GCA_003241815.1 of Hyphomicrobiales bacterium. Taxonomy (GTDB): domain Bacteria; phylum Pseudomonadota; class Alphaproteobacteria; order Rhizobiales; family Beijerinckiaceae; genus Allobosea. The sequence goes on along the minus strand of QBLV01000239.1, from coordinate 3,531 downwards.
CCTCGTCGGCCAGTCGCGTCAGGCTCTCGGTCGCGTCCCGCGCCACGCTCTCCTGCCGGGCGAGGTCGCCCTGCAGTTCCGTCAGCCGCCGGCCGAGCTCCTCGGCCCGCTGTTTGGAGCGCCGGTTCTCGGCTTCCAGATCATCGAGCCCGCGCTTGAGGCGCACCAACGCGGCTGCCGCGCCGGCCTCGCTGTCGCGCAGCGCTGGCAGTTCATGGGCGGCGATCGCCTGCCGTCGGGCAGCCTCCGCCTGGATTCCGGTTTGCTCGGCGACGCCGCGCAGTGCCGCCTCCAGTGCCCGCTCGGCAAGCGCCTGCTGCGTGCGCGCCTGGTGATGGGCGATCAGCGCCAGCGTCGCTTCCGCCCTTCGGATGTCGGAGGCGAGGCTGCGGTAACGCGAGGCCTGCCGTGCCTGGCGCTGCAGCGCCTCGATCTGCGCGTCGATCTCGCCGAGCACGTCCTCAAGCCGGGTCAGATTTTCCTCGGCGCCCTTAAGCCGCAGTTCCGCCTCATGGCGGCGGCTGTGCAGCCCGGCAATGCCAGCGGCGTCCTCGAGGATGCGCCGGCGCGATTGCGGCTTGGCCGAGATGATCTCGGCGATCTGCCCCTGCCGCACGAGGGCGGGCGAGCGCGCGCCTGTCGCGGCGTCGGCGAAGAGGAGTTGCACGTCCCGCGCCCGCACCTCCTTGCCATTGACGCGATAGGTCGAGCCTTCCTCGCGCTCGATCCGGCGCGTGACCTCGAGGACATCGGTCTCGTTGAAGGCGGCAGGCGCCTTGCGGTCGGTGTTGTCGAGGGTGAGCGCGACCTCGGCCATGTTGCGGCCTGGGCGCTCATTGGAACCGGCAAAGATGACGTCGTCCATGCCCGAGCCGCGCATGTTCTTGAACGAGCTTTCGCCCATCACCCAGCGCAGGGCCTCGACGAGATTGGACTTTCCGCAGCCATTGGGGCCGACGACGCCGGTCAATCCGGGCTCGATCAGGAACTCCGTCGGCTCGACGAAGGTCTTGAATCCGGTGAGCTTGAGGCGCGTCAGGTGCATCGACGAGCCTCGCTCACCCCGCCAGCCGCCTTCATCCTGGACAAGCCTCCAAGCGGTGCCATTCCGGGATCCATCGCAGGGAACGATGGCTCACCAGGATGGGTCCCGGATCGTGGCTTCGCGGCGTCCAGGATGACGATGCGTGGAATGAACCGGCAGCCGCCCTCAGCCCGCCAGAAGCGGCTCGATGATCTTGTCGAATTCGGCCATGGAGAGCGCACCTGAACGCTTCTGTCCGTTGATGAAGAAGGTCGGCGTCGAGTCTACCCCGGCCTTGGCCCCACGATCCTTCACGACTGTGACGGCGTCATAGATATCCTGCCTTTTCAAGCAGGCTTCAAACGAATCCTGTGTGAAACCGGCCTGCTTGACCATGGTCGAGAGCGCATCGACCGGCTTGTCGGTGAAGGCCCAGACCTTCTGCTGGGCGAAGAGCAGATCGGTCATCGCGACATATTTGTCGTTGCCATTGCAGCGCGCCAGCATGAATCCGGCCGTCGCCAGCGGATCGAGCGGAAATTCCCGCAGCGTGAAGCGCACCTTGCCGGTGTCGATGTATTTCGCTTTCAGCGCCGGCCAGGTGTCCTTGTGGAAGGTCGCGCAATGGCCGCAGGTCAGCGAGGCGTATTCGATGATCGTGACTTTGGCATCCGCCGGGCCGAGCCAGACATCGCCGAGCGGGCCGGGCGTGGCGAGGTCGGTCTGGGCGTGGGCGGCCGGCGCGCCCAGCATCGCGGCGGCCGCAAGGCCGGCTGTCGCCGTCAGAAGCTGTCGCCTGTTCGTCATCGTTGCTATCCTTGGAAGTCAAAAATGGGGAAACCGCAGATCGGTTTTGCGGACCATAGAGGCCGCGACGATTGTGGCAAGATCGTCACCGCCCCTGACAGGGCCCGGTCACGAAGCCGTGTCGGACGCTGGGCGCTTCTGGCTCTGCGCGACATGGCGCCCGAGCCGCTCCAGCGAGGCCCGCAAGGCAGGGTCGGAAACACCGGAGACCTGTTGCTCGACCCACGCGGCGATGGCCGGATCGAGCGTTTGCCGCACAGGCTTGGGGGGCGGCGCCTCGACCGGACCCTGCTTCAGAACGAGCTTGCCGACAGCGCGCCAGCCGAGATGGGTATTGACCCGCTCGAGCACGATCGGCGCAAGCTGCTGCATCTCTAGCGCGAACGCGCTTTCGACCCGCACCACCATCGTTGCGGGCTCAGACGCCTCGCCCGGCGCTGGACGGCGGCGCGGCCAGTCGATCTTGAGCGGCCGTGTGCGCAGGCTCAGCCGCTCGCCGACGATCTGCGGCCAGAGCGAGACGATCGCCCGCCCGGCAAAGCCCTGCGCCGCGAGCGATGGCGCCAGCAGGTCGTCGATCAGGTCGGCGAGGGGTTTTACGGCCATGTCGACACTGATGGGCCTCTTGAGCCGCCGCGGCAAGCCTCTGGATCGTCAGGTGTCAGTGCTTGCGGCCGGCTCCGGCTGCGCTACATCGGCGGGAT
>QBLV01000239.1:0-986 GCA_003241815.1 Hyphomicrobiales bacterium | reverse complement strand
CCTGGTACGACCGCCGCCGCCGCGTCCTGCCGTGGCGCGCGCTGCCGGGTGAGACGCCTGACCCATACCGGGTCTGGGCCTCCGAGATCATGCTGCAGCAGACCACGATCGCGGCGGTGAAGCCCTATTACGAGCGCTTCATGGCGCGCTTTCCAACTATCGCCGCTCTCGCCGCCGCGCCATCGGAGGAGGTCATGCAGGCCTGGGCGGGTTTGGGCTACTACTCCCGCGCCCGCAATCTCCACGCCTGCGCCAAGGCCGTGATGGCCGATCATGGCGGCCGGTTTCCCGATACCGAGGATGGCTTGCGCGCGCTTCCCGGCATCGGCGCCTACACGGCCGGTGCCGTCGCAGCGATCGCCTTCGACCGGCCAGCCGCCGCTGTGGACGGCAATGTCGAGCGCGTCATGACAAGGCTCTTCGCGATCGAAGACCTGCTGCCCGGCGCTCGCCCGCTGGTCCGCGAGCGCGTGCTGGCCCTGATGCCGCAGGACCGGCCCGGCGATTTCGCCCAGGCCCTGATGGATCTCGGCGCCACCATCTGCACGCCGAGGAATCCGGTCTGCGGTCTGTGCCCTTGGCGCGAGCCGTGCGTCGCGCGCGGCGAGGGAACGCAGGAGACCTTCCCTCGCAAGGCGGCGAAGAAGACAGGCCAGACGCGCTACGGCGCAGCCTTCGTGCTGCAGCGGGCGGACGGCGCGGTGCTGCTGCGGACCCGCCCGCCCAAGGGCCTGTTGGGCGGCATGGCCGAGGTGCCGACCAGCGAGTGGCGTGCCGATTATGAGCTGGATGGCGCGTCGCAGGACGCGCCGGTCGTCACCCGCTGGCGCCAGATGCCCGGCACCGTCCGCCACGTCTTCACGCATTTCCCGCTGGAGCTGACGGTGTTTCTGGCCTCGGCACCGACTAGCACGCAGGCCCCGCCGGGCATGCGCTTTACCCCGGCCGCCCGTCTCGGCGAGGAGCCTTTCTCCAGCGTCATGCTC
>QBLV01000238.1 GCA_003241815.1 Hyphomicrobiales bacterium | reverse complement strand
GGCCCCTTCGCCCGCGAATCCAAGTTCCTGGCGCTGCCGCCGGCGAGGATCAGGCCCGATGGCCTGTTCGAAGGCTATGCCAGTCTGTTCGATATCGCTGATCTCGGAAAGGACATCGTCGAACCGGGCGCGTTCCGCGACAGCCTTGCCCGGCGCGGGCCGGCCGGCGTCAAGCTGCTCTGGCAGCATGATCCCGCCGAGCCGATCGGCCGCTGGATCGCGCTCACCGAGGATTCGCGCGGGCTCTTCGTAAGGGGCCAGCTCTCGCTGGCGGTCGCGCGCGCTCGCGAAATTCACGCGCTGATGCGGGAGGGCGCGATCGACGGCCTCTCGATCGGCTTTCGCTCCGAGCGAGCCCGCACCGAGCCGCGCAGCGGCCTGCGCCGCTTGGAGCGGATCGACCTGTGGGAGATCTCGATCGTCACCTTCCCGATGCTGCCGCAGGCCCGCATCTCCGCAGTCAAGGCGCTGCGGGCGGCGCAGCCTTCATCTCCTGCCGCCTTCGCTCACACCTGAAACCGCTTCACCCCGAGGAGAGACCATGACCACTGCCAACTACGCTCCCGAGAGCAAGGCGGCCGGCGCCGATCTGTCGCTGGCCTTCGACGACCTGCGCTACACGCTGGAAAGCTACCGCGTCAGCAATGACGAGCGCCTCGCGCAGATCGAGACCCGCCAGGGCGTCGATCCGCTCACCGAAGAGAAGATGGCGCGGATGGACACCGCGCTCGACGACGCCATGCGCCGCATCGACCGCCTGACGCTCGACCGCAGCCGCCCGGCGCTCGGCCGTGACGAGCCGCGCGACCCGCTGGTCGGCGAGCACAAGGCCGCCTTCGCATCCTATATCCGCAGCGGCGAGGCGGGCGGACTGAAGCGGCTCGAGGGCAAGGCGCTCTCGGCGGGGTCTGGCCCCGATGGCGGCTATCTCGCCCCTTCGAGCGTCGAGAGCGAGATCCTGCGGCGCCTGGCGACGGTCTCGCCGATCCGCGCCATCGCGACCGTCCGGACGATCTCGTCGGGCACCTACAAGAAGGCGTTCTCGACCACCGGTCCCGCCGCCGGCTGGGTCGCAGAGGCCGCCGCACGTCCGCAGACCGGCTCGCCGACGCTGGCCGAACTCTCCTTTCCGGCAATGGAACTCTACGCCATGCCGGCGGCGACCCAGACCCTGCTCGACGACGCGATCGTCAACATCGACCAGTGGATCGCCGAGGAGGTCGAGAGCGCCTTTGCCGAGCAGGAGGGCGCGGCCTTCGTCAGTGGCGACGGCATCGACAAGCCCAAGGGCTTCCTGTCCTATCCCACCGTGGCTGATGCGAGCTGGAACTGGGGCAATATCGGCGTGCTCAACACCGGCGTCGCCGGAGCCTTCGCGGCTGCGAGCCCGTCCGACATCCTGGTCGATCTCGTCTATGCGCTGAAGGCCGGCTATCGCCAGAACGCCTCCTTCGTGATGAACCGCAAAACGCAAGGCACCGTGCGCAAGTTCAAGGACTCGACGGGCCAGTATCTCTGGCAGCCGCCGGCCTCGGTCGGGGCTCCGGCGACGCTTCTGGGGTTTCCGCTGGTCGAGGCGGAGGACATGCCCAACATCGCCAACAACGCGGTCTCGCTCGCCTTCGGCGATTTCCGGCGCGGCTATCTCGTGGTCGACAGGGCGGGTGTGCGCATCCTGCGCGATCCCTATTCGGCCAAGCCCTATGTGCTGTTCTACACGACCAAGCGCGTCGGCGGCGGCGTGCAGGACTTCGCCGCGATCAAGGGGCTGAAATTCGCGGTCTGACCCATGCCGCCGCCGGCCCGACGTTGGAGGACGGGGCGTCCACGTCCCGTCCTCAGCGGGAGAACCACCAGCTGTAACCCGCCGCAGGCGCACGCGGCACGTCCTGCCTTGGATTGGGACCCATCGCGAGGAGGCGCCCCGCAGCCTCCGTGATCCAGCCCCTGTGTTCGCTGACTGGCGTAATCGCGGTAAAGCCGCCGCAGATGCTCCGGACACGCGAACTCAGTGGGCCGCTCGACCAGCTGACGATGCCGACGAGATCGCGCGAATGGGCATCTCCGCGCAGCACAGGGCCACCCGAATCGCCACGACAGGCGCCGGCGCCGGGACTTTCACCCTTGGCCTCGGCATCGACCGCGACCTTCACGGTATTCTGTGTGGTGTAGTTGCCGGCATTGACCAGGCGGGTCTCGCGCAGGCGCCGTGCGGTATTCTTGTTGTTCTCAATCGAGAGGCCGAAGCCCGCCATGGTGACCGTCTCGCCCTGCCAGAGGCCGCTGCCGAGCGTCGCCGGCTCGATATCGCGCGGCAGCGGCGCGGCCAGCCGCAACATGGCGAGATCGGCGCCGGGCTGCGTGCGCGGCGTCGTGCCCGGCACGAAGCTCGGATGCGGCAGCACCGCAACGACGGCATGCCGGCGCGGGCGGAAGCGGGTGTCGAGGCTGACGACGCTGACCGAGCCACCGCCCATCAGGCAATGCGCCGCGGTGAGGACGAGTTCGGGCGCGATGACGGCACCCGAACAGAGCTCGCCACGGCCCCTCACGTCGCGCGAGGTGGTGCCGCCCACCACAGCCAGGGCCGGCGCCGCAATCGCGACGAAGGCGGTGGCAAGAACAAAGGCTGACGCGCGCGATGTCATTAGGAAAACCAGTTGGACGAACCGTTCCAATCTATGGACTGCGGCGCCGCAGTCCAGCCTTTCCGTCAGCGGCCTGATGTCCAGGAAGCGCTCTGCCCCCATTGCGACAGCGTTCGGTCGATCCAGTTGCGCTGCGGGGCGACCAGCACGCCCTGGCTCAGAAGGCCGCAACTTTTGCCTGCCGGCCCGGTCGACCAGCTCGTGACCGCAACGATGCCGCCATCGGCTGATGTCATCGGGCCACCGGAATCGCCTTGGCAAGCGCCGGGGCCGGGGCGCTTGCCGCGACCTGCCGCGTCGGCGGCCCAGAGCAGGACTTTGCCGGGACCATAGGGCTCGACCACGGCCAGCGCGGCGGACCGATAGATGCCGGTGCTGCGCGCCTCGCCCTCGCGCGAGACGCCATAACCGGCCAGCAGCACCGCTGCCCCCGCGCGCGGTTGAGCGCCATCGACGAGGTTGGCGGGCGTGAAGCGCGCCGGCAGCGGCTCGGCGAGCCTTATCAGCGCCAGATCGATCGAGCGCCGCCGGGCGGTCACAGCATCGGCCTTGAATTCGGGATGAAGTGCGATCGTGGCCGGCCTGATCAGCACCGGCTCGCCACCGCCATCCTTCCAGTGAATGCGCAGATCCGTGCCCCCGGCCGCGCAATGAGCGGCGGTCAGGATCGCTCGCGCCGACAGGACGATGCCGGAGCAGACGCCGCCGCGCGCATTGAGAACCATCAGCGTCGAGCCGGCCATGGGCCCGCCTTCGCGGCCACCGACCACGGAACTGGCGGGGCTCGCGGCCAGCGCGAGGCCGCAGGCGAGCCCGGCCAGGCCGATCAGACGTCCGACGCGCATCGGCGCTCCTCCCAAAGGGAGCGCTGGATACCGCGTCGCCCTTCGGAATTGAACCCTGAATCGGAGTGACCATGACGCCGCTTGCCCTGACACCGCCGGCGCAGGAGCCGGTTTCACTTTCGGAAGCCAGGATGTTCCTGCGCCTCGACCAGATGGCGGAGGACGATTTGCTGGGCACGCTGATCACGGCGGCCCGGCTGATGGTGGA
>QBLV01000237.1:3116-3750 GCA_003241815.1 Hyphomicrobiales bacterium | reverse complement strand
ATGCCGAACCTGGTTTGGAAATCCCCCGTGAGTCAGCCTCAAGCGGATTGGGTATAAGTCTACCGCACGCGCGACCCAGCCAGGGCCGATGTGCTCGCCTACGTCCAGAGGTTCTACAATACGATCCGCAGGCACTCGACCACCGGCTATCTCAGCCCGGCCAAGTTCGAAAAGAGGGTCGGATTAGCTTAGCTGACCGTCCACGAAACCGGCAGCAGGCCAGACAGGGTTAGAGGTCTGGGCGTGAGCGGAACCGCTAACCAGCGCAATCACGAGCCAAGTTCCGGTCAAGACTGCCTTCATGACGGCGCTCCTCATTTGCGGTTCAAGGTGCTGCGCGCGACAAGTCAATAACCTCGCCCCGGGCCGGATATTTTTTCGCAACGACCATGTCTATTGCGCCAAGTATCTCTGCGAAGTGCGGCCTTGCGAACGGCATCGTCTGGACGCTGCCGGAATACAGCGTGCGATCTCGACGGACCAGATAGATCGCGGGCTCCGAGAACCGTGCCGGCTCCTCGACGCCGATCGAGGTCTTGCCACGCCCGGTCGAGACGAACAGTCCCCATTGGCGCGCAGTCGCAAGATCGAGCCCGAAGCCGAGCCGCAACGCCTCGAGCCCCCAGCCGGCCTT
>QBLV01000237.1:2548-3106 GCA_003241815.1 Hyphomicrobiales bacterium | reverse complement strand
CACGCGCATCGTCATCCGAAGAGATCGCAACCACGCCGACGCCGCGCTGGGCGAAGTCGGGCAGTTTGCGCTGGAGATCGGTGAGTTGGAGCTTGCAGATCGGGCAGTGCAGCCCGCGATAGAAGACGACGAGCGAAAAATGCTCCGGCGTCTCCGCGCCAAGATCAAACACGCCGCCTCCAGCGAGGGGAACCTTCAGCGCGGGAACGGGCTGGCGCGGAAACAGGGTGACGAGATCGGTCATGGATTTACCCGGGAAAGGTTGAAATCAGATGCGGGTGGTGAGGTTGGTCAGCCAGGCCGGCGAATGCTCGACCAGATAGGCCTCGACACTCTTGTCGAAGCCGGTCGCGATCAAAAGCCCAGTGGCGATCAGGACGGCGCCCATCACGATCTTCGAGCCTCGGCCGGCGCTCATCATGCGGCCACGCCAGCGCAGCATCGCTGCGTGAGACGCAAAGCCGAGCATCAGCAGGGGCAGGGCCGCGCCGATGCCGAACACCGACATGGTCAGCGCGACCTGCCCGAGGTTCTCGCCCTGCGCCGCCAGCACCGAGG
>QBLV01000237.1:0-2538 GCA_003241815.1 Hyphomicrobiales bacterium | reverse complement strand
CCGCGAGTGCGACCTGTGCCTGCAGCCGAGGTAGCACCAGCACGAGGCCGATCAGCATCAGCACGATCGCCGCCGCGAGCCGGAAGACGCCGCCATCGAGCCCGATCGAGAAGCCGATCGTGGCGACGAACAGGCCGATGGTCACGAAGGACAACGCCAGACCAGCAGCGAGCGCCACCGGCCCGAACCTGTGTTGCGCTACAGCCGTGCCGAGCACGATCGGCAGCAGCGGCAGGACACAAGGCGACAGCGTCGAGAGCAGGCCAGCCAGCAGCGCGAGCGCGGCGGTTCCCATGGTCGCTCAGACGCTCTTCTTGAGCAGCGCTTCGATCGAGGCCGCATTGGTGTCGCCGACCGAGCGCCCGGCTTCCTGCTTGCCCTTGTAGACGATGAGCGTGCTCTGCATCGTCGCCTTGAGCATGCGGACCACGTCCTTCTGGCTGTCGAAATCAACCTCGAATACTGTCAACTTGGCGAATTCGGGCTTGCTGCCCAAGCTGGACAGGATCGGCTTCTGCGCTTTGCAGGTCGGACACCACGGCGCGCTGATCTCGACCAGGATCGGCTTTCCGGCGGCTTGCGCGGCCTCAAACGCCTTCACCTCGAAGGGCGCCTTGGCAGAAAAGGCGAAGGCCGAACGGGTCGATGCCAGGCCGGCGAGAGCGACAGCCGCGAGGCCGACATTGCGACGGGTCAGGGTCATGGTGACGCTCCAAAATAACAGCCGATCAAACTGATCGCGGTACGGATCAATACCGCTGGCGTCGCCCTGCCTGAACTGACGTTTGCCGGAGCCGCTTCACATTGGCGTGCGCCAAATGTACCCGTTTCGAAGTCCCGATAGTGACGGGGTCTCGACAGCGCGCGCCACCCGCGGCATCGACGCCTGTTGGTGCAGGACGAAATCTCCACATCGAGGGCGGCCCAAGCCCTTTGTCGTCGCCCGTTCCCCTTGATTCCCGAGGCCGCGCGGAGCGCGCCTCGGGCTGGTGATCGCGGTTCAGTTGGCCTTGAAGCTCAGCGCATAGGGGGTGTTGTCGGGCTTCATGCCGGGGGTGTCGACGGTCGTCGACGCCTTGCCGAAATCGTATGTCGCGTTGCCATTGGTCTCGTAGTGGATCATCGCGACATAGTCCGTTCCAGCCTTCGCGCCGGGAACCTTGACCATGACGTTGCTTGTCGTGCCGGCCTTGACGGCCGTGTGGCCGATCGACTCCGGCAGCACCGGCTTGCCGTCGGCCACCGCATGGATGACGACGTAGCCGTCCTTGTCGATCCGGACCGAGGGGAACATGATCGCGCCGTCCTTCACGGTGGCGGCCTTGACGTCGATATTGAGATGGTCGGCCTTGGCGGCGCCGCTGAAGGCGGTGATGGCGATGGCCATACCGGCCGCGGCGATGAGGGTCTTGTTCATGACAGTCTCCCGTTGTTTTCTGATTGTCCAAGGGCGGACTTACGTCGCTGGATGAACTGGATACCGTCGGGGCCGCGTTTCGGATGCACCGAGGGAATTAATTCGGACCGTCGCGCCACGTACTACTCCTCGAATCCGTTATTCGGTCGCGCCTGATATTACGCGGCTCCGATCGCCTTTTCAGAGACGCAGGAGACTCTCGCGATCTTTATTGAGATCGGACCCAATAGGACCGGGATATTACGTTCTGTAACCACGGCGAACTTCCGTCGCGCTTCGACGTTCAATCCCGGGACGGGCGCTCATGCGCCGGATGCGCGCGATCTGGGGAAGCGAAGATGGTTCAGGCGACCGAAAAACAGGCAACGCTTTACCGCATGGTGACCGAAGAACATGTCTGCCCGTTCGGTCTGAAGTCGCTCGATCTACTCTCTCGCGAGGGCTTTGCGGTCGAGGATCATCTCCTGAGGTCGCGGCCGGAGATCGATGCCTTCAAGGCCGAACATGACGTGAAGACCACGCCGCAGACCTTCGTCGCGGGCGAACGCATCGGCGGGTACGACGATCTGCGCCGGTATTTCGGCAAGCCGGTCGCGGACCCCGATCAGGTCAGCTACAGGCCGGTCGCGGCCGTCTTCGTCATGGCCGCGCTGATGGCGGTTGCCGCCAACTGGGCCTCGTCAGGAACCATCGTTTCCGTCCGCGCGGTCGAATGGTTCATCGCCTTCAGCATGTGCATCCTGGCGCTCCTGAAGCTTCAGGATGTCGAGCGCTTCTCGAACATGTTCCTGGGCTACGATCTGCTGGCGCAACGTGTCGTGCGCTACGCCTATGTCTATCCGTTTGCTGAGGCTCTAGCTGGTATCCTGATGATCGCCGGAGTGCTGCTCTGGCTTGCGATTCCGGTCGCGCTCGTGATCGGCCTCGTCGGCGCGATCTCCGTCATCAAGGCGGTCTACATCGACAAGCGCGAGATGAAATGCGCCTGCGTCGGCGGCGACAGCAAAGTTCCCCTCGGCTTCGTCTCGCTTGCCGAGAACCTGATGATGGTCGCGATGGCGATCTGGATGCTGGCCCGCTGACCACCCGGCAGCTTCGCCGCGCTATTGCTCAACCCAGGA
>QBLV01000236.1 GCA_003241815.1 Hyphomicrobiales bacterium | reverse complement strand
CCTTCGTCAACATTGTGAGGCTGCGCCTCGGCTATGGCCCGGGGCGTCTCGTGGAGGCTGCCGCCGAGCATGCCGAGATCAGCGTCGCGATCGCGGCGCGTGACGGCGAAGCCGCATCGGCCGCCGCGTTCCGGCACTGCATGATGGCCAAGCGCGACCTGCTCGCCCGGCTGGAGGTCACAGCCAAGGAGGCGTGATCGCCGGCGGTCCGACGCGGCCGCCGCTGATTTCGATCACCGCGCCGCTGACGTATCCAGACAGCGACGGGGACGCCAGGAACAGGAACGCGCCGACGCAGTCCTCGACCCGACCCAGACGTCCGAGCGGGACCATGGCGCGCACGCGCTCTAGCGCCTCATCGGTCGTGTTGCCTTCGTGAAAGGGGGTCACCACAACGCCCGGCGACACGACATTGGCGCGGATGCCCAGCGGCCCCAGTTCCTTCGCCAGGCCGAGCGTCAAGGTGTTGATCGCTCCCTTCGCGGCGGCGTAGAGCAGCGAACCGGGCCCGCCGCCATTCCTTGCCGCCACGGAACTGGTGTTGATGATCACGCCCTGACCGGACTGGCGTAGCGCTGGCACGAGCGCGCTGGTCAGGCCGGCCACGGCCCTCACGTTCAGATCGAATACGCTGTCGAAGAGCGCTTCGTCGATCGCGTCGAAGGCCCGGCGCCCGATCAGGCTGCCCGCATTGTTGATCAGAATATCGACGCCGCCGAGCTGTTCGACGGCCGCCCGTGCAAGTTCCGCGTAGGCCGCCGGATCGGAGAGGTCGGCCTTCAGACAGGTCGCTTGTCCGCCGGCTTGCGTGATCGCCCGCATGAGTTGGGCGGCAGCGGCCTCGCCGCGATGATATTGAATGCCGACATGGGCGCCGACGGCTCCGAACGCGGCCGCGATCGCCGCTCCGATGCCCGAGCTTGCGCCAGTGATGAGGACGCGGCGGCCTCTCAGATCGTCGAATCCGAAAGGTGAGGTGGGCGTTGCGGCTGCTGTCATGATTTACTCGAAAACGTGGGTTGCGATGCGGTTTCTGGCGATGAAGTCCCAGTCGTGCTGCACGCCGAGGCCCGGTCCATCCGGAACGGCATAACAGCCATCGGGACCGACATCGGCCATCTGCTCGGAATAGCCGCAGGTGAAGACCGGCGGCACTGGATTGCGAACGCCGGGTGCGACCAGCGCCAGCTCATAGAAGTTGGTGTTGCGGATCGCCGCCATGCAGTGGCGGTGGGCTGGCCCGACGCCATGGATCTCTACGTCGAGCCCGAACCCTTCGGCGATCCGCGCGATGCGCATGCAGCCGCTGATGCCGAGATCGAGATCGGGATCGGCCCGCACAAAATCAGTTGCTTCGGCGGCGATCCAGTCGGCCTTTGCCTCGACGCCGCGGACATGCTCAGTCGCCAGGATCGGTGTGCGGATCATCTGGCGGAGCTTGCGGTGCGCGTGCTGCGAAGTGCCCGCATCGCGCATCGGATCCTCCAGCCAGAAATACTTCGCCTCGTCGCAGGCCTGGCCGACATAAAGTGTGTCGGCGAAGGTCTTCAGCTCGCAGGCGGGATCGAGCATAAGGGCCATCCCGTCTCCAACCTGCGCCCGCAGATGCAGCACGTTCTCCGCCTCCTCGACGCGGTTGCCTTCCGACCAGCCATGGATCTTGAAGCCCGGGAAGCCGAGTTCGCGAGCTTCCAATGCGAAGGTCGCAAAGGCCTCCTTCGAGGAGAGGTTGCCGTTGCGGTCGGCGTGGATCGTGCTGACATAGGCCGGCAGACGACTGCGACAGGCGCCAAGCATCGCCGAGACGGACAGACCGGCGGCCCGCGCGCGTAGATCCCAGAGCGCGATATCGAGCGCGCCGACCCCGAGAAAACCCCATTGCCGCTGTGCGCGCTTCATGTCGTCGTAGAGCGCCTCATGGAAGGCCGGATCGCGGCCGATCAGCAGCGGCGCTAGCATCAGGACCTGCGCCAGCATCGCCTTCTTGCCGCCATGCATCGGACAGTACTCGCCGCGCGCTCCGGCCCCGGTCGACATGACCACGGCGAAGTTCGTCATCTTCATGCGCGCACCGGCTTGCGACACGAGGTTCAGATGCGAATCGCGTCCCAGGCCTTCGACGTCAAACCCATATTCGTGAATTTCGATGCGATCGATTTTATCGGAAAAGCCGCGCGCCGCGTCACCATGCAGATCAGAACTCATCGAATTTTCCACTTTGCCTGAATGCAAGAGCTGACCCTGACCGCAGCCTTATTTCGCGACAGGCGACGATGCGCGACCTGCTTCCTTCGCCGGTAGGCCGGGTTCCCTGCATGACCGTCTCCGAAGTTCATTTCACAGCGCGATTGCCAATTCGATGGCTATATGTTAGCGCTGACATTAGCAATTAAAAAGATGTCATAGGGAGGACGAATGATGGATCGCCGTAGTTTTCTCACTCTGCCGGCCGCCGGCCTCGCAGCGACCCATCCGTGGTTGGGCGCAGCCCATGCCCAAGTCGCAGCCAGCAAGCCTCTAACATTGGCCTTCCCGACACTTGGGCGGGAGGTCTTCACCCCGCTCGAGGGCACCGCGACGGAGCTGTTCTTCGCAGCTGCGATCTATGAGTTCCTGATCTATCGCGGGCGCGCCGCCGACAACGCTCTCTATCCAGGCCTCGCCGAAAGCTGGGAGATCAGCCCCGACCGGCTGACTTACACATTCAAAATCAGGCAGGGCGTCCAGTTCCATGCCGGTCGTGGAATGATGACCGCCGAAGACGTGGTCTACAGTTTCAAGCTGATCGGCGGCGCGCAATCCAGCAATCCGCGCAAATTCGTCGTCGGCTGGATGGACGCGATCGAGGCCGTCGATCCCGCCACTGTCAGGATCAGGCTGAAGAAGCAGCAACCTTCGCTCTTGCACCAGATTTCGAGCTTCAACCCCTATTTTATGATCGTTTCGAAAGCCCATTTCGAGGCTTTAGGCGTCGCGGAAGCCAACCGACAGCCGGTGGGCACAGGCCCTTACAGCCTCAAGCGTCATGTTCGAAACACCGTCGTGGAACTGGAAGCGGTGCAGAACCACTGGCGCAAGACACCAGCCTTCGCGCGGGTCGACGTGCGCGTCGTGCCGGACGAGCGATCGATGATCTCGATGCTGAAAGCCGGCGAGGCCGACCTGATCTTCGCCTCTGGGACCAGCCTGGCGGAACTTCGCAAGGCCAAGTTCGAGATCCTTTCGAACCCCGGCGCATATTTCATCAACGTCGCCTTCGGGGGGCAGGTGCTGAAGAGCCGTGAAGGCTATGATGCATCCTCGCCATGGGCGAACGAGGATGAGCCGGAGCGATCGCGCAAGGTGCGCGAGGCGCTTGGTCTGGCGATCAACACGCCCGACATTATCGCCCGACTGCTGCAGAACATGGGCCGTCCCTTTGCGGTCAACCAGTTCCTGCCCGGCGGGATCTTCACGCAGCCGGATTGGGAGCCCCCGCGCTTTGACCCTGCCGCGGCAAAGCGGTTGCTGGCCGAAGCCGGGTATCCGAATGGCTTTGCGCGCCCCATGACCATGCTCGTGGTCCAGCACAATGCGGAGGCGGTGGATGTCGCCGAGGCTGTCGCCATGTCCTGGGAGCGTATCGGACTGCGGGTCCAGCGCCGCGTCGTCGATGAGGCAGTGTGGAAGAACGGCTGGTATCCACGCTCCACGATGCAGCGTTGGACCTGCTACGTTCATCTCAGCACGCCTCTGGGTCGTGTCCCGGCGGGTGGTGTAGCAGAAGGTGGTCATCGGCGATTGCCGGTT
>QBLV01000235.1 GCA_003241815.1 Hyphomicrobiales bacterium | reverse complement strand
GGGCTGGGCCGTGCCGCCGGCCCACCGCCAATCACGAGCAGGTCGCAGAAGGCGAACGCCTTCTCATAATGGTCGGGGTCTTCATGTCCGGCGGCACGGCCCAGCCCTGCGGCGCGGCGGATCAGCGGCTCATAGAGCTTTTCCCAGAAGGAAGCCGGCCACATGAAGGTCTTGTAGTAGAAGCCCGCCACCAGCGCGGGCGAGACCAGCTGGTTGACTGAAAGCAGATCGAAGGCGAGCGAGGGCCAGCGGTTCTGGCTGCGCGCCTCGAGCCCATGATAGAGTTCGGCCACCGTCGCGCGGGTGTTGGGTTCGCGCCTTGCCCCGGCCCGGAGTTCGACGAGTGCGTTCGGCTCCTCCGGACCGGCAGAGACGATGCCGCGGGGGCGGTGATATTTGAAAGAGCGGCCGACAAGGCGCACGCCATTGGCCAGCAGCGCGGACGCGAGCGTGTCCCCGGCAAAGCCCTCATAGCGCTTGCCGTCGAAGCGGAAGGATTGCGGTTGCGTCCGGTAGATCAGGCCGCCGGATGCGAGGCGGAAGGCTTGTGCGAGGGGAAAGACTTGCGCACTCATGCGGCGGCTCCCGCCTTGATTGTCTTCGCGACTTCGACGGCCTCGATCGCGTGCGTGCGCGTGTCGCGGGTGACGACCAGCCAGGCATGGCAGCCAGCGCCGTGATACCAGAGCTCGCGGTGCCTCCCCGCCGGGTTGTCGCGCAGATGGACATAGTCGTGCATGACGGCTTCCGTCGTCTCCGGCCCCTCGGGACGCTTCGGACTGGCGTCGCCGAGATAGCTGAATTCCTGGGCGTCGCGGGTGCCGCAATAGGGGCAGGTGATGCGCATGGCGGTGTCCTCAGGCCCTGATCAATGCAGGTTCGGCTGGGCGCCGACGCCCTTTTCGTCGATCACGCGGCCGCTGGCGAAGCGGTCGAGCCGGTAGGCGGCAGCATTCGGGTGCGGCTCGTCCTTGGCGATCAGATGGGCGAAGCAGAAGCCCGACGCCGGCGTCGCCTTGAAGCCGCCATAGCACCAGCCGGCATTGAGATAGAGCCCGTCGACCGGCGTGTGATCGATGATCGGCGAGCCGTCCATCGACATGTCCATGATGCCACCCCAGTGCCGCAGCATCCGGATGCGGCCGATGCCCGGCCACAGCGCCATGGCCGATTCCATCACGTCCTCGATGACAGGCAAATTGCCGCGCTGGGCGTAGGAGTTGTAGCCGTCGATGTCGCCGCCGAAGACCAGCCCGCCCTTATCGGACTGGCTGACATAGAAATGCCCGGCGCCGTAGGTGACGACGGTGTCGATCAACGGCTTGATGCCTTCCGAGACGAAAGCCTGCAGCACATGGCTCTCGATGGGCAGCCGCAGCCCCGCCATCGCCGCGACCCGCGACGAGTTGCCGGCGACGGCGAGCGCGACCTTCTTCGCCCGGATCGGCCCGCGCGTCGTGTCGACGCCGGTGACGCGGCCGTTCTCCATCGAGAACCCGGTGACCTCGCAGTTCTGGACGATGTCGACGCCGTTGCGGTCTCCCGCATGGGCATAGCCCCAGGCGACGGCATCGTGCCGCGCCGTGCCACCGCGCTTCTGCAAGAGCCCGCCCTGGATCGGGAAGCGCCCGTTCTCATAATCGAAGAACGGCACCATCGCGCGCACCTGGTCGCGGTCGAGCAGTTCGGCATCGACGCCGGCCAGCCGCATGGCGTTGCCGCGCCTCGCATAGGCGTCGCGCTGCCCGTCCGAATGGTAGAGGTTGAGCACGCCGCGCTGGCTCACCATGGCGTTGTAGTTGAGGTCCTGCTCCAGCCCTTCCCAGAGCTTCATCGAGAGTTCGTAGAAGGGCGTGTTGCCCGGCAGCAGGTAATTCGAGCGGATGATCGTGGTGTTCCGCCCGACATTGCCCGAGCCGATATAGCCCCTCTCGATCACCGCGACGTTACGGATGCCGTGCCGGCTCGCGAGGTAGTAGGCGGTCGCCAGCCCGTGCCCACCACCCCCGATCACCAGCACGTCGTATTCGGGCTTCGGCGCGGCATCGCGCCAGGTCGGCTGCCAGCCCTTGTGCCCCTTGAGCGACTGGGCGAGCAGCGAGAAGACGGAGTAGCGCATCGGCGATCCGGTTCGGGATGGGAGAAAGCGGCAACAGCCTTGTCATCGGAAGATTGGCCGACATAGGCTGCCGGACATGACTTTGAGCGACACGAGCTTGCCTGATGGCGACCGGTGCGGCGGACCGAGGCCGACGCATGTCGCCTTTCTGCTGATTCCGGATTTTGCCCTGCTGGCCTACGCCTCGGCGGTCGAGCCGCTGCGCGCCGCCAACCGCCTCTCGGGCCGCGATCTTTACCGCTGGAGCCATGTCTCCATCGACGGCGAATCGGCCACCGCCTCGAACGGGGTCAGCATCCGTGCCGACCATGCGGTGGGCACGCAGGCGCGCTTTGACTATGTCATCGTCTGTGCCGGCGGCAATCCGGCCGTCTTCCGGCATGAGCAGACTTTCGCCTGGCTCAGGAACCGAGCGCGGCACAGGGTCAGGCTCGGCGGTGTCTCCGGCGGAGCCTACATCCTTGCCCGGGCCCATGTCCTCGATGGCTATCGCCTCACCATCCACTGGGAGCACGCCCCTGCTTTCCTGGAAGATTATCCCGAGCTCGATTTGAGGCGCTCGCTCTACGAGATCGACCGCGACCGGCTGACCTCCAGCGGCGGCACCGCCCCACTCGACATGATGCACGCCGTTATCGCCCGCGAACATGGCAGCGAGCTCGCACTCGCCGTCAGCGAATGGTTCCTGCAGACCCAGGTCCGCGAAGGAGCCGGGCCGCAGCGCATGAAGCTGCGCGAACGGCTCGGCATCAGCCATGCGCCGCTGCTGCGCGTCGTCGGCCGCATGGAGCAGAGCCTGGAGAACCCGCTGTCGCGCGAGGAATTGGCGCGCACGGCGAATGTTTCGGTGCGACAATTGGAGCGCCTGTTCCGCCACCACCTCGGCCGCTCGCTCGGCCAGCACTATCTTGGATTGCGCCTGGACCGCGCCCGCGATCTGCTGCGCCAGACCTCGCTCTCGGTTCTGGAGATCGCGCTGGCCTGCGGTTTCGTCAGTGCCAGCCATTTTTCGCGCGGCTATCGAGGGCGCTTCGGCCATCCACCGCGGGCGGAGCGCACGCCGCTGGCGGGTCGCTCGAAGCATATGGCTGATGACGCCTCGCCTTGAAGCGGGCGCTGCATGACCGACGCCAGCCTGTGTGAGATGTGTGGCCATGGACGATTAGCCAGATGACGATCGGACAGGCACAGATGCGGGTCGGATTGCTGGGCGCGGGCCGGATCGGCGATGGGCTGAACGTGGGCCGAGCTTTTCGCCGTTACCGACGCGATGCCGGACGGCGCTGCGTTGTTCCGTTGGCGCCATCTCGAAGGGCCATCCGGTGCTGTGCTGAACGCCGGCTCTGGCCGAGAATCTCGAAGCGGTCACCGGAATCGTTAGTCAGCGCAATATGCGTTGATCGGGCCGGGAAATTCGTTTCTATTCAAGCGCAGCGCAGGCCGCTTGTCTCGCGTTGGCAAGGTATGTGCCGCTGCGCCCGCCGATGACACCGCTCGCCGTGGTGAGAAGGGCGGTTTTCAGCAGGATTGGGGCCGAGCCGTATCCTCTGCCTCTGGGAAAAAAGCGCTCGCTTCAAGGCAGGAATGAGCTGGCGGGCAGGTCGTCCAAGAGCTGAAAATGAGGCCGCGCTGCCGTAAAATCAGCACCTTTTGCGCGCATCCGTGTTAAGTTGGCTAATGAAAAACGACGATTCAGAGATAGTCTGACGCTCTGACCCGGAGAAAGACCCCGCAGCGATGACCACGAACGACAGCGCGACCACGATTCTGAT
>QBLV01000234.1 GCA_003241815.1 Hyphomicrobiales bacterium | reverse complement strand
ATCGACCGCCGCAAACGCCGCCGCCGCAATCCAGACTGAAAAGACCAGCCCATGCGTGGCATGGACCAGGACGACGGCGAAGACCGTGCCGTTGATGCCAAGCTGGTAGAAGATCCGCGCCACGTTGATGTAGATCGCCACCGACGGAAACGCCTGCGGCAGCAGGAACATCAGCATGAACAGCGCCCGCATCGGCAGCTTCAGCCGCGCCAGCGCGTAACCTGCCGGAATCGAGAGCGCGAGCGCGAAAACCACCGTCAGGACCGCGATCCAGACACTGGTGCTGAGCGACGCCATCGCGTCGCCGGTCGGCCGGAAGACCTGCTCCCAATAGCGCGTGCCATAGGTCACGGGCAGCTTGTAGGGCGTGTACCAGCGCTCGGCGACCGACCAGAGCGCCAGATTCAGGATCGGCCCGATCAGCACGAAGGCGAAGGCCGCGAGCAGCGAGACCGCCAGCACCATGCGGGCGGAAGACGTGATCCGCGTCATCGCGACGCCTCCTGCGACATACCGCGCTTGAGGTAGAGGATCGCCGCGCCCGCGCTGATCACATAGGTGATGACGCCAAGCGCGTTCGCCGTGGCGTAATCGCCATAGGCGTTGATCCGGAAGGCCATGTCGACGGTCAGCATCGTCGGCTGCGAGCCCGAGACCATCATCGGCACCGACAGCACCGAGAGCATCGTCACGAAGGACAGCACGAGCGCGACCAGCAGCGTCGGCATCACCTGCGGCAGCGCCAGTTCGAACAGGACGCGCGGGCGCGAGGCGCCGAGATTGCGGCCGGCCTCCAGCGTCGCCCGGTCGATCGAGGCCAGGGCCCCGGCCAGCAGCAGCGCCACGAACGGCGTCTGCTTCCAGACGAAGGTGGCGATGATGCCGCGCCAGTCGAGATAGCTTACAGCCTGCAGCGGCTCCATCAGCCCCAGCGAGACGAATGAGTTGTTCATCAGCCCGTTCTTGGCGAGGAAGGTGCGCATGCACTGTGCCGCGACGATGAAGGGGATGAACAGCGGCCAGCGATACAGCGCCTTCAGCGTGCCGACGATGTAGCGGTTCTCGCCCAGAGTCAGCGTGCCGGCGATGACGATGGCGGCCAGTGCCGTCAGCGCGCAGGAGGTCACGACGATCACCACCGTGAAGACGATGTCGGTGGAGTAGAGCTCGAACGCCTTGGCGAACCACTCCAGCGTGAACGAGCCGTCCTTGGTGAAGGCCGAGATCAGCGAGAAGCCGAGCGGGTACAAGAACAGGGCCGCGACCAGGATCAGGCCGGGCGCGATCAGGATCAGCGCCAGATGGCGTTGGGAGAGCATGGGCGGGCGCCATTTCGTGGTAGGGGCGGCCCGACAGCGTGCCGGGCCGGGGCCTTCCGAGATGGTCGGGCTTGACCCGACCATCTCGGAAACGAGCGCGATTTGGTCACGAGATTCTCGGGGCAAGCCCGAGAATGACGCGGTTCACACATTCAGCCTCAGTTCGAAACCTTCTTCTCGTAGCCCTCGAGGATGTCGTTGAAGTAGGGCGCGATCGGGAAGGCCTTGCCGTTCTTGGCGAGGTCGGCGGGCGTCACGTCGACGAAGAGCTTGTCCCAGGCGGCCTTGTCGAGCTTGCCTTCGAGGTTCTTGGCATCGATGCCCGGATACCAGTTGAATTTCTTGACGATGCCGTCGGCCTGCACCTGCGGCGAGGTGGCGAGCGCGATGAAGGCCTCGGCGAGCTTCTTCTGGCCGGCCTTGGCGGGCACCGCATAGTACATCGGCTGGCCGGGCATGCCGGGCGAGATCAGCTTCAGCTTCATGTTCGGCGGCAGCTTGCCGTCGGCCTGCCAGGAATAGAACATGTCGACCCAGACCGGCCCCATCGCGATCTCGCCGCGGTTGAGCATGTCGAGCGTGCCGGCATTTCCGGGCGTGATGGTGGCGACCTTGTTGAAGTCCTTCAGATCGGCGAAGGCCTTGTCCCAGGTGGTCTTGGTGGCGGCGTCATAAGGGCCCTTCATCAGCTTCTCGGCGTCGCCGCCGAAGGCATAGACCCAGCCGGCGACGAAGGAGACGCCGGACATGCCGCCCTTGATGCCGTTATAGCCGAACTGCTTGGGGTTCTTCTTGGCCCACTCCGCCAGTTCGACGAAGCTCGCCGGCGGCGTCTTGACCATGTCGGCATTGTAGGCGAGCGCCGTCTGCGACTGGAACATCGGGATCACGAAGCCGCCGACATCGGTGCCCAGCGCGTTCTTGGCGGCGTCGCCGGTGGCGAGCTTGGCGGTGGGCACATTGGCCGTGTACTTATCGAGCAGCCCTTCCTTGACCATCTGGCCGGCGGCCTTCTGGTGGATCACGACGACGTCGAAATCGGTCGTCGCGGAGCCCTTCTGGGCGTCGAGTTTCTCGTAGATCTTCTGCGAGCCGGAATCGCCGGCGCCGGTGCCGACGGAGACCACCTTCACGCCCGGATTGGCCTTCTCGAACATCGGCCCGAGGAAGTCCTTGACGTAATCGACCATGTTCTGGTCGCCGGCGGAGGCGACGTTGAGGGTCTGTGCTGAGAGTGGCGAGGCCGCCATCAGCGCGGCAATCGAGCAGGCAATCGTCAGGATGCGCATGGATGAACTCCGTGTTGGGGCGTCAGGCGGCAATCCCGGCCTCGGATGCCGGGAAGATGTGGAGGCGCTGCAGCGGAATGCGCAGGCCGATCGTGGTTCCGAGTTCGTGGCGGTCGGCGTCGTCGACCGTGATCTGGCGGCCGGCGGCCTCGACGCGGTAGCGATAAACCCCGCCGGGATAGGCCTGTGCCGGCTCGGCCGCCACAGTCGCCGTCGCGTCGCCGGTGCTCAGCGAGGCACCGGCCTCCGACCGCGCGACGCGCAGCGGCAGGATGTTTTCCGCGCCCATGAAATTGGCGACGAAGGCGGTCGCCGGGCGGTCATAGACCTGCTCGGGCGTACCGATCTGGGCGATGCGACCCGCCTGCATGATGACGAGCCGGTCGGCCATGGTCATGGCCTCCTCGCGGTCATGGGTGACATGGACGGCGGTCAGGCCGAGCCGCTGCTGGATCGCGCGGATCTCGTGGCGCATCACCATGCGAATCTTGGCGTCGAGATTGGAGAGCGGCTCGTCGAGCAGCAGGATGCCGGGGTCGATGGCCAGCGCCCGGCCGAGCGCGACGCGCTGGCGCTGCCCCCCCGAAAGCGCCGTGACCTTGCGCTCCTCATAGCCGGAGAGCCCAAGCATCGAGAGCAGCACCGCGACCTTCGCGGCGATCTGCACCTTCGGGACGCCGCGCAGCTTCAGCCCGTAGCCGATGTTCTGCAGCACGCTCATATGCGGCCAGAGCGCATAGGACTGGAACACCATCGCCATGCCGCGCTTCTCCGGCGGCAGCGGGGCGACATCCTGGCCGCCAACGATGATCGAGCCGGATTCGACCGGTACGAAACCTGACAACGAACGCAGAAGCGTGGTCTTGCCGCAGCCCGACGACCCCAGCAACGCCGTGAAACTGCCGGGCGTGAAGTCGATGCTCACGCCATGCAGCACCCGCGTGCTGCCATAGGCGACATGCAGATCGCGCACGGCGATGGACGCGCCGCCGCGCGGCGCGCTGTTCAAATCCGTTGGCAAGAGGCCATCTCCCAGGTCGCGATCTTTTGCGGAGTGAATGGAATTAATCTTCCATTTCCGATACGCTTGGATCAAACATAACGCCTGCTTCCGACCGTGTGCAACAGGTTTGTGAACCCCTGATGACAGCGCCGATCCATTCCATCTGGCTGATGCCCGCCGAGGATGACGCCCTGCTGCTCTCGGCCCTCGTGGCCGGGCTTTCGCAGCGTTTCGGAACGCCGCTGTTCACCCCGCATCTGACGGTCAGGGGCGATACGGAGGAAAGCCTGCCGGGGCTC
>QBLV01000233.1 GCA_003241815.1 Hyphomicrobiales bacterium | reverse complement strand
CTTGTGCCGCACGAGAGCCAGGCTGGCGGGCACGCCGACGAGCAGGCCCAGCAGCGTCGCCGCCACGCCGACCTGGAGGCTGAGAAGGAAGCCGTTGATGAAGGGCTGGTTGTTGGCCGCTGCCGCGAACCATTTCACCGAATAGCCCTCGGGCGGGAAGGAGGGGATCTCCTGCCGGAAGAAGGCGAGCCAGGTGACGAAGATCAGCGGCAGCAGGATGTAGAGCAAGGCGAGGCCGGCCGCTCCGTTGAGCGCGATGCGGCCCAGGCTCGGGCGCGCGGCGCTCAACGCGACGCTCCGCTGTGCCATGTCCGCATGTTCCGCCCACTCATTCTCGCCACCCTCGTCATTCGCTTGTCCTGCGGCGGCACGCTGCGGTTCAACTTACAAACAGTCAAGCCGGTTTCCTGTCGGTGTCCGCCGCGATGTTTCTCACTGCAGCGCATTCTTGTGAAACGCGCCGCCCTTCATGATGATCGGCATCCGCGCGCCCTGGTCCTGCAGCAGGGCCAAATCTTCCAGCGGGTTGCCATCGACCAGGATCATGTCCGCGAAGGCCCCAGCACGCAGCGTGCCAAGCTTGCCTTCCATGCGCAGGAGCTGGGCTCCGACGGTTGTCGCCGAGCGGATGATCTCGATCGGTGACAGCACCTCGCGACGGATCAGGAATTCGCGCGACTGATCGACCTGGAGCTGGCCGAGCAGGTCGGAACCATAGGCGACGGGCACGCCGGCGCGCTTGCAGATTTCGAGCGAGCGCAAGCCGCCATCGATGACGAGATCGTTCTTGGCGAGCATGTCACCATCCATGCCGAATTCGGCGGCACGTTCCTTCATCGCATAATAGGCGACGAGGTTGGCGGTCAGGAACATGCCCTTCTCGGCCATCAGCTTCGCCGAGGCGTCGTCGATCAGATTGCCATGCTCGATGGCGCGCACGCCGCAGTTCGCGGCGCGGGTGATCGCTTCCGGCGTGTAGGCATGGGCGCAGACATAGCGGCCGAAGGCGGCGGCCTCCTCGACGGCGGTGCGGACCTCGTCGAGGCTGAACTGGAGCGAGTCGAGCGGGTCGTAAGGCGAGGCGACGCCGCCCGACATCATGATCTTGATGTGATCGGCGCCGAGCCGCATCTGCTCGCGCACGGATTTGCGCACCGAGGAGACGCCATCGGAGACGTTCATCGTATAGGCCATGGCGTTGCAGCATTGGCAGCGCGTGCCGAAATCGGTGCGCCGGCGCGGGTCGCTGTGGCCGCCGGTCGGGCCGATCGCCTGGCCGGCGATGAACAGGCGCGGCGCCGCGACATGGCCCTTGTCGACGGCCTCCTTGATGCCCCAGTCGGCGCCGCCGGTGTCGCGCACCGTGGTGAAGCCGCGATCGATCATGCCCTTCATCAATCCGATGGCGCGAGCCGTCATCAGCGTCAGCGGCATGCTCTCCATGTTGCGGATCACGACTTCGGAGAGGAAGACATGGACATGGCTGTCGATCAGGCCGGGCATCAGCGTGCGCCCGCCGCAATCGATGAAATCGGCGGCGTCGGCCTTGATCGGCTTGTCTGACAGCTCGCGGATCGTCTCGCCCTCGACCAGCAGTTCGTAGCCGGCGCGCACGTCGCCGTGGTCGGGTTCGAGCAGGGCGAAGTTCTTGAACAGCAGCGCGGTCACGGCAAGGCTCTCCCCCGACAGGGCACGGCAGCGGCGCGCGCCGTCTCCCCATCGCTGATATATTGAAAAGATTACGCCGGCTTGTCCACCGCTGTCAGTCCCGAATGGGACGATCGGCAGCAGCGGGGAGCCTAACTCGTGACAGCGGCATTCTGCGCCAGCAGGCGGCTGCGGATCGGCATCGAGAGATCGTCGGCGAGCGCGCGGCTGATCGCTGGCAGGCCGTCGAGCAGGCTCGGCACGAAGGCCTGCGAAGGCGGCAGGCGCCGGGGCAAAGCGTGCAGGGCCGACGCCATGACGAGCGGGTCGCGTTCGCCTTCGCCATTCTCCGCAGGGTCGTGCAGGACGTCGATCAGTTTGAGCTCGTCGGCCCGCTCGGCGCGAATGGCCTGTTCGAGCCTGGGCTTGACCCGCGGCACGATCAGCGCCGGCTTGTCGAAGGACAGCACCTCGCAAAACGTGTTGTAGCCTCCCATCGCCACGACGCAGTGCGCGCGGTTCATCAGCAGTTCGAGCCGCGGTTCGAAGCCCAGGCTCTCCAGCTTCGGAATGCGGGCGATGCGCTCGGCGAAGTCCTTGCGGCGCTCGCGCGACATGAAGGGCCCGAAGACGATCAGGGCCGGCAG
Source organism: Hyphomicrobiales bacterium (assembly GCA_003241815.1). Taxonomy (GTDB): domain Bacteria; phylum Pseudomonadota; class Alphaproteobacteria; order Rhizobiales; family Beijerinckiaceae; genus Allobosea. The sequence continues at coordinate 1,637 of QBLV01000233.1, read as the reverse complement.
AGAAATGGTAGGGTCGGCCTCATAGGCCGAGATCACCCAGTCGATCACGCCGGCGCCGTCGCCTCCGCCGCCGGGTGTCACCAGGATGAACGGGCCCTTGGTGATGCGCGGATAGCGGGTGGGTGGCATCGGGCTCGGCACGGCGCGCTTGAGATAGCCGGTGTAGCGGATCTTGTGGGCGAAGAGATGCTGGTTGGGCAGGCCGGCGAGCGGCTGATAGATGCTCTCCAGCCCGTAGACGAAAATGTCGTCATAGATCTGGTCCAGCGCCTCGAGCGCGCCGTTGTTGCGCCACTCCTCATGCAGCTTGACGGGCTCATCAAGCACATCGCGCAGGCCGAGCACGATGCGCGCACCGCGCCGACGCAGGATGTCGAGGGCGGGCACGAGTTCGCCGCGCAGGCCGATCGGCTCCTTGTCGACGATGACGACGTCGGGATCGAAGGAGATCACGACCTGCTTGATGATGTCGGTGCGCAGACGAATCGTGTCGTTGAGGTCGAGATTCAGATGATGCGGCCCGTAGCGGCCGTCGCTCTGTTTTTCAATTCCGGGGATGCGGACATAATCGACGCCATCGCCGAACTGGAAGCTCGAAATCACCGACGAACCCGAGACGATGATCACTGATATATGAGGATAGCTTGCAACCAGTGAGTTCGCGATGGCGCGGCAGCGCCGGATATGGCCCAGCCCGAAAGTGTCGTGGCTGTAGATCAGGACGCGTGGCGCATGCGGGCTGCGTGGCGCGCGCTGCTCGGCACCGTTGAGATCGACGACGTTGAAAGGCATATCCGCGTCGCCCCCCGCAGATAGGTCAGACGACCTCGTGCCGAGGACGAACGCACCTGAGAATACGCGACAGCGTTATAGCGCGTGGCTTGGTTCGATCCAAGCCTGCTTGCGCCCCGTTTAGCTGTTCGCGCGGATCAGGGGCAGACGTAACCTGCACTGTCGGGCAGGCAGCGGGTGCCGTTGGGCAGCAGGAGCGCCCCACGCGCGTCCCGGGCGACCCGGTCGCCATTGGGAAGCAGGAAACCGCCTGCGCTATCCATGGTCGAGCGTGAGCCGTCGGGCAACGTCACTTCGTTCCCGACGATCATGATGCGCTTGGCCGGAGATGCACGGGGCATATCCTCCACTTGCGGCGGCAACCGTGAGGAGGTGCAGCCAGCCAAGGCTACGGTGACGATGGTGGCGGAGATCAGCTTTTTCATATGCCCTCAACGTTGTGATGCGGGACCGGTTCCCTCGATTTTAGCCGATGCTCGCCGAGCGGCACAATGTCTGAGACGTGTTTGCGGCATGGCCAAACGTTCAACCGTCGCGGAACAGCGCGCGCGGGTCGGTCGGAAGCACCGCCGGATGCCGCGTTGCGCGGGCCAGAAAGCCATCGAGAAACCCCCAGGCCATCGCGTCATGATCGCGATGATGCAGGAGAATGCCGAAGGCATCGCCGTCGGAAACGGGCGACACCCGCTTCGCCGCGAGCAGTCGGCAGGTTTGCGCGACGAGGTCGTCCGGTTGGCGCCCGGTCCGGCTGCCCCAGTCCATGATATCGAGATGGGTGTTGCCGAGCCGGGGCCCGCCGGCCTGCCCCAGGGCGTAGCCACGAAAACAGGAGAGGCCTTCAAAGC
>QBLV01000232.1 GCA_003241815.1 Hyphomicrobiales bacterium | reverse complement strand
CCGCCGACGACGATGACGACGAAGGCGAGAATCAGGATGTTGTCGCCCATGCCGGGCTCGACCGAGAGGATCGGCGCCGCCATCGCCCCGGCGAACGCCGCCAGCATCGTGCCGAAGGCGAAGACGATCATGAACAGCTTGTTGATGTCGACGCCCAGCGCCGAGACCATCGGCGCGTTCGAGGCGCCCGCCCGCAGCAGCATGCCGGCGCGCGTCTTCTCGACGATGAACCAGAGCAGCGCGCCGACCGCCAGTCCCGCGCCGATCAGCGCGAAGCGGTAGGTCGGGTAGAGGATGCCGTCGAGCAGCGCGACATTGCCGGAGAGAAACTCAGGGACCGGCACCGACAAAGGCGCCGCGCCCCAGATCATCTTCACCCCCTGGTTCAGCAGCAGGATCAGTCCGAAGGTCGCCAGCACCTGGTCGAGATGGTCGCGTTCATAAAGATGCCGGAAGACCAGGAATTCGAGCGCGAGCCCGATCACCAGCGCCGCCGCCAGCGCCAGCACGAGCCCGAGCACGAAACTCCCCGTCAGCCCGACGAAGGTGACGGCCAGATAGGCGCCGAGCATGTACTGCACGCCATGCGCCAGGTTGATGAAGTCCATCACCCCGAAGACGAGCGTCAGCCCCGCCGCGACCAGGAACAGCAGAATGCCGAGCTGGAGGCCGTTCAGGATCTGGACGATGAGGAGGCCGGTGGTCATGTCATGTCGCCCGTCATGCTCGGGCTTGACCCGAGCATCTCAGGAAAGAGATTCTCGGGTCTGCATTTCGCTTCGCCCGAGAATGACGAAGAGGCTCACTTCAGCCCGCAATCCTTCGCATGCGGATCGGCATAGTCCGTGAACACCTTCGAGGCGATCTCGGTCTGGAACTTGCCGTCGGCGCGCTTGGCGGCCTTCACCAGGTAGAAGTCCTGGATCGGATAGCCGTTGGTGTTGAACTTGAACTTGCCGCGCAGCGAGGTGAAGTCCGCCTTCTTGAGCGCAGCCCGCAGCTTGTCCTTGTCGCCGGCGCCGCCTGCCGCCTTCACAGCGGAGTCGATCAGCATCGCTGCGTCATAGGCCTGCATCGCATAGGAGCCCGGCACGATCTTGTAGGCCGCCTCATAGGCCGCGACGAAAGTCTTGGTCTGCGGGTTGTCCATGTTGGGCGCCCAGGTCATGCCGCCGAACAGGCCGACCGCCGCATCCTGCTGCGCGGGCAGGGTCGATTCGTCGACCGTGAAGGCGGACAGGAAGGGGATCTTCCCCTGCAGGCCGGCCTGCGACCACTGCTTGACGAAATTGACCCCGAGCCCGCCCGGCAGGAAGGCGAAGACGACGTCGGGCTTGGTCGAGGCGATCTTGGCGAGGTCGGAGGCGAAGTCCATCGAGGTCAGCGGTGCGTAGACCTCGTCCACGACCTCGCCCTTGAAGTAGCGCTTGAAGCCCGCGAGCGAGTCTTTGCCCGCCTGATAGTTCGGCGCGATGATATAGGCGCGCTTGTAGCCCTGATCCTGCGCGTACTTACCCAGGACCTCGTGGACCTGGTCGTTCTGGTAGGAGGTGACGAAGAAGTTCTGGTGGCAGCCCTTGCCGGCCATGGTCGAAGGCCCGGCATTGGGCGAAATCAGAAAGGCGCCGGAATCAAGCACCGGTTTGGCAATGGCGCCGAGGATGTTGGAGAACACCGGCCCGACCACGAAATCGGCCTTCGAGCTCTCGACATAGCCCTTCACCTTGCCGACCGCGACGTCTGGCTTCAGCTCGTCGTCGATCACGGTGATCTGCACCGGCACGCCGCCGAGCTTGCCGCCGTTCTGGTCGACTGCGAGCTGGAAGCCGTCACGGACCTGCTGGCCGAGCGCGGCTGCCGGGCCGGTCAGGACGCTGACGACGCCGATCTTGAGCGGCTCCTGCGCCTGGGCGCTGGCGATCCCGAGTGCGAGCAGGCCGGCGCCGAGCGAAAGCGAAAACTTGAGTGTCATGTCGAATGTCCTCCCGGGACGAGCGAGAAAGCGACAGCGCGGCAGGGGTCCCTCAACCTCCTTAGACCGCACGATGAAGGCATATTGTTTCAAGCTTAAAATATCTGCAAGGGGTTCTTTGCAGAAGAATTCTGAACCCTGCGATCAAGCTCTTTGTCATCCCGGATAAGCGGCAGCCGCGCCGATCCGGGATCCATCATGGGGCTCGACGGTGCCCTCCGATGGATCCCGGAGCTCCGTCCGGGATGACCCCGAGGATGTCAGCACGGGAAATGCAGCCTCACGCCTGCACACCCTCGACATACCAGTCCATCTTCGACAGCACCTCGTCGGAAGCCTTCTCGCCCGCCTTGACGCGAACCTCGCCCTTGAGGTCTTTCAACTCGCCGGTGAAGGGGTGCAGGGTCCCGGCCACAATGCCCTTGAGGACCTCGTCGGCCGCCGCGCGCGCGGCGGGCGTGACGGCCGCGTTATAGGGCGCGATCTTGACCATGCCGTCCTTGATCCCGCCCCAGACGTCGCCGGTCTTCCATGAGCCGTCCAGGACCTCCCGGACGCGCTTGATGTAGTAGCCAGACCAATCGTCCACGATCGCGGTCAGATGCGCCTTGGGCGCGAAGCTGCTCATGTCGGAGGCCTGGCCGAAGGCAAAGACGCCGCGCTGCTCGGCGGCCTGGAGGGCTGCCGCGGAGTCGGTGTGCTGGGTGATCATGTCGGCGCCCTGGTCGATCAGTGCCTTGGCGGCGTCGGCCTCCTTGGCGGGGTCGTACCAGGTCGAGGCCCAGATCACTTTGGTCTTGAAGTTCGGGTTCACCTTCCGGGCCGCGAGCGTGAAGGCGTTGATGCCCATCACCACCTCGGGGATCGGGAAGGAGGCGATGTAACCAGCCTGGCCCGATTTGGACATGTGGCCTGCGATCGTGCCGATCACGGCACGCCCCTCATAGAAGCGCGCATTGTAGGTCGCGACGTTCTCGGCGCGCTGATAGCCGGTGGCATGTTCGAATTTCAGCTTCGGGAACTGCTTGGCGACCTGGATGGTCGGGTTCATGAAGCCGAACGAGGTGGTGAAGATGATCTGGTTGCCGGCCTGGGCAAGCTGGCGGATGGCGCGCGCGGCATCGGGGCCCTCCGCCACCTTCTCGATGAAGCTTGTCTTGATCTTGGCGCCGAACTCCTTTTCCAGCGCCAGCCGGCCCTGATCATGTGTCCAGGTCCAGCCATGATCGCCGACCGGCCCGACATAGATGAAGCCGACGCCGAGCGGCGTCTGGGCGCTGGCACCGCCGATCAGCGGCAGGGTCGCGGCGGTCGCGCCGGCGCCGAAATTGAACCGGCGGCGTGTGATGATGGAGGTCATGTTCGGTGTCTCCCGGTTGTGGCGGTGGCGTCAGGACGCCGAGAATGGTTTGCCGAGGCAGGCCGGCGCATTGAGCCGCCCGGTCTTTCGGCCTAGCGACATCATGGTCAGAACCGCGATTGTCGCAAGATAGGGCGTCATCGCCAGAACTTCGGGCGCGAGCCAGGTGATGCCAGCGGCCTTGGCCTGCAGCTCCAGCGTCATCACCGCGCCGAACAGATAGGCGCCCAGCAGCAGCCGCCCGGGCTTCCATGCCGCGAAGACGACCAGCGCCAGCGCGATCCAGCCGCGCCCGGCGGTCAGCCCGTCCGCCCACATCGGCGTCAGCGCCAGCGAGAAATAGGCCCCGCCGAGCCCCGCCAACGCCCCGCCGAAGGCGATGGCGCCATAGCGGATCGCGATGACGCGGTAGCCGATGGCATGGGCCGAGGCGTCGTTCTCGCCGACCGCGCGCAGGATCAGCCCGGCCCGCGTCTTTCGCAGGAACAGGCTGACCGCGAAGACGAGCGCCAGTGAGAGATAGACGACGATATCGTGGCCGAAGACGGCGCGAAGCAGCGGGTGCTCCGACAGCGCGGTGGGAAACGTCGGCCCCAGCCG
>QBLV01000231.1 GCA_003241815.1 Hyphomicrobiales bacterium | reverse complement strand
CCGCCACCGCGCCCGTCCCCGCACCGGACCCGGCAGCCGCCAGACCGCCTGCCGTCGCGCCCTCCGCTACGCCGCCTGCCGCCATAGCCACCCCCGTCGTCGATCCGAAGCCACAGGCCGTGAAGATCTCGGCGGCCGGCACACAGCTCGACTTCCGCTTTCCGCGCCTGACCGGCGCCGCCGGCTTCGTCGAGGCCGGGATCGCCACGCTCGTCTTCGACACCCGCGATACCATCGACCCGGCCGACCTCAACGGTCTGCTGCCGAAGCTGATCGAGGACGCGACCGTCACCCGCGAAGGCAAGGTGACGCTGGTGCGCCTGCGTCTGGCTGGCCAGCCGCTGGCGCGCCTGTTCGATGACGGCACCACCTGGTCGCTCGGCTTCGGCGAACAGGGCGGAAAGGCCGCCGAACCGCTGCTGCCGAGCCGCACCGTAGACGAACAGGGCCAGACCATCGTCGCCGTGCCCCTGCCCGGCATGACGGGTGTTCACTGGCTCGAAGCCGGCCCCTCCGGCATGCCCGTCGCAGTTGCGACCGCCACCGGCCCGGCACGCGTTACGGCCAAGCCCTATCAATTCGTCGAGTTCGGCCTGATGCCCACCGCCCATGGTCTGGCCGTCGCGCCGCGCTCCGACGACGTCGTCGTCCGTGCAGCAACCGAACAGGTGCGGATCGGCCGCACCGGCGGACTGACCGTGACGCTGGACAACCCCGAGCAGCGCAAGGACGAAGGCGCCGGGGTAGGCAGTGTCAGGCCGCCCCTGCTCGACCCCGAGCAATGGAGCAAGCTCGCTGTCGCCGATGTACGCGAGCAGGAACGCGCGCTCCAGCGCGACATTGCCGGCGCCTCGCGCGCCCGCAAATCGGAGACCCGCCTCGCTTTGGCCCGCTTCTATGCAGCCAACCGGCTGATGTCCGAAGCCAAGGGCCCCTTGACCGTTCTGATGACCGACGACCCGGCCATGCGCGGCAATCGCGAGGCGCTGTTCCTGAAGGGCCTGATCGCCGCCCAGATGCACCGCAACAAGGAGGCGCTGGCCGCTTTCGACGCAGCCCCGATCAAGGACGATGCCGAAACCGGCCTGTGGCGCGCGCTCGTCGATGAGCGGCTCGGCCGCAGTGCGCAGGCGCTGGCGGGCTTCCGGCGCGCAGACACCATCCTCGACCGCTACCCGCCGGACCTGCAGGGCGAACTGCGCATCGCCAAGGCCCGTGCGGCGCTGGCGATGCACGACATGACGGTCGCAGCGCGCGAGATCGACGCGCTGACGGAACTGCCGGCCGGCACGATCGACACGGAACAACGCAGCCTGCTCAGGGCGATGCTCGACGATGTCAGCGGTCGGCCCGACGATGCCCTGGCCGGGTACAGGTCGCTGTTCGAGGCGCACAGCCGGCCGGTGTCGGCCGAGGCGCAGCTGCGCGCCGTCCGGCTGGTGCAGGCCGAGAAGCGCTCCGACATCGGCACGGAGGAAGCCGTCGCCCGACTCGAGACGGTCTCGGTCATTTGGCGGGGCGGCGACCTCGAGATCGAGGCCCTGGGCGAACTGGGACGCCTTTATGTCGACCAGCAGCGTTGGCGCGACGCCTTCATGATCGCCCGCCGCGCCAATGAGAGCTTCCCCGAGCATGCGCTGACGCGGCGGCTTCATGACGAGACCGCGCAGCGCTTCGCCGACCTCTTCACCGGGAAGGGCCTCGAGCAGCTCTCGCGCATCGACGCGCTGGCGCTGTTCTACGATTTCAGGGAGTTCCTGCCGGTCGGCCGGCGCGGCGACGAGATCACGCGCCTGCTCGCCGATCGCCTGATCGAGCTCGACCTGCTCGACCAGGCCAGCGACATCCTGCGCTATCAGATGGAGCGGCGCCTGACCGGCGCGGCGCGCTCCACCGTCGCGACGCGGCTGGCCATGGTCGACCTGATGAACAACAAGCCCGCCGACGCGCTGCGCGCACTCAATACGACCCGGCTGGTCGAACTGCCTACGGACGTCAAGCGCGCCCGGCTCCTGCTGGAGGCCAAGGCGCTGTCGGACCTGTCGCGCACCGACCAGGCGCTCGATCTGCTCGAGGTCGAGCGCGGCCCGGAGGTCGATCGCCTGCGCGCCGACATCTTGTGGACCGGACGGCGCTGGCGCGAAGCCGGAGAAGCGCATGAGCGCATCCTCGACGAAGCCTGGCGCGGCGAAACCCCGCTCGGCGACAGCGCGCGTTCCGATGTGATGCGCGCCGCCATCTCCTATGTGATGGCCAATGAGGGGCTGTCGCTGGACCGGCTGCGCAGCAAATTCGCGACGAAGATGGCCCAGAGCAGCGATGCCCGCACCTTCGCCTTCGTCACCGGCGCCAGCCGCTCGAAGTCGGCCGACATCCGCGAGATGGCACGCGCGGCCGCGGCCGCCGGCGCCGACACGCTGTCGGACTTCATGAACGCCTATCGCGAGCGCTACCCGGCCTATTCGGCCGCCATCCGCCAGAAGAAGCCGGCTGCACCGGACGCTCCGCCGCTCGAGGACCCCCCCGCACCGGCGCCTGCCGCCACCGGTGCGACGCCCGAGGCGGCGCCGCCCGCGCCAGGACGCAGCTGACACCGGGCCGGGCCGCCCGTCCCGCGCGCTAGACGCCGTAACTCTTCACCAGCGATCCGGCGACGAGCCCCCAGCCGTCGACCAGGACGAAGAAGATCAGCTTGAACGGCAGCGCCACCGTCACGGGTGGCAGCATCATCATGCCCACCGACATCAGGATCGAGGCGACGACCAGGTCGATGATCAGGAACGGCACGAAGAGCAGGAATCCGATCTCGAAGGCTCGGCGCAGCTCCGAAATCATGAAGGCCGGCACCAGGATGTGGATCTGGACATCCTGCGGCGTAGCGGGCGCGGGCTCGCGCGACATCTCGATGAAGAGCGCCAGATCCTTCTCGCGCACATGCCGCAGCATGAACGTCTTGAAGGGCACGACGCCCCGATTATACGCCTCCGCCGGCTGGATCTGCCCCGCGACCAAGGGCGCGATCGCGGTTGTGTAGGCCTCGCGCAAGGTCGGAGCCATGACGAAGCCGGTCAGGAACAGCGCCAGCCCGATGATCACCGTATTCGGCGGAGCGGTCTGCGTACCGAGCGCCGAGCGCAGCAGCGACAGCACCACCGCGATGCGCGTGAACGACGTGACCATGATCAGGATCGACGGCGCCAGCGACAGCACCGTGATGACGGCGATGAGCTGCAGCGCACGCTCGGCCACGCCGCCGCCCTGCCCGAGATCAAGCGACAGCGTCTGCGCCAGCGCCGGCCCGAGCGGCACCGTGACCAGTGCGGCCCAGAAGGTCAGGCAGGCCGTGACGAGACAGGCTCGCCGCATGCGGCTGCGCCATCTCGCTGGAGTGCTGGTCATGCTCACGCGCGCGGCCGTGGTTGCACCCGACTCACGTGGTCGGGCCGCGCAACGCTAAGGCCGGGTTTCACCGACCGGCAACCGGCTTGGCGGCGTCAGAGTGCCGCGCCGGCACGAAACCTGTTGATCGCGGCGTTAGGGCCGGGTTTTCGGATCGCGGCCGAGCAGCCGGGCGAACTCCGCCTCGATGGCATCGACCGAAAACGGGTCGATCGCCTTCGGCTCCGGCTCGGGCTCCGGTGCGGGCTGCTCTGGAGCGGGTTCATCCAGTACCTCGCTCGCCGCCGGCTCGTCCGCCTGCTTTTCAGCGCCGATCGTCTCAGACTCGTCCTCGCCCATCTGCGGCTCAGGCTCGGGCTCTGAGGTGGTCTCCGGTTCGAAGTCCGACTCCGGCTCCGGCAGGCTCGCAGGCTCGGGTACGACGCGCGCCGCCGGCTCGAACGGCTTCGACGGCGCGGAGGCTGACGGAGTGGAGCCCGGCTGGGGGTAGGCCGGCGATTTGGGGCCCGTCCGCTCCGGCTTCAGGCCAAGAGCCATCTCC
>QBLV01000230.1 GCA_003241815.1 Hyphomicrobiales bacterium | reverse complement strand
AGGTGATGGGCGTGCAGCACCGGCTGCTGCTCGACTTCACCGCCGGCTACGGATTCGTCGGCATCGCTGTCGCCCTGATGGGGCGCGGCCATCCGGTCGGCGTCGGGCTCGCCGCGCTGCTCTTCGGCGTGCTCTACCAGGGCGGGGCCGAGCTTTCCTTCGACAAGCCGAGCATTACGCGGGACATGGTCGTGGTGATCGGCGGGGTAATCATCCTGTTCGCGGGTGCGCTCGACGGGCTGTTCCGCCGGGTGGTGGCGAGCGTTCTCAGGTTCGGGCAGGCGGCTTAGCGATGGATGCGATCGCGATCATCGCCGTCATCCTCGATTCGGCCATCCGGCTGTCGGTGCCGCTGCTTTGCGCCGCGATGGCGGGCCTCTGGTCAGAGCGGGCCGGCGTCGTCGATATTGGCCTCGAGGGCAAGATGCTGATTGCAGCCTTCGCTTCGGCCGTCATCGCGGCGCAGAGCGGCTCCGCCTGGGCCGGGCTCATGGCCGGCGTGCTCGCCTCGATCGCACTTTCGCTGGTGCATGGTTTCGCGGCGATCACCTGGCGCGGCAACCAGATCGTCTCCGGCGTCGCCATCAACATGCTGGCGGCAGGGCTGACCGTGGTCGTCGGTAACGCATGGTTTGGACAAGGCGGGCGCACGCCGACGCTCGAAGGCGGGGCGCGCTTTGGCGACATCACCCTGCCCTTCGCCGCGACGCTGCGCAGCCATGTGCCCGGGCTCGGGCTGATCTATGACGAAGTGATCTCGGGCCAATCTGCGCCGGCCTATCTCGCCGTGCTTGCTGTGGTGCTGACGGCTCTGGTGCTGAAGCGCACGCGCTTCGGCCTGCGGCTGCGCGCGGTCGGCGAGAACCCGGCAGCGGTCGACACCGCCGGCATCTCGGTCGCGCGGCTGCGCTATGGCGCGGTCATCATCTGTGGCGCGCTCTGCGGACTGGGGGGCACATACCTGGCCGTCTCGCAATCGGCGGGATTCCTGCCGCACATGACCGCCGGCAAGGGTTTCATCGCGCTCGCCGCCGTGATCTTCGCCAATTGGCGGCCCTGGCCGGCGCTCTGGGCCTGCCTGCTGTTCGGTGGGCTCGATGCCGCCGCGATCCGGCTGCAGGGCGTGGCGCTGCCCGGCATCGGGCAGGTTCCGGTTCAGGCGATCCAGGCCCTGCCCTATCTGATGACGGTGATCCTGCTCGCCGGCTTCATCGGCAAGTCGACACCGCCCAAGGCCTCTGGCCTGCCCTATGTGAAGGAGCGCTGAGCGGCATGAGCCAGAGCCAGAGCCAGCCGGAGATCGATTTTGACGCGCTGTTTGCGACTGCGGCGGCTGCGCAGCGGCGCGCTTATGCTCCCTATTCGCGTTTCAACGTCGGCGCCGCGATCCTCGCCGATGACGGCGTCGTCTATCCCGGCTGCAATGTCGAGAACGCCGCCTACCCCTCGGGCACCTGCGCCGAACAGGGCGCGATTTCGGCGATGATCGCGGGCGGCGGCCGTCGTATCGTGGCCGTTCTCGTGATCGGCGATGGCGAGGTGCTGGTGACGCCCTGCGGCGCCTGCCGCCAGCGCATCCGCGAGTTCGCAGCCTCGCAGACGCCCGTCGCGATCGCCGGGCCCGGCGGCATCCGGCAGATGTTTTCGCTGGAGGAGCTGTTGCCAGCCTCCTTCGGACCGGACAATTTGCGCCTGTGATAGGCCGTTTTTTCATCGCCCACGCGGGCACGGTCCGCGCGTTTCAATGTCACCGCCTGCTGGATCACGACGCATGAGCGACGATTCATTTTCCAGAGCAGCAGAGGTCATCGCGGCGCACGGAGCGACGGCCCCGATCGATTGCGCGATCGTGCTCGGCACGGGTCTCGGCGAGCTGGCCGACCAGCTCGAAAACGCCATCCGCATCCCCTATGCGGCGATTCCCGGCTTTCCGGCGGGCGGCGTCTCGGGCCATGCGCGGCAGATCTGCGTCGGCAAGCTCGAAGGCCGCACGGTGCTGATCTTCCAAGGTCGGGCGCATTATTATGAGGGCGGCGATGCTGCGGTGATGCGGGTGCCGCTCGGGATGCTCACGGCGCTCGGCGCGCCGCCGCTGATCCTGACCAATGCGGCCGGCTCGCTGAAACCGCAGATGCCGCCGGGCAGCATGGCTGTGATCACCGACCACATCAATTTCAACGGGCCCAACCCGCTCGTCGGCGACGAGGGCGACGGGCGCTTCGTGCCGATGGTCGATGCATACGACCCGTCGCTGCGCGCGGCGCTAAAAGGCGCCGCCGCAACCGAGGGCCTGTCGCTCGGTGAGGGCATCTATATGTGGTTTTCGGGCCCGAGCTTCGAGACCCCGGCCGAAATCCGGATGGCGCAGGTGATGGGGGCCGATCTGGTGGGCATGTCGACGGTGCCCGAGGTCATCCTGGCGCGGCGCCACGGCCTGCGTGTCGCGGGGCTTTCGGTGGTCACCAATATGGGCGCGGGACTGCATGGCGGCGCGCCGCATCATGGCGAGACGAAAGATGTCGCGAGCAAAGCCGCCGCCGACCTGGCAAAGCTGGTGCGCGCCTTTCTGAGGGGGCTGTGATGCCCTTTTTCGATGCCGCGCTCGCCCAGCGCGCGCTGTCCCTGCTCGACCTGACCGATCTCTCCGACAATGCCGACGAGGTCGGGCTCGAAGCGCTCTGCGCGAAGGCCATCTCGACGCCCGGCCCGGTGGCGGCGATCTGTATCTGGCCGCGCTTCGTGGCGCAGGCGCGGACGATTTTGGGGAACAGCCCGGTCAAGATTGCAACGGTGGTGAATTTCCCGTCCGGCGACGAGCCTCTTCCCGAAGTAGAGCAACAGATCCAGGGCGCCCTCAACGCACAGGCTGACGAGATCGACCTTGTCATGCCCTGGAAGGCTTTTCTCCATGGCGATCCCGAACCCGCGCGCATCATGATCAAGAACGCCCGCAGCGTGTGCGGCGAGGCACCAACGTTGAAGGTCATCCTGGAAACCGGCGAGTATCCCGATCTCGACAGGGTTCGTGAGGCCTCGGAACTCGCCATCGCGGCCGGAGCCGATTTCATCAAGACATCGACCGGCAAGACCGCGCATTCGGCCAGCCTGGCTGCGGCGCGGACGATGCTGAAGGTGATCGCAGCGACCGGGCGGCCGGTCGGGCTGAAACCGTCTGGCGGTATCCGCAGCCTCGCCGACGCGACAGGCTACCTCGCGCTCGCCGACGAGATCATGGGACCGGGCTGGGCCCGGCCCGAAACCTTCCGCTTCGGTGCGAGCGGCTTGCATCAGGTGCTGGTCGATGTGATTGGGGGCGCGGCAGTGGGACAGGCAAGCGGACCCTATTGAGATGAAGCTGACACAGGAAATCATTGCCGCGAAACGCGACGGCGGAGAGTTGCCCGACGCTGATATTCGCCAGATCGTCGCCGGCATCGCCGATAACACGGTGAGCGAGGGCCAGGCGGCCGCCTTCGCCATGGCGATCTTCTTTCGCGACATGAGCGTCAAGGAACGCGTCGCGCTGACGCTCGCCATGCGCGATTCCGGCACGGTTCTGAACTGGGACGATCTGCCCGGCCCGGCGCTCGACAAGCATTCGACAGGCGGCGTCGGCGATACGGTCAGCTTGCCGCTGGCGGCGGCTGTGGCAGCCTGCGGCGGCTATGTGCCGATGATCTCAGGGCGCGGGCTCGGCCATACCGGCGGGACGCTCGACAAGCTCGACGCCGTGCCGGGCTATATCACGCAGCCCGACAACGATCTCTTCCGAAAGGTCGTCAGCGAGCAGGGCTGCGCCATCATCGGCCAGACCGCCGATCTCGCCCCGGCCGACAAGCGGCTCTATGCGATCCGCGACGTCACCGCGACGGTCGAGACGATCCCGCTCCTGACCTCCTCGATCCTGTCGAAGAAGCTGGCGGCGGGCCTGCACGGGCTGGTGATGGATGTGAAATACGGCTCGGGCGCCTTCCTGCCGGATTATGCGAAGGCGCGCGCGTTGGCCGACGCGCTGGTGGGCGTCGCCAACGGCGCCGGACTGCCGACCACGGCGCTGATGACCGACATGGACG
>QBLV01000022.1:27279-47492 GCA_003241815.1 Hyphomicrobiales bacterium | reverse complement strand
CGGCGAGACCGAGTTTGCCAGCCGGGCCAAGGCCGGCCTCGTCGAGACCTCGCGCGACGACGACGACGCGGCGGAGAAAAACAAGGTGGCCGTGCTTGCCACGGACGACATTGCGGCGGCCAGCAACCCCGAAGGCAAACCAGCGAGCTGAGCCCTCTCAGGCCGCCCGGCGCTCCGCACGAGCGACCAGCTTGCCGATCCGGCGCACCATGTCCCGCGTTCCCAGCATCGGAGCGTGGCCCTGTCCCGGCGCCGTGAAGGTTTCGCAATCAGGGTGCCGCTCGCCCATCTCGACAAGGGTCTTCTCCGCCAGCATGTCCGAATTGGCGCCGCGGATCGCCAGCATCGGCACGGCCTTGAGACCGTCGAAATAGCTCCACAGCACCGGCAGCGGCGCTTCCAGATCGAGCTCCTCCAGCACCTTCATCAGGTTCGGATCGTAATCCGGCTTCAGCTTGCCGTCGCGATCCGTCCAGGTCCGGCGCGCCATCATCTCCCATTCGGCGTCGCTGAACAGCGGGAACTGCTGGTCGGAGAGCCGCTTCAGGATCTCGGCGCCCTCGGTGAAGCTGCGCGGCAGCGGCAGCTTGCCGACATAGCCGCGAACCCGCAGCAGGCCGCGTGCGTCGATGATCGGCCCGATATCGTTCATGACGACGCCTCGGATCGCGCCGGGCCGTGCGGCGCCCATCGCCATGGTCAGCAAGCCGCCACGCGAGGTGCCGACGAAGACCGCCGCTTCGATCCCGGCCGCGACCAGCACCTGCATGACATCGTCAAGTTCGACGCGGATATCGTAGTTCTTCCAATCCTTGTCGTAAGTCGACAGGCCGCGCCCGCGATAGTCCAGCGCGAGCACGCGCCTCGGCTTCGTGTCGTCCTGCGCCAGCGCCAGCGCCAGTTCGTGGAAATCGGCGGCCGTGCGGGCAAAACCCGGCAGGCAGATCACCGGTAGCGCCGTCGAAGCCAGCGGCCCGTAGTCGCGCGCATGCAGCCGCAGGCCGTCGCGGGCGCTGATGAAGAGCGAGGTGAAACCGGTGTCGGACGTCGTCGCAGTCAAAACCCCAGCCCTAACCTGAGAGCCCTTTCGTGGGGCCGAACGATCGAACGTGTTTCGATCGCTATCATCACCCGCGCCGTCATTCCGGACAAGCCGCACAGCGGCGCCGCTCCGGAATCCATCGTAGAGCGGCTCCATGCCAGGAATGGCGCTCAATGATGGATTCCGGGTCTCCGCTTCGCTGCGCCCGGAATGACGGCGCGGTATGAGCGAATTCACGCGAACGATCTAATCCCGCCGTCCGCCACGCTTCAAGTCGTGGTCGATCAGATAGGCGGTGCGCTGGTTCAGCCGCTGGCGGTAGACCTGCAAATTCTCCATCACCCGCTGCACATAGTTGCGCGTCTCGTAGAACGGGATGCGCTCGACCCAGTCGACCGCATCGACATCCGGGTGGCGCGGGTCGCCATAGGCCGCGATCCATTTGCGGACATTGCCGGAGCCGGCGTTGTAGGCGGCAAAGGTCAGGATGTAGGAGCCGCGCCACTCCTTCAGCAGGTCATTGAGATGGGCGGCGCCCATCTGCGCCGAATAGAGCGCGTCGCGTCCGAGTCTGGGCCAGTCAAACGGCAGATTGGCGCGCCGTGCCGTCTCGCGCGCGGTCGCCGGCATCATCTGCATCAGCCCGCGCGCGCCGGCATGCGAGATCGCGGTCGGGTCGAAGGCGCTTTCCTGGCGGGCGATGGCGTGGACGATGGCGCGCTCCATCGGGTCGCCCAGCACGGGGAATTCCGGCACGCCCGAAATCGGGAAGGCGGCGGTGTCGAGCGGGAAGCCGCGCTGCAGCGCGCTCTTGCCCAGCGCCAGCAAAGCCCGCGTGTCGCCCTCGCGCTGGGCGATGGCCGCCAGCGACTCCAATGCCGGTGTGGTGTGCAGGCGCTGGGCGAGATCGATCATCATCTGCACGGCGAGATCGCGCTCGCCGATGCGATAGAGCAGGCGCACGCCCTGATGGCCGGGCAGATGCATCAGCGAGGCGGCAGCCGAGCGCCGCAGCGGCAGATCGGGCAGGCGCAGCCTCGCCCGGGCCAACTGGCCGTAATAGGCGACAGGGTGCTCGGCGGCGCGCTCATAAGCCGCCTTTGCATCGTCGGCCTTGCCGGCCGCCTCGAAGGCACGTCCCTGCCAATAGGCGGCGCGCGCGACAGAGATCGGTGTCTCGGCATGCCGGGCCGCCTCGTTGAAGTGCTCCAGGGCAATGCCGGGCTGGTCGCGGAAGCGCAGCGCGATGAAACCGGCATGCCAATCGGCGTCGATCCGTTCGGCGGCATCCTCGGCGCCATGGCCGGCGGCCACCTCATAGGCCTTGGCGGCATCGCCCGCATCCAGCAGCTTGCGCGCGATCAGCCTGCGCTCGGTCCACCATTCGTCGCCATCGCCAAGCAGGGCAGGGTCGCGCGGTATATTCGCCAGCGCCTGGGCGGCCTCGATGGGCTTGTCGGAGCGCCGCAATTGCTGCGCCTGCAGGAACGCAAAGGAGATGTCGTTCTTGAGCGAAGCCGGCACGGCCGCAATCAGCGAGGGGGCGATCGGCCGCTTGGCCTGCCCACTTGCGAGCCGGGCCCGCGCCAGCACGACATAGTCGGCCGAAACGCGCGCCGCATTGCGCAGCGCCGCCGTGGCATTGCCACGGAAGATGTAGCGCTCGGTCCGCAGGCGATGGTCTGCCATCGTCAGCGCTCCGCCGAAGGCATCGAGCGCGATCTTTTCCAGCGGCACGCCCAGATGGTCCTGCAGCCAGCTCTGGCGAACCAGTTCGATGGCCTCTTCGGATTTCCCCTCGGCCTTCAGCGCGAGCGCGAGCGCGATCCGCCCGGCCGGGCTGACCGGTCGCTGGCCGTGGAAGAAGGCCCGGATCGCCGCCGGGCTCTTCTTTTCTGCGACGAGCATCTCCTCGGCCCGCCGCCTGAACAGCGTCGTTGCGGGATAATTCGGATAGGCCTTGAGAAAGGCGTCGATCCGCGTGAACGGGATCAGGTTCGCGCCCGCGCGGATCGCGACCCATTCCAGCAAGGCGCGGGCGGTCCGGTCATCGACAGCGCTGGCGATGGCGTCACCCTCGCTGAGCGCGCCGCGCCGATAGGCCCCGACAGCGCTCTTGACGCGGTCGATGTCGAACGTGCCGCCTTTCATCGCATTGCCGGGAAAGGGCGGCAGCGCCGCCGTGGTCTCGACATCGATCTCGTCGAGACGGGCCTGCTGCGACGGGAGTGCGCTGTCGTCGGCGGCGCGGGCCGGCATCGTCGCGAGCAGCAGCGGCACGACGAGGCGGATGATCCGCAGGCGGATGGCAGGCAAGGCCATGACAGGCTCCACGGTCTAACGCGTAGCCTGTGATGCTCAGCGATGCGGGTTTATGAAGTCTTAACCATGGGCCGCCGCCTTTTTATGGCGAGCCGGCTTTGCCTGTGGCGGGGGACGGTTTATGTGTGACGGCCTCTAAACCGACCTTTCGCGCCAGGACGCCGCTCTCATGACCAAGCATCCCGCCTTCACCGGTTCGCTTCCCGCGCTGGTGACGCCGTTCAAAGGCGGCAAGATCGACGAGGCGGCTTTGCGCGGGCTGGTCGCCTGGCAGATCGAGAGCGGCTCCTCCGGCTTGGTACCGGTCGGCACCACCGGCGAAAGCCCGACGGTCTCCCATGACGAGCACAAGCGCGTCGTCGAGATCGTCATCGCCGAGGCCGGCGGCAAGGTGCCCGTCATCGCCGGCGCCGGCTCGAACAACACCACCGAGGCGATCGATCTGGCCGTCCATGCGGAGAAGGCCGGCGCCGACGCGGTCCTCGTCGTGACGCCCTATTACAACAAGCCGACGCAAGAGGGGATGTACCAGCACTTCAAGGCGGTGAACGATGCGATCGGCATCCCGATCATCATCTATAACATCCCGCCGCGCTCGGTGGTGGACATGTCGGTCGAGACCATGGCGCGGCTCTACGAGCTGAAGAACATCGCCGGGGTCAAGGATGCCACCGCCAACCTCGCCCGCGTCTCGCAGCAGCGCCACGCTATGGGGCCCGACTTCATCCAGCTCTCCGGCGAGGACATGACCGCGCTGGCTTATATGGCGGCCGGCGGCCACGGCTGCATCTCGGTCGTCGCCAATGTCGCGCCGCAGCTTTGCGCGGAGTTGATGGCCGCCGTGATGAAGGGCGACTATGCCGGAGCGCTCAAGGTCCAGGACCGGCTCGTGCCGCTGCATGACGCCATCTTCAAGGAACCCGGCCTCGCCGGTGCCAAGCATGGCCTGGCCTTGCTCGGCCGCATCGAGGAGGAGGTCCGCCTGCCGCTGTTGCCGGTCACTGCACCGACGGGCAAGGTCATTCGCGAGGCGATGGTGTTCGCCGGCCTGCTGAATGCCTAAATAAGGAATGTCGCGTCCGTCCGGTTGCCCCGGCCGACGCCGGGGAACCTGACGATGTACGAGCCCAGTCACTTCAAGGTCGAGGATCGCGACGCGCTGTTCGCCGTCATGCGCGCCCATCCGCTGGCGACGCTGGTGAGCGTGGGCGAGGGCGGTCTGATCGCCAACCCGGTGCCCTTCGTTCTGCATGCCGACGAGGGCGAGCAGGGCGTTCTGCGCGCCCATCTCGCGCGGCCCAACCCGCAATGGAAGGCGATCGCCGCCGGCGCCGAGACGCTGGTCATCTTCACCGGCACGGAGCGCTATGTCACGCCGGCCTGGTATGCCTCCAAGCAGGAGCACGGCAAGGTCGTGCCGACCTGGAACTATGTCACCGTGCAGGCACGCGGCCCCGCTCGCGCGATCGAGGACGGGGCCTGGCTCCATACCCATCTCGAAGCGCTGACCGCGCAGCAGGAGCGGCCGCGCGCCGAGCCCTGGGCGGTGACGGATGCGCCCGCGCCCTTCATCAATGCGCTGTCGCGCGGCATCGTCGGCATCGAGATCGAGATCGCTGCACTGGTCGGCAAATTCAAGCTGAGCCAGAACCGGCCCGAGGCCGACAAGCACAGCGTTCTCAACGGCCTGAGCGCCGATCCTGAATCGGAATCGCAAGTCATGGCGCAACTCGTCAGGACGCATGCGCTGGGTGGCACGGCATGAGCAAGCTCGATCCCGAACGCTTCAGGCTCGCCGCGGACAACCGCAAGGCGCGCTACAATTACGAGATCATGGAGACGCTCGAAGCCGGCATCGCCTTGCAAGGCACCGAGATCAAATCGCTGCGCGGCGGCCGTGCGACAATCGGCGAAAGCTATGCCGGGCCGATGGGCACGGAGCTCTTCCTGTTCAACGCCCATATCCCGGAATATCTCGAGGCCAACCGCTTCAACCACAACGTCAAGCGCCCGCGAAAGCTCCTGCTGCACCGCCGCCAGATCAACAAGCTGATGGGCGCGATCCAGCGCGACGGCTACACGGTGATCCCGCTCAAGGTCTATTTCAACGACAAGGGCCGCGCCAAGGTCGAGCTCGGCCTCGGCCGCGGCAAGAAGCTGCATGACAAGCGCGAGACCGAGAAAAACCGCGACTGGAACCGCGACAAGGCCAGGATTTTGAAGGGCGGTGCGTGAGGGGCATACCCTTCTTCCCCGCGGGCGAAGGAAACAGCGCGTCATTCTCGGGCGGAGCGCAGCGCAGACTCGAGAATCTCAGGCAGGATGAGGCGCAGGAGGCTTCTGGTCATGAGATGCTCGGGTCAAGCCCGAGCATGACGGGGATAGCCGCGAATCTTATCCCCGCGCCCCAAACCCAGCCCTATTTTTCCCTCGCTTCCCCCGACCTAGGGGGCTGTCGCGAGGCGTCGTGCGGCCGGGGGGAGTGCGGTGTTCATGGACGAGGGCCGTCGCGGGCCTGACGCCATGGAGGGGCTTCGTCGCCCGGGTCGACCACAACTCGGTCCGTGAGGGACGCAACGGCGGCGAATGAACCATAAGACAACCGCGCGTGGGGCGGGGTGGCGGCTGTTGGCGCTGCTTCGACACTTCGACATCGACATCGGCACGCAGCCGTCGACTGCGACGCCATTCCGCCCCGCGCATCCCCTTGGATACGCTCAAACGGCCCGAAAACCCCGAGGCGATCAGCCGGCCGGGGCTTTCGGTGCGAGGCGACTTATCCCTCGACCGGCTCGTCGCCCTGGCGAATGCCGTAGCGCCGCTCCAGCCCGGGATTGCCCGGCGTCACCGGAGCGCCCGGCGCGCCGCCGCTGCGGGCATTGCGCTCGGAGGGGTCGCGGCCGATCTTCTGCATCAGTTGCGCCAGGTCGATGAACTCGTCGCATTGGCGCCGCAGGTCGTCGGCGACCATCGGCGGGCTGGTCGAGACGGTGGAGACCACCGAGACCTTGACGCCCTTGCGCTGCACNCCGCCTTGGTGATGACGCGGTAGCCGTTGTAGTCGAGCCAGTCGACCAGCGGCCGAAAATCACCGTCGCCCGAGAACAGATAGATCTGCTCGAGATGGGGCGCGAGTTCGAGCATCTCGATGGCCAGCTCGATATCCATATTGCCCTTGATCCGCCGGCGCCCGGTGGCGTCGGTGAACTCCTTGGCCGCCTTGGTGATGACGCGGTAGCCGTTGTAGTCGAGCCAGTCGACCAGCGGCCGGATCGAGGAGTACTCCTCGCTCTCGACCAGCGTGGTGAAATAAAACGCCCGGATGAGGTTGCCGCGACCCTGGAACTCGCGCAGCAGGCGGCGGTAATCCATGTCGAAGCCGAGCTGCTTCGCGGTTGCGTAAAGATTGGCCCCATCGATGAAAAGCGCGATGCGCGGGTCGGCCACCATTGAAATCACTCCGGATGAAATCGCTTTGACTGTTCAAATGAAAAGAAAACGCGGTCGAACCATGTCGGACCGCGCATCATTTTGCGAGATTGCTGGCATGAGGCTGTGACCTCTCGCCACAGCCGGCCAAAAATGGGTCGTATCAGGCGCTCAGGCCCCGGCTGCCGGGCTTGATCGCGGGGATTGCGGCCAGTTCCGGCGGCAGCGCATCGGGTGCGTAATCGGGCACATCATAGTCCATCAGGCTGACCAGCTCCATGCCGAGCTCGGCCCGCCCCGCCGAGCGGTCGATCAGGCAGGCCGCGCCGACGATCGTGCCGGGTTCGCCCACGACCGAATCGCGGCATTCGCGCAGTGAAAGCCCCGTGGTGATGATGTCCTCGACGATGACGCAACGCGCGCCTTCCGGCAGCGTGAACCCCCGGCGCAGCTTGAAGCTGCCGCCCTCCCGCTCGACGAAGACGGCCTTGGCCTTGAGATGCCGCGCCGTCTCGTAGCCCGGCACGATGCCGCCGACGGCCGGCGATACGACATAGTCGATGGTGCCGAAGCGTGCCTCTATCTTGGCGGCGAGCGCCCTGCACAGCCGCTCGGTGCGCACCGGATCCTGGAAGACGAACATCTTCTGCAGGAAGACCGCGCTGCGCCGGCCCGAAGACAGGATGAAATGCCCTTCGAGCAGCGCGCCGGCATCGCGGAATTCTGCAAGCACGTCTTCGTCGGTCATGTCTGAGCGCTCTGATCTATGGGAATTAGCGGAGTTCGCGGCGGTTTTGCGCCGTGTTCATTCGGTTTTCAACCCTGCTACCATGTTCCGCCTCGCGATTTTTGTTTCCTCGGCGCTCTGCCGTCAGGGGCAAATCGGATCGAGCGCCTCCGATGGCAGACGCACGGCCCCGATGTCGTCAAGCGCCAGAACCGCGTCGAGGCGACCCTGTCGGCAGTCGAAGTCGACAGGCAGGATCACCGAAAAGCCGAAGCGGCGCTGGCTGATGTCCTTCCGGTTTAATGCAGTTGCAGTCCGCATGCGGCGCATGCGGGCGAAGGCGATGACCTGGCCGCTTTGCCGCAGGGCGATGTGGATATGGCGGGCAGGCCGGTCGAGGTCGATCGCATATCCGCGAATGAGCCATCGCCCGTCATCGGCCGCCTCGACCAGATCGATTGCCGCGGCGAGCGAGGCCGGCGCGGGGACGGGGGCGCTCGCAATGGATTGTCGGGCCTCTGCCTCCGCTGCCCGGCGGCTGCGGACCGCATCGTCCTCATGCACTGCGACGCCGAGGAACAAGGGCGTGAAACCGATGGCGATGAGGTTCAGGCGCCGCGGGGGCGCCGCGGCGATCAGGCGCTTGAACAGACGGTGAAGGGCCACATCGACGGGCCCGAGCAGCAGCGACAACCCCAGAGCGGCAGCGACAATGACCAGCCAGAACAGGGGTGTCGGCATCGAATCCGGAAGGAGTGCCTGAGCCAGCAGGAACGTTGGAACATGGCAGAGATAAAGAACATAGCTGGCATCCCCCAGCCGCGAGCTGAGTTTGCCGGCCCAATTCGACAGTTGAAGTTGCGGTCCCCGCACTGCCGCTGCAACCAGAAGAGACGCAGAGAGGCCGGCCAGAAGGCGCGCGTTTTCAGGCAGAAGAGCGATGGCAACCGCCGAGAGGGCAGCGCCCAGCGGAAGCAGAGGAGGCAACCAACCGCGGCGATAGGCGTGCGCAGTCAGGAACCCAAGGAGGAAGGGCAAGTTCGTGATGCCCAGCGGCAGTTCGCTCAAGAGCGGCATCAGCCTGTCGATACGGCCTTCGCCGCTGACCCAGGCCACTATCACGAGCGCGAGCCATAACAGAACGAACGCCACCGCGTGGCGTTGCAGCCCGAAAAGGGCCAGCAACGCCAAGGCGACGTAGTATGTCATCTCATAAAGCAACGTCCATTCGACACCCAGGAAGTAGGCGCGCGGACCCACGGGAGCGAGCAACAAGGTGATGATATCCACCCCGCGCGGATCGCCAACCAGAACAAACAGCAAGAAGAACAGGGCCACCATCAGCAGCATTGGCGGATAGATCCGCAGCAGCCGGCCGACGAGGAACCGCCCCGGCGGATCGCGTTCCAGCAAATGAGCCATCAGGTAGCCTGATAGCGCGAAAAAAATGGCGACGCCGTAGCTCCCGAAAGCACCGCTGAAGACGTCGAGAAATCGGCCGTCCCCGCGCCAGGCCTTCACATAGTGGGAAGCGTGGTATGCGACCACCAAGAGCGCGGCGATGGCTCGGAAGATGTGCAGCGTCTGGTTACGGCTGTCCGCCGATGTACCGCTCTCGACTACCGCACCCGGCACGGCTGCACGATCGAGCCGTTGAACGACCTCCGTCATGCGCAAAGCCGATCGCTGAGGCGGACGGTGGCTTGTGCCAAGAGGGCAACGGAGGCTTCCCGGCCGAAGGCCGGCCGATCGATCGTCATCTGGTGCCCGCTGAAACTGTCAGGCCAGCAAGCTTATAGGAACAGAAACATTTCGAAACAATATCGGATGATCGAGGCCTGTATCAACGCTGGGTGCGGTCCAATGGCTGCGGGGCGCCGACACGCCCGCAAGCTTCAGCAGCGCGGACGCTGCTGAATCGGCAAACGCTGTATGAACCGACGTCGATAGATTGCGCGTCTCGGCCTGAGAGCAGCGCGGTTGCTCACCCCTTCGGGAACTCCAGCCCCATCTCGCGGTAGCGCGCCGGGTCGTCGCTCCAGTTTTCGCGCACCTTTACGAACAGGAAGAGATGCACCGTGGCCTCGGCCGCTTCCGCGATCTCGATGCGCGCCTTCTGGCCGATCGCCTTGATCGTCTGGCCGCCTTCGCCGAGCACGATCTTGCGCTGCCCGTCGCGCTCCACATAGATCGTCTGTTCGATCCGCACCGAGCCGTCGGGCCGCTCCTGCCACTGTTCTGTCTCCACCGTCGAGCGATAGGGCAGCTCGTCATGCAGCCGCTCGAAGATCTTCTCGCGGGTGATCTCGGCGGCGAGGAAGCGCAAAGGCGCATCCGAGATCTGGTCTTCCGGATAGAGCCAGGGGCCGTAGGGCAGGCGCGTTTCCAGCCAGGTCATGATGTCCTTGACGCCATAGCCAGTCAGAGCCGCGATCATGAACGTGGACTCGAAGTTCCCCTGCTCGTTCACCTTGGTGGTGATCTCGAGCAGCTTGTCCTTGGCGATGACGTCGATCTTGTTGAGGATCAGGAACTTCGGCTGCTTCAGTTCGGCGAGCTTCTCCAGCAGGCGCGTGTTCTCCTCGTTGTCGAAGCGCTCGACATCGATCAGCACGCCGATCAGGTCGGCATCGGTGGCGCCGCCCCAAGCGCTCGTTACCATGGCGCGGTCGAGCCGTCGCTTGGGCTGGAAGATGCCAGGCGTATCGACGAAGATCACCTGCGCCGGGCCCGACAGCGCAATGCCGCGCACCTGGGTCCGCGTCGTCTGCACCTTGCGCGAGACGATCGAAACCTTGGCCCCGACCAACTGGTTCAAAAGCGTCGACTTGCCGGCATTGGGGGCGCCGATCAGCGCGACGAAGCCGCAGCGCGTCGGCGCAGGGGCGCTCGGGCCCATCTCCGCTTCAACCATTGTCGCTCTCCATCGTTTCACTCCACAGGCCTTCTCGCCGCAGGAAGGCTTCGGCCGCCGCCTGTTCGGCCAGCCGTTTTGAGGTGCCCTGCGCCTCGGCATCGACAAGACCTGCGATGCGCGCCGCAACGCGGAACACCGGTGCATGGTCCGGCCCCGAGCGACCGCGCTCCGTATAGGTCGGCGTCGGGTAGCCTTGGCCCTGCGCCCATTCCTGCAGCGCCGTCTTGGCGTCGCGCAAGGGCCGCACGGGTTTGAGCAGGCGCTCGCCGAAGGCGCGCTCGACCAGACGGCGGGCTGCCTCATAGCCGCCGTCGATGAAGACGGCGCCGATGATCGCCTCGCAGGCATCGGCGAGGATCGCCTTGTTCTTGCGTGCGCCGGCGAGGATTTCGCCCTCGCCCAGCTTCATATAGTGGCCGAGATCCCAGGCGAGCGCGACCTCGGCGCAGGTCTCCTTGCGGACGAGATCGGCCAGCCGTCGCGACATGTCGCCTTCCTCGGCCTGGCGGTAGCGGACGAACAGCATGTCGGCGATGCTGAGGCCCAGCACGCGGTCGCCGAGAAATTCCAGCCGCTGATAGCTTTTGAGACGCGGGCCTTCCGCGCTCATATGGGTGAGGGCGGTGGTCAGAAGCCCCTGATCGGCAAAGACATGCCCGAGCGTCGCTTGCAGGCGGGCCGTGTCGGGCGCCTTGCGACCGCTGTCGCCGGCCTTGCTCACTTTATCGCGCTGAACAGGCGATTCCAACGCACCGTCCAGGGCCATTCCCACAGCTTCCAGGCCGAGGCGCCGTCCTCGATCGAGAAGAAGATGATCTCGGCGCGGCCGACGAAATTCTCGAACGGCACGAAGCCGACGCTGCGATCGCGCGAATCGAGCGAATTGTCGCGGTTGTCACCCATCATGAAGAAATGTCCGGCGGGCACGACGAAAACAGGCGTGTTGTCGAAGCTGCCGGTGTCGCCCTCGCGCTCGATGATTTCGTGGGAGACGCCGTTGGGCAGGGTCTCGCGGTAGTGGATCACCGGTGCGCTGCGGCCCCAGTTGTCGGTGGTGACATAGTCGCTGATGCGCTCGCGCTTCACGGCGACGTTGTTGATGTGGAGGATGCCGTCGATCATCTGGATGCGCTCACCCGGCAGCCCGATGACGCGCTTGATGTAGTCGGTCGAATTATCGGTGGGCAGCTTGAACACGGCGATGTCGCCGCGCTTGGGCTCCGCCGCCCAGACCCGGCCGTCGAACAGCGGCGGGCTGAACGGGATCGAGTGCTTGGAATAGCCATAGGTGTATTTCGAGACGAAGAGATAGTCGCCGATCAGCAGCGTCGGGATGAGCGATCCCGAGGGGATGTTGAAGGGCTGGAACAGCAGCGTCCGGATCACCAGCGCTATCAACAGCGCCTGGACGACGACCTTGATCGTCTCGAGGACGCCGCCCTCGTCATTGGCAGCCTTGTTCTTGGTCTTGGCTTCGACGTCGTTGGCCACGCGGGCGCTCCTGGGACGATGGTCCAGCGCGCGGTCTAGCGGAATGTCGCTTCACAGACAACGGCGCGGAACGCTGGGACGCTGCCGCGGATTTTGGCGTGACAGGCAGTCCTGCGTCGGATTCCCCCGCATTGTCTCAATGCGCCGCGAGCTCCGTCGCTGCCAGTGCCGGAGGCCGCACGCCGTGATGGTCGGATGGGGCCTCTGCGCGCAAGCGGGGCAGGGCGCGCGGGTGCTCCTTCTGCAGGAAGGCGATCAATGCCTCACGGACTTGGCAGCGCAGGTCGAAGGCGCGCGGCGAGGTCTTGGCGCTGACCAGTATGCGAACTTCCATGGTCGACTGACGGAAATCCGTGACCTGAACGCTGACGACGCGCTTGTCCCAGAGCGGCGAGGCGGCGGCGATCTCCTCGACCTTGGCACGCACCGCATCGATCGGCGTCTCGTAATCGAGATACAGCATCACTGTGCCGATCAGCGCCGCGTTGTCGCGGGTCCAGTTCTGGAACGGTTTTTCGATGAAGTAGCTCAGCGGCAGGATCATCCGACGCCAGTCCCACAGCCGAATGACCACATAAGTCGAGGTGATCTCCTCGACATTGCCCCATTCGCCCTCGACCAGGAGCGCGTCGTCGATGCGGATCGGCTGCGTCACCGCGAGCTGAATGCCGGCAAAAATGTTCTTTAGCAGGGGCTGCAGCGCCAGGCCGATGACGAGGCCCGCCGCCCCTGCCGAGGCGAGAAGGCTGACGCCATATTGCCGGACGCCGTCGAAGCTCATCAGCATGGCCGAGACGCCGACGATGACGATCATGATGTCGCCGACGCGGCGCAGGATACGCGTCTGCGTGACGTGCTTGCGCGCCAGCAGATTGTCGTCGGCGTCGAGCTTGAAGCGTCGCAGATAGACCGTCGTCCAGATGTGCAGCGCCGTCTTCGCGATCCAGCCGATAAGCGCGATGAAGCAGAGCAGCAGCAACTGCCGGGTCAGCGTTGCCTGTTCGCTGGTCAGCGGAGAGACGCTCGCGGCGAAGCCCAGGGCCACGGTGATGACCGCAAATCGCGTCGGCCCACGGGTGCGCGAGACCAGCGAGCGCCAGAACAGGTCCATCCGCGCGACGAGCCGTTTCACGACCGCGAAGACCACCCGGTGGATGCAGAGTGCCAGCGCGATCGCGCAGGCGAAGATGGCGAGGCTGACGAGCCAGGACGGCACGAGCAGAAGCGTTTCGCCGAGCCAGGTCGTGGTCTGGTTCATGCTCTCCCCTGAGTGGCGGACATTCATGTTGCAACGCAGCGGCGACAGGGAAGTTCACCTGCGCCGCACCCAATGCAGAGACGCGGTGCGGCAATTGACCGCGTTTGGCGCAGGGGGCACCATCGCGTCACGATTCTGTTGGGGGGATGATCATGAACGGAAAAAAATACGCTGCCGAGGCGATCGGCACCTTTTGGCTGACTTTTGCCGGCTGCGGCAGTGCGGTCATCGCGGCAGGCTTCCCGGAGGTCGGTATCGGCCTGCTCGGTGTCTCGCTCGCCTTCGGCCTGACGGTCGTCACCATGGCCTATGCCATCGGCCACATCTCGGGCTGCCATCTCAATCCGGCCGTCACGGTCGGTCTCGCGGCGGGCGGGCGCTTCCCGACCAGCCAGATCCTGCCCTATGTCGTGGCGCAGGTGGTCGGCGGCGTCGTGGCGGCTGGCATGCTTTACCTTATCGCCAGCGGGGCGCCGGGTTTCGACCTCGCCAAGGGCTTCGCCTCAAACGGCTATGGCGATCACTCGCCGGGCAAATACAGCCTCTTCGCCAGCTTCCTCACCGAGATCGTGATGACGATGATGTTCCTTTTCATCATCATGGGGGCAACGCACGGCAAGGCGCCGGTGGGCTTTGCGCCGCTGGCGATCGGGCTGGGCCTGTGCCTGATCCATCTCGTCAGCATCCCGGTGACCAATACCTCGGTGAATCCGGCGCGCAGCACCGGCCCGGCGCTTTTCGTCGGTGGCTGGGCGCTACAGCAGCTCTGGCTGTTCTGGGTGGCGCCGTTGATCGGCGGTGCGCTCGGCGGGCTACTCTATCGTTGGCTCAGCGACGAGCCGCGTGGACAGGTGGTGGGCACCGCCCCGCAGAAATGACGGGGCGTCACGCGTGGCCGGCCTCCTGGCCGGCCACGGCCCGCGCTTCGATCACCACGAAAGCCTGGGCCATCGGCGGGTCGTCGGTCATCGAGAGATGCACGATGGCCTCATGGCCATCGGGCGTCATCGCCCTCAGCCGCTCGGCCGCGCCGCCGGTCAACCGCATCGTCGGCGCGCCGCTGGGCAGGTTGACCACCTCCATGTCGCGCCAGAACACACCGGCGCGTAAGCCCGTGCCGAGCGCCTTGGAGCAGGCTTCCTTGGCCGCGAAGCGCCGCGCATAGGAGGCCGCTCGGGTCGCGCGCCGGTCGGATCTGGCGCGCTCGCCCTGCGTGAAGACGCGATGCGTGAAGCGCTCGCCGAAGCGTGCGAGCGATTTGGCGATGCGGTCGATATCGCAGAGGTCGGAGCCGATGCCGAGGATCATGGCACCGACTTACGCGCCGGCGCGGCCCTCGTCCATCGCCTGCCGCATCCGTGCGATCGCGGCGTCGAGACCGATGAAGATCGCTTCGCCGATCAGGAAATGGCCGATGTTGAACTCGACGAACGCGGGCACGGCCGCCAACTGCCGTGCGGTGTCGTAGTCGAGCCCGTGCCCGGCATGGACTTCGAGCCCGAGCGAGGCTGCGAGCGCCGCGCCCTCGGCAAGACGCCGGAACTCGGCTTCAGCCTTGTCGCGCTCGCCGCCGACCACGGCCTCGCACCAGCTTCCGGTGTGCAGCTCGACCACCGGCGCGCCGAGCTTAGCCGCCATAGCGACCGGGGCCGCATCGGCCTCGATGAACAGCGAGACGCGGCAGCCGGCCGCCTTGAGCCGCGCCACGACCGGCACCAGCGCGGCTTCCTGGCCGACGACGTCGAGGCCGCCTTCCGTGGTGCGTTCCTCGCGCTTTTCGGGCACCAGACAGGCCGCATGCGGCTTCAGCCGCTCGGCCAAAGCAAGCATCTCCTGCGTCGACGCCATCTCGAAATTCAGCGGCCTGGTCAGCTCGGCGGCGAGGCGCTCCATGTCGGCGTCGCGGATATGGCGGCGGTCTTCGCGCAGATGCGCCGTGATGCCGTCGGCACCGGCCGCGATCGCCAGATGCGCGGCACGGACGGGGTCGGGCAGCGCGCCGCCCCGCGCATTCCGCACGGTCGCGACGTGATCGATGTTCACGCCCAGTCGCAGCCGGTCAGCCATGGATCGCTCCCTCGAAATCGATGCCGTGAATTCAGTGAAGATGATGCGGCATAGACGAAGATGCGGCATCGGCTCAAGGCACGGATTGTCATGCGGAAGGCCACGTTTCGTGATCGATCGGCGACCGGGCGGCACGCGGTCTTCGCGATTTGGTAACCGCGCCATCAAAGCCTGAGCGCGAATGTCGGCAGATGAAGGCTATCATAAAGGGCTTCGCCGTAGCCTTCCTCGTCGGGGGACAGGCCGGAAGGCGGGACGTTGAACGTGCAGCTTGCTGTGAAGACGGGGCTCTTCGAGAGCGATATCGCGCCGGACAGGCGTGACCTGAGCCAGGATGCCGAGCGCGCGATCGGGCGTGTCGTGTCCTGCGACGGCGCGCGCGCGACCATCGCCAGCACGGTGGCCGGCATGGCCCGGCTTGGCCCCGAATCCTGGACTGTCGGCCGGATGATCTCGATCAACCTCGGCAAGACCCGCATCGTCGGCCTCGTCTACGAGATGCGCGCCGTCAATCCGGTCTGGGACGAGGCGAGCGACAACGTCATTCACATTCAGGTCGAGCTGCTCGGCGAGGTCACCGAGGGCGGCGATGGAGCCCCCCGTTTCGACAGCGGTATTTCGACCTATCCACCGATCGGCGCCATCGCCCACCGCATCCGCACGGGCGATCTCGCGATGGTGCATGATCTCGGCACGCGCAACGGTGTCGCGATCGGCACGCTGACGCAGGATGCCTCGATTCCCGCGACGATCTGCATCGACGACATGCTGTCGCGCCATTTTGCCCTGCTCGGCACCACCGGCGTCGGCAAGTCGAGCGCGGTGGCGTTGTTGCTGCGCAAGGCGATCGCAGCGCGGCCGCGCCTGCGCGTGCTGATCCTCGATCCGCACAACGAGTACTCCAGCGCCTTCCCGGACCGTTCCTTGTCGATCGATGCCGAGCGGCTCGATCTGCCGTTCTGGATGTTCAAGCTGGAGGAGTTCGCCGAGGTCGTCTTCCGCGGTCGCGCGGCCTTCGCGGAGGAGGCCGACATCCTGCGCGAGGTCGTGGGACTGGCCCGCGAGCGCTACCGCGGCGGCAGCGAGCGCAACCCCATGCGCGACATCAATTCCAGCCTGCTGAAGCGTCCGCTCGACTCCGGGCTCGGGCGTCGCGAGGTGGGAAGCGGCAGCGCCAGCGACATGCCGACGCCCTATCGCATCACCGACGCGCTGCACATCGTCGATGAGCTGATCGGGCTGCACGAGGTCCGCTGGCCGCGCGGCGCGCTGCGCTCGCTCAAGGTCCGGCTCGAGACCCTGCATGCCGATCCGCGCTACCAGTTCATGTTCGCCCGCGCCAACATGATGGAGACGATGGCCCCCGTGGTGGCCCAGATTTTCCGCGTCCCGCATCATGGCCGGCCGATCACGGTGTTCCAGCTCGGTGGGCTGCCCTCGGAGGTGGTCGATGCGGTGGCGTCCGTGCTAGCGCGCATGGCCTTCGATCTCGCCATGGCGAGCCAGGGCACCTATGAGATCCTGCTGCTCTGCGAGGAGGCGCATCGCTACGTGCCCGCAGACCTGTCGCTCGGCTTCCTGCCGACGAGGCAGGCCATCGCGCGCATCGCCAAGGAGGGCCGCAAATACGGCGCCTATCTCGGTGTGGTGACGCAACGCCCGGGCGAACTCGACCCGACCATCCTGTCGCAATGCTCGACGATCTTCGCGATGCGGCTCGCCAACGAGATTGACCAGCAGATCATCCGGGCCGCCATCTCGGACGCCTCCGCGAGCACGCTCAAATTCCTGTCCTCCGTGGGAAATCGCGAGGCCATCGCCTTCGGCGAGGGCGTCGCGACGACGATGCGCATGCGTTTTGCCGAGCTCGCACCTCACGAACTGCCTGCGATGGAGGTTCTGGCCGATGGCAGCGGGCATCGCGAGCCCGGCATCGACGAGATGGTCAGGCGGATGCGCAGCTGATCCGCCAGGTTCCATGGGGCACGCTCGATCTCGCCGAGCCCTTCGCTCAATCTTGCATCTCGCGCGCTTTGGCTGTAAGGCCGGCTCACATCATCTTCCCTGCATCGCTAAAGATCAGAAGGAGCCGCGCCATGGCTCGCGTTACCGTTGAGGATTGCATCGACAAGGTCGACAACCGCTTCGAGCTGGTTCTCCTCGCCAGCCATCGCGCGCGGATGATCCAGTCGGGGTCGGCGATCCTCGTCTCCCGCGACAACGACAAGAACCCCGTCGTCGCGCTGCGCGAGATCGCCGACGAGAAGCTCAAGCCCGAAGACCTGAAAGAAGACCTGATTCACTCGCTGCAGAAGCATGTCGAGGTCGACGAGCCGGAGGCCGAGACCGTGCCGCTGCTCACCCACTCGGTGCCCGCAGGCTCTGCCCCCGATTCGGAGGTCCAGTTCGACCGCATGAGCGAGGACGACCTTCTGCGCGGCCTCGACGGCCTCGTGCCGCCGACCGAGAGCGCCGACGACGAGGATTGATCTGCTACGGTCTCTTCACCACTTCGATTAAAGCCCGGCACTGCCGGGCTTTTTCATGCCCGCCCGCGAGAATACGCCTTGCTGCCCGTCAACCCCGCGCCGATATTGAATGCTTCCAGATTAGGCAGGCGTGACAGAGGGCCCGCATGGGCATGATGCGGCAATACGAACTCGTCGACCGGGTTCGCAGCTACAACCCCAATACCGACGAGGACCTGCTCAACCGGGCCTATGTCTATGCCATGCGCGCGCACGGCACCCAGAAGCGTGCCTCGGGCGACCCGTTCTTCGCCCATCCGCTCGAAGTCGCCGCGCTCCTGACCGATCTGAAGCTCGACGATGCGACGATCGTCGCCGCCGTCCTGCACGACACAGTCGAGGACACGGCGGCCACGCTCGAAGAGATCGAGAGCATGTTCGGGCCCGATATCCGCCGGCTGGTGGACGGGCTGACCAAGATCAAGAAGCTCGACCTCGTCTCCAAAAAGGCGGCCCAGGGCGAGAATTTCCGCAAGCTCCTGCTCGCCATCGTCGACGATGTCCGCGTCCTTCTGGTCAAGCTCGCCGACCGGCTTCACAACATGCGCACGCTCCATTTCATGGCGCCCGAGAAACGCCTGCGCATCGCGGAGGAAACGGCCGAAATCTATGCCCCGCTCGCCGGCCGCATGGGCATGCAGGAGCTGCGCGAGGAGCTGGAGGAACTCGCCTTCCGCCACATCAAGCCGGAGGCGCATGAGACCGTCACCAAGCGGCTGGAGGAGGTCACCGAGCGCGAAGGCCAGGTCATCGGCGAGATTGAGAAGGATCTGAAGGACAAGCTCGCCGCCAGCGGCATCCAGGCGGAGGTCTCGGGCCGCCGCAAGCGTCCGTATTCGATCTGGAAGAAGATGGAGCGCAAATCCATCTCCTTCGAACAGCTCTCGGACATTTTCGGCTTCCGCGTCATCGTCGAGAAGCCGGAGGATTGCTACCGGGTGCTCGGCATCGTCCACATGACCTGGCCGATGGTGCCGGGCCGCTACAAGGACTACATCTCGACGCCCAAGCAAAACGACTATCGCTCGATCCACACCACCGTCGTCGGGCCCGGCCACAGCCGCGTCGAACTGCAAATCCGCACCGACACCATGGACCGCATCGCCGAATTCGGCATCGCCGCCCACGCCCATTACAAGGACGGGCGCACCACCGAACTCGCGCAATATGCCGATGAGAGCCGGGCCTATCAGTGGCTGCGCCGCACGGTCGATTTGCTGGCCGAGGGCGACAGTCCCGAGGAGTTCCTCGAGCACACCAAGCTCGAACTCTTCCATGACCAGGTCTTCTGCTTCACGCCCAAGGGCCGGCTGATCGCCCTGCCGCGCGGCGCGACGCCGATCGATTTCGCCTATGCGATCCATACCAATGTCGGCAACAGCGCCGTTGGCGCCAAGATCAACGGCCGTATCGCGCCGCTCCTGACCGAACTCGCCAATGGTGACGAGGTTGAGATCACCCGCGCCGAGGGTCAGACGCCGCCGGCCGCCTGGGAATCGCTGGTGGTGACGGGCAAGGCCCGCGCCGCGATCCGGCGCGCCACCCGCACCGCCGTGCGCCGTCAGTATTCCGGTCTCGGCCGCCAGATTCTGGAGCGCGCCTTCAGCCGGGCCGAGCGGCCCTTTACCGACGAGAAGCTCAAGGCCGCGCTCAAGCGACTGGCCCGGACGGCGATCGACGACGTGCTGGCAGCTGTCGGGCGCGGCGAGATGTATTCCGGCGACGTGGTCAAGGCGGTCTATCCCGATCTCGAACCCGAGAAGCGTGGCGCGCCCGATCCCAGAGCGGCCGGCGCGACGACCGGCGGCGGCAAGGGCTGGTTCGAGCTGCGCCAGGGTGAGAACCTGAAGTTCAAGCTGCCGGGCGAGGTGCCCGGCGACGATGCCATCCCGATCCGCGGCCTCGGCGGCGACCTGCCGGTGCGCTTCGCGCCCGATGGCGGGGCCGTGCCGGGAGACCGCATCGTCGGCATCCTGACGCCCGGCGAGGGGGTGACCATCTATCCAATCCAGTCCTCCGCGCTGGCCG
Source organism: Hyphomicrobiales bacterium (assembly GCA_003241815.1). Taxonomy (GTDB): domain Bacteria; phylum Pseudomonadota; class Alphaproteobacteria; order Rhizobiales; family Beijerinckiaceae; genus Allobosea. The sequence goes on along the minus strand of QBLV01000022.1, from coordinate 27,683 downwards.
CCTTCGACAACGAGCCGGAGCGCTGGCTCGATGTACGCTGGGACCTCGACGACAAGGTGCCGCAGCGCTTCCCGGCGCGCATCTCGCTGCACTCGATCAACGAACCCGGCTCGCTGGCGCAGGTCACCACCACCATCGCCGAGCATGACGGCAACATCGACGCGGTCGCGATGAACCGCCCGAACCAGGACTTCACCAACGTCATCATCGACCTGACGGTCTGGGACCTGAAGCATCTCAGCGCCATCATCAGCGAGTTGCGCGAGAAGCGGGTGATCAGCAGGGTCGAGCGGGTGGTTGGGTAGGGCGCCTTACACCCCGCCCGGCCCCCTGAAGGCGGCGGCGAGCGTTCTGACGAAGGCACCCGCGCGTGGCGTCGAAACCTGGCTGCGCAGCACGACATC
>QBLV01000022.1:23703-27269 GCA_003241815.1 Hyphomicrobiales bacterium | reverse complement strand
CGCCGAGGCCTCCGGGCACGGCCGCCAGGACCGCCGCCATGCCGCCGCCGATGAAGGCTTCGCGCCAGGCGAGCCCGGCGCGGTTCAGCGCGTCGATGCCGTGCTGTCGCAGCCAGCACTCGGCGATCAGGCTGACCAGCGGCAGGGGCTCGTCTGGTCGGTGCAGCAGGCCGTCGGCCGCGAACCAGCCGAATGCGTCCTTGCGCAGCACCTCGCCGGTGCGGCCGGCACCGAGGCGGCGGACGATCGCGACATCGAGCTCGCCGCGCTCGAACGCCGCTTCCAGCGCCCGCGACGGCTCGATCCTGAGATTAATCACGATACCTGGATGCAGGGCCGACAACCTGCCCAGCACGGCGGGAATCTCGGCACCGACAGCCTGTTCGCTGATGCCGATGGCAATGCGCTCGCCGGGTTGCCGGAAGGCCCCGAGCGCGCGGTCATGCGCCGCCATCAGCTCGCGTGCCGCTGGCAGGAAGCGCTCTCCTTCCGACGTCAGCCGAACCAGCCGGGGGTGCCGCTGCAGCAGCGTTTGGCCAAGCCCTTCCTCCAGCCGCCTGATCCGCGTGCTGACGAGCGACTGTGCCGTTCCCAGCGCCTCGGCGGCGCGGGTGAAGCTGTTGAGCTCCGCCGTCTGCAGAAAGGCTGCGACGGCGTCGAGGTCCAGGGTCGCGCTCATGATCAATCGCAAATCCGTATCGCTGATATCATCATAGATACCGTTTTCCGATCGTGGGGCCAAGTCTAGTTTCGACATGTTCGCGGGGCGTACCGCCTTGCCTTGCCCTTGGAGCCTGTCATGCCTCTGATCCGGATTTCGATGCGTCGCGGCCGCCCGGCTTCGCATCCCGCTGCCATCGTCGATGGCGTCTATCGTGCCCTGCGCTCGACCTTCGAGGTGCCGGAGAACGATCTCTTCGCCGTCGTCCACCAGCACGACGCCGACGAGTTCGTCTTCGACGCCAATTTTTTCGGATTCGAGCGTTCGGCCGGGCTGGTAATCGTTCAGCTCACCGTCGCCAACACGCGCGGCGTGACCCAGAAGAAGGCGCTTTACGCCGCGATCGCTGAGAACCTGCAGCGCGAGCCCGGCCTGAAGCCCGACGACATCTTCATCAGCCTGGTCGAGGTCAAGCGCGAGGACTGGTCGTTCGGGGGCGGCGTTGCGCAATATGTGGCTTAGGATTGCCGCTCGCGCTCAACAACCGCTGCGTCATCCTGGACAAGCCGCGAAGCGGCGCAGCTCCGGGATCCATCGTAAGGCACGACGGCGACCTATGATGGATCCCGGCGCTCCGCTTCGCTGCGGCCGGCATGACGTCGCGCGTAACGATGACATGGCGCATGAAATTGCAGCCTGGCGCGTGCCGCCCTAAACCCTTCCCATGGAATGGAGCGACGAGGCCACGATCATCGGCGTCCGCAGGCATGGCGAGAGCGCCGTGATCCTGGAGGCGATGACGCGGGACCATGGCCGCCATCTCGGCCTGGTGCGCGGCGGCCGCTCGGCGAAGCAGCAGCCGGTGCTCCAGCCCGGCAATGCCGTCTCGCTGACCTGGCGGGCGAGGCTCGACGAGCATCTCGGCGAATACAAGGTCGAGCTTCTGGCCTCGCATGCGGCGAGGCTGATCGAAGCGCCAGTTGCGCTGTATGGGCTGGCGACGATCTCAGGCCTGCTGCGGCTGCTGCCGGAGCGCGATCCGCATCCGGGGCTGCACGAGGCGCTTTCCGTGATGGTCGAGCATCTGCACGAACCGCGCCTGGCGCCGGCGCTGGTCGTGCGCTTCGAGGTGGCGATGCTGGCCGAACTCGGTTTCGGGCTGGACCTCGCGCGCTGCGCCGTCACCGGCTCGCCCGACGACCTCAGCCATGTCTCTCCCAAATCGGGCAAGGCCGTCAGCCGCAAGGAAGCCGAGCCCTGGCGCGACCGGCTGCTGACGCTGCCGCCCTTCCTCAGCGAAGGACAGGGCGCGCGGCAGCCAACGCCAGCCGATCTCGCTGCCGGCTTCGCCCTCACCGGCTATTTCCTGCGCCGTCACGTCTTCGAGCCGCGTGGCTTGGCGGAGCCGCCCGAGCGGGCGCGGCTGGTCGAGATCGCGGCGCGGGCAGCTTTGGCATCGGAGGTCTGAGCGCTGCGCAGTTCCTGGAGCAGCTCGATCTGGACCTCCTGGATCTCGGCCAGCCGCTGCCATTGCCGGTTGACCAGATGGTCCATCTTCTCGTGCAGATGCCGGATTTCCAACTCTGCCTTGAGGTTGATCTGGTAGTCGTTGCGAGAGCGGGCGCGGTCCTTCTCCTCCTGCCTCTGCTGGCTCATCATGATGACCGGCGCCTGCACGGCGGCGACGCAGGACAGCAGAAGGTTGAGCAGGATGAAGGGATAGGGGTCGAAATGGGTGGCCCCAAAAAGGTTGATCGACATCCAGAACGCGATGACGATCCCAAACGAGATCAGGAAGGCCCAGCTTCCGCCAAAGCTGGCGACATGGTCGGCCAGACGCTGGCCGAAGGTCCTGTCGCGGTCGATCTCGTCATCGGTGTTTTTGGTGATCAGTTCGGAGCGGGCTAGGCTTTCGGCGACTTGCCGGTCGAGGTCGTTTATCTCGCCACGTTCGCTCGCCAACATCGCGTTGACGTAGCGGGAGCGGTAGAGCGCGACCTGGTCCTGCGCGATTAGCGCATGGGCCGGCACCTCCGGATGGTCCTGCCGGATCGCATCTGCGAGCGCCGGCCGCAGCGCATCGAGGCTGACGAGCTCGCGTTTCGACAGGGACCGCCCCGTGAGGGTGCAGATGTCGTTATCCGCGCTGTGATCATGGCCCGTCATGCGGCTCTCCGTCGGTCTTTCGCGCGTAGCGATCGATTGCATAGGGGGATATCGCCCGCCATCGTTCTAGCGGGGCGATTCGCGCCGTGCGATAGAGGCGCGGACGAAATGACAGCTGGGGTGAGCACGCCATGGGGAAGCCGGTCGATCCGCCGCCGGAGGATGAATCCGAGCGCATCGATCTGAAGACGGCGCTCGAGGAGCGCTATCTCGCCTATGCGCTCTCCACGATCATGCACCGTGCGCTGCCCGATGCGCGCGACGGGCTGAAGCCGGTCCATCGCCGCATCCTGCATGCGATGCGGCTGTTGCGGCTCGATCCCGGCCAGGTCCACAAGAAATGCGCCCGCATCGTCGGCGACGTCATCGGCAAGTTCCATCCGCATGGCGACCAGTCGGTCTATGACGCGCTGGTGCGCCTCGCGCAGGATTTCGCCCAGCGCTACCCGCTCGTCGACGGCCAGGGCAATTTCGGCAATATCGACGGCGATAACGCCGCCGCCTACCGCTACACCGAAGCGCGCATGACCGAGGTCGCCCGGCTGCTTTTGGACGGCATCAACGAGGACGCGGTCGATTTCCGCGAGACTTATAATGGCGAGGACGAGGAGCCGATCGTGCTCCCCGCCGCCTTCCCGAACCTGCTCGCCAATGGTTCTCAGGGCATCGCGGTCGGCATGGCGACCTCGATTCCCCCCCACAACGCCGCCGAACTCTGCGACGCCGCGCTGTATCTGAT
>QBLV01000022.1:0-23693 GCA_003241815.1 Hyphomicrobiales bacterium | reverse complement strand
GTATCTGATCCAGCATCCCGATACCGCGTCCGAGCAGTTGATGACCTTCGTGCAGGGGCCCGATTTCCCCACCGGCGGCGTCATCGTCGAGAGCCGCGCTTCGATGGCCGAGACCTATCGCACCGGGCGCGGCGCCTTCCGCACCCGGGCGCGCTGGCATGTCGAGGATCTCGGCCGCGGCACCTGGGTCGTGATCGTCACCGAAATCCCCTACATGGTGCAGAAGGGCCGGTTGATCGAGAAGATCGCCGAGCTCTTCAACGAGAAGAAGCTGCCGCTCGTCGCCGATATCCGCGACGAATCGGCGGAGGACATCCGCGTCGTCATCGAGCCGCGCGCCCGCAACGTCGATCCCACGCTCATGATGGAGTCACTCTTCCGGCTGACCGAGCTGGAAGCGCGCATCTCGATGAACATGAACGTGTTGACCGGCGGGCTGGTGCCGCGCGTGCTCGGGCTGAACGAGGCGCTGCGCGCCTGGCTCGACCACCGCCGCGACGTGCTGCTGCGGCGCTCGCGCTTCCGGCTGGGCCAGATCGAGAAGCGGCTCGAAATCCTGCGCGGCCTGCTGATCGTCTATCTCGACCTCGACCGCGTCATCAAGATCATCCGCGAGGAGGACGAGCCCAAGATCGAGCTGATGCGCTTCTTCGAGCTTACGGAAATCCAGGCCAACGCCATTCTCGACACCCGCCTGCGCGCCCTGCGCAAGCTGGAAGAGATGGCGCTCAAGACCGAACTCGACGAACTCACCATCGAGAAGGGCCAGATCGAGGATCTCCTGGCATCCGAGCCGGTGCAGTGGAAGCTGATCCAGCACGACATCCGTGCCGTGAAGAAGCTGTTTGGGCCCGAGACCGCGATCGGCAAGCGCCGCACGACCTTCGCCGACATGCCCGACACCACCGATATCGATCTGGCCCAGGCGATGGTCGAGCGCGAGCCCGTCACGGTGGTGATCTCGAAGAGGGGCTGGATCCGCGCGCTCAAGGGCGATGTCCAGGACCAGTCGACGCTGACCTTCAAGGGCGATGACGGCCTGCGGATGGCCTTCTTCACCGAGACGACCGCGAAGCTCCTCGTCCTCGCCTCGAACGGCAAGGTCTTCACGCTGGAGGCCGCGAAACTGCCGGGCGGGCGCGGCTTCGGCGATCCGATCCGGCTGATGATCGAGCTGGAGGAGCATGCCGAGATCGTCGCGGCGTTCCCGTACAGGCCGGGCCTCAAGCTGCTGATGGTCACGACGGACGGGCGCGGCTTCGTCGCACCGACCGACGACATTGTCGCCAACACCCGAAAAGGCCGGCAGGTGCTGAATGTCGATATGCCGGCCGAGGCGCTTCTGGCCACGCCGGCGGAAGGCGATCATGTCGCGATCATCGGCCAGAACCGCAAACTGATCTGCTTCCCGCTCTCCGAAATCGCCGAGATGGGGCGCGGCAAGGGCGTGCGGCTCCAGCGCTACAAGGATGGCGGCGTCTCCGACGCCAAGGTCTTCAAGCTCGCCGACGGTCTGACCTGGCGCGACACCTCGGGCCGGACCTGGACGGTTGCGCAGAGCGAGTTGCTGGAATGGCTCGGCCACCGCGGCGAAGCCGGCCGACTGCCGCCGAAGGGCTTCCCGAAGAACAACAGGTTCGGGGGATAATGGAAATGCGTCATGCTCGGGCTTGACCCGACCATCTCTCAAACCAGAGATGGTTGGTCATAAGATTCTCGGATCAAGCCCGAGAATGACGTTTTCTATCAATGGCTTGTACTGATGTCCGGAATCACCCTCGCAACCGCTTGAATCAAATCCTCAGCGGATCGCCTGGCCGACGACGCCGACTTCCACGCCGAGCGTGAGGTTGTTCGTCACCGCCCATTCGACGCCTGCGCGCGCTTCCGGACGGACCAGGATGTCGTTGCGATTGAACGGCGCCGACCAGGGAGTTGCGCCAAATCTCATGGTCTCGCTGGCGGCCGACATGCCGAGTTTGGTGTAGACGAGCACGTCGGGCGTCACCAGCACTCCGGTCTTGATCTGGAAGGCGCCTGCAAAGTCGCGGGTATAGCCGACCTGCCCGAAGCCCGGCGTGCCGTAGCCTCCCAGCGCCGGCATGTAGTCGATGGCGCCGACGATGCCGTAGACGAAATCGCCCTCGCGCTTCATCGTGCCGGCCTCGAGCCCGAAGGTCGGACCGGCGCTGGTCCCCATTCTCCGGGAACTGCTGACCTGGAAGCCTGTCGAGATCCGGGCATAGGAGCCGTCCCACTTGACCCCGCCGGGCGAAAGCGTCGGCTCCGACCAGGCGAAGGAGGGGAGCGGTGCAAAGCCGGTGAACGGTAGCCAGGATTGCGCCCGGGCATCGCCGGCAAACAGCGCTGCCGCGCAGAGCGCGCCGGAGAGAAGCGGAAATCTCACGTTCGAGCATCCTTGCCATGTTGCCGCAGCAGACCCGCGCACGACAACCATCAGGCTAGCATGAGGTCGTGTGAATGTCGCGGATTTGTGGCGCGTCCCTGCTCGGGACAGCCTGATCTTGAGCTTCAGGACGCGCATCGTCCCCTCGGACAGAGAACTTGCCCCGGGATGGACTGTCACCATGCCGACGACGAGATCGGGACCAGCGCAAGACCGGGCTGCAGATAAGCCGGGGGCAAGGCATCGACCCCCCGGAGCGGTGGCCTCAGCCGCCGCGTTCCCAGCCCTGGGGCAGCAGCCGCTCCTGCGGCTGGAAGCGCGCCTTGTAGGCCATCTTGGGCGAGCCATCGACCCAGTAGCCGAGGTAGACGTAAGGCAGCCGTAAGCGGCGTGCCCGCTCGATATGGTCGAGTACCATGAAAGTCCCGAGCGAGCGCGCAGTCAGCGACGGATCGAACACCGAATAGACCATCGAGAGACCGTCGCTCAGCGTGTCGGTCAGGGCCATCGCAAAGAGATCGCCCTGGCCACGGCCGGTGAAGCCGCTGTCGGGCCCGCGCCGACGGTATTCGATCAGCGATGTCTCGACATGGGTATCCTCGATCATCATCGCGAAATCGAGCGCCGACATCGTCGCCATGCCGCCGTCCGGATGGCGTTCGTCGAGATAGGATCGGAACAGCGAATAATGCTCGGAGCGCGGCCGCGGCGGCAGGGTCTCGCCGATCAGGTCGCTGTTGTGCGACATGACCTTCCTGAAGCTGCGCGACGGCCGGAAATCATCGACGACCACACGCACCGAGACGCAGGCCCGGCAGGTCTCGCAGGCCGGACGATAGGCGATGCTCTGGGAACGGCGAAAGCCGCCCTGGCTCAGCACGTCGTTCAGGTCGCGTGCCCTCGCGCCGACCAGATGCGTGAACACCTTGCGCTCCTCGCGCCCTGGCAGATAGGGGCACGTGGTCGGCGACGTCAGAAAGAACTGCGGGGCGTCCCGCAACGGGCGCGTCACGTTCGGCTTGCTCCGGAAACGGCTCAGCGTTTCAGTGTAGCAGCAGCCGCGACGGCAACAAGCGCCGTCACGCTCAGGCGCGGACCACGACCAGACCGGTGAGCAGATCGTGACCCAGGCGCCGGTCGCTGCGGACCATGCCGCACAGGATATCGAGCACCCAGAGGCCGATCGTGCCGGCGGCGACATAAAACAGCAGCGCGTGCACCGCTGCCGCCAGCCCATCGGGGCGTCCGCCATTGGCGGTCTCGACCCGCAAACCCGCCATGCGCATGCCGAAGGTCGCCTGGCGGGGGCCGCCGATGGTGAGGGCGGCATAGCCGAGCCCGGTCGCCACCGTCGCGATCGGGATCAGCAGCCAGGTCGCGCCGAATGTCACGATGCCCAGAATGCCGAGCGCGATCCAGACCAGCGTGCCCAGGATGGCGAGGATGATGATGTCGCCGATCCAGGCGAAGATGCGTGAACCCAGCACGCCGCTGACGTCCTGGACGGGACGCTCGCCGACCGAGACGATCGGGGACTGGCTGTAGCGTGTGTCGGTCATCGGCGGTTCGGGTCCTGTCATGCGCGGGCTTCGCCGCCCACTACCTTCATGTTTGATCAGCGTCCCGGTTCTGCAAGGCCTCGCGAAAGCGTTTTTGAGCGAGGTGGACTCCGGCTCGCGTGAAGAAAACGCATCAAAATGCTAGACGAGTCCTCGCGGCAACACGCGATGGGTTGCAAATCCGCCCTCGCGCAGGGCCGCCTCGATCGCGGCGGAATGATCGCCCCCCCGGGTCTCGACCGTGACGTCGAGCGTCACGCCCTTGGCCGGCACGTCGAGGAAGAGCCGGCCATGGCTGACCTCGAGGATGTTGGCGCCCTGTTCGCCGAGCAGGCTCGCGACCTTGCCGAGCAGGCCCGGGCGGTCGCTTGTGGTCAGGCGGAAGGCGACGATGCGGTTCTCGCGTTCCAGTTCGCGCACCATGATCGCGGCCAGGAGGCGCGTGTCGATATTGCCGCCGCAGAGCACGAGGCCGACCTTGCGCCCGGCATAACGCCCTGGCTCCTTCAGCATGGCCGCGAGCCCGGCGGCGCCCGCCCCTTCGGCCAGGCTGTGCTGGAGACTGGCATAGGCGTAGACGGCGCGCTCGATCAGGTCCTCGCCGACGAGCACGATGTCGGAAACCAGGCTGGAGACGATCGGCAACGTCTGGACGCCGACGGTCTTCACCGCGATGCCCTCGGCCAGCGTCGCGCCGCCAATCGCCAGATCCTCCGCATTCACGGCGTTGAAGAAGGAGGGATAGAGGGCCGCCTCGACGCCGATCAGCTCGATGCCGGGCTTCAACGCCCTGGCTGCGACCGCGTTGCCGGCCATCAGCCCGCCGCCACCGAGCGGAATGATCAGCACGTCGATATCGGGGTCGTCGTCCAGCATCTCGCGGGCGATCGTGCCCTGGCCGGCCATGATCGCCGGGTCGTCATAGGGGTGGACCAGCACGAGGCCCTCAACATCGGCGATCTCGCGTGCCTTCTGCGCCGATTCGTAGAGCGTCTCGCCATGCAAGACGACGCGCGCGCCATGGCTGCGGGTATTCTCGACCTTCACCAGCGGCGTCGTCTCTGGCATCACGATCGTCGCGGGGATGCCGAAGCGCCTCGCGTGATAGGCGACCGCCTGCGCATGGTTGCCGGCCGACATCGCGATGACGCCGCCCTCGCGTTCGCCCTCGTCCAGCGACAAAAGCTTGTTGACCGCCCCGCGCTCCTTGAAGGAGGCGGTCGCCTGCATGTTCTCGTGCTTCACCAGCACGGTCGCGCCCGTCAGCTCGGAGAGACGCGGTGCTGGCACCAGCGGCGTCCGCAGCACATGGCCGTCGATGCGCCGCGCGGCGTCCTCGACATCCTCGGGCGTGATCGCGAAGGGCTCGCTCATGGCAGGGCTTCCATTTGGCGGGGTTTCCTATGCTGAGCAGCTCAGACGTGACGCTTCGCCAGAGCGCCATCGCCGAAGAAACCGCCGGGGCGCAGGATCAACACCACGGCCAGGATCGCATAGACGGCAATGTCGCGTTGTTCGATCGGCATGGTCGATGACCAGAGCACTTCGAACAGCGCGATGCAAAGCCCGCCCAGAGCGGCCCCTGCGGGCGAGCCGATGCCGCCGAGGATCGCACCGACCAGTGCCTTCAGGCCCAGCGAAAACCCGCCCGCAAAACCCATGCCGCCATAGACCGCGGTGACGATGACGCCTGCCATGCCGCTGGCCGAGCAGGCGAGGATCAGCGCCCTGTCATGCACGCCCCGGACATCGACACCAAACAGCGCGGCGGTGCGCGCATCGTCGGAGACCGCGCGCCAGGCTCGGCCGTAAGCCGAGCGGGCAATCAGAAGGACCAGGCCCAGTGTGACCAGAAACCCCGCGACGGCGACGGCAAGCCCCAGCGGCGTGACGGTGACGGTGAAGCTGCCGGCTTGAGCGACCGCCCACGGCTCGTTGAACACGGGCGGCAGCCAGCGCAGATCGGGCCCCTGGGCCAGCCGCAGATATTCCGACAGCGCGATGGAAAGCCCGATCGTCGCGATCAGCACCTGCTGACCTCGTGCCTTCGCGAGCGGGCGCAGCAGGAAGCGGCCCATGGCGAAGCCATGCAGGGCGCAGACGAGACTCGCCACGAGGAAGGCCGCAGCCAGCCCGCTTGCCGGTGTCGATGCGGCAAACGACACCAGCAGCGCCGCCCCGACCACGCCGGCCAGCGCGCCCAGGGCTGCGAACTCGCCGAAGCTCAGGATGATGCGCCCGGTCAGCCCGTAGATCAGCGCATAGGCGCAGGCGAGGAGCGCATAGATCGCCGCCGAGGGCAGGGCGCTCAAGCCTTGCTGGAGCCCATAGGCCAGTGCGGGGGAAACCTCCGGCAACGCGTCCGTCCGGGCCGCGCCGGGGTCGGGCGGCGGCTCCTGGCGATTTTCCAGATAGAAGCGCCGCAGCAGGTAGAAGCTCGCATCGCTCATCGGCTGCCCGTCGCTGGCGATGCCGATCAGCGCGCCGCGTTGCAGGCTCTGGCCCTCGCCCGCGAACAGGCAGTCGATGCTGCGCCGCCGGGCCGCCCCGGTCGCGGGCCCGGCGACATAGCTGAGGCGCAACGTGTTGACGCGCGGCCCCGCACCGACACGCTCGATGGAAATGGCCGTGCCCGGCGGATTCAGAGCCGGAATCGCCTGCCGGCAGAGTCGCTGCTGATCGGTGTCGAAGCTCTCGCCGCAGGAGGCGAGCGTCAGAACGAGCAGAATCGTCGGAAGGAGGCGCATGTGGGGCAAGGCTAGCAAGAGAACGAGACCGTTGAAACGCGAAGAAGCCCGGCACATCATCATCGTCGGACCCGTGAGACACACAACACAGGTTCGTGGCGCGCTGACGCGGGCTGGAGCCGCAGGGGCAAGGTCGTGCAGCAGGACGAGATCTGGGGCAGCGAGACCGCGCAATCCTACGACACGCCGGGAACCGGCATGTTCTCGCCGGAGGTGCTGGAGCCGACGGTCCAGAAGCTCGTGCAACTCGCCGCAGGGGGCAGGGCGCTGGAGTTTGCCATCGGAACCGGCCGCGTCGCGGTGCCGCTCAGCCGGCGCGACGTTCCCGTCACGGGGATTGAAACATCGGCGGCGATGATCGCGCAATTGCGGGCGAAGGCCGACGAATCGAACATTCCCGTCATTCTCGGCGACATGGCGACGACGCGCGTTCCCGGAAAGTATTCGCTGGTCTATCTCGTCTACAACACGATCTCCAACCTGCTCACGCAGTCCGAGCAGGTCATGTGCTTCCGCAACGCCGCACGCCATCTGCTGCCGCGCGGGCGTTTCGTCGTCGAACTCTGGGTGCCGGAACTGCGCAAGCTGCCGCCGGGGCAGCAGGCGGTGATCTGGCGTGCGGATGACGACTATGTCGGGCTCGATACCTATGACACGCTGCGCCAGCAGGTGGTGTCACATCATGTCAGAATGGGAAAAGGCCGGGAGGCCGAGGTTTTCCGCACCCCGCATCGCTATATCTGGCCTGCCGAACTCGACCTCATGGCCCAGCTCGCCGGGTTCGAGCTGGAGACCAGACATGCCGACTGGGCCGGAGAGCCATTCACGGCCGATTCGCGTTCGCACGTCTCCGTCTATCGCCTGTCAGACAGCTAAAGCAGCGCCCCTGTGCGGCCGCAGCGGCTTCGCGTCGTATCAGCCCAATGCTTTCAGCGTTTCGGCCACCTTGGGCGCGAAATAGGTCAGTACGCCGTCGGCGCCGGCGCGCTTGAAGGCGGTCAGGCTTTCCATCATCGCCCTGTCGCCGTCGAGCCAGCCATTCCGGGCGGCGGCCACGATCATCGCGTATTCGCCCGACACCTGGTAGGCGAAGGTCGGCACCCGGAAATGGTCCTTCACCCGCGCGACGATGTCGAGATAGGGCAGGCCCGGCTTGATCATCACCATGTCGGCGCCCTCGTCGAGATCGAGCGCGACCTCGGCGATGGCCTCGTCTGAATTGGCCGGATCCATCTGGTAGGTGCGCTTGTCGCCGATCAGCGTCGCGTTGGTGCCGATCGCGTCGCGGAACGGCCCGTAAAAGGCCGAGGCGAATTTGACGGCATAGGCCATGATCTGCACGTCCTCATGACCGGACGCATCGAGCGCGGCGCGGATCGCTCCGACGCGCCCGTCCATCATGTCCGACGGCGCGATCACGTCGGCCCCCGCATCGGCCAGGGCCAGGGCCTGCTGCACCAGGATCGCGACGCTGGCATCGTTCAGGATGCGCTCGCCGTCCATCACGCCGTCATGGCCGTGCGAGGTGTAGGGGTCGAGCGCCGCGTCGCAGATGATGCCGATCTGCGGCACCTCGGCCTTGATCGCCCGCACGGCGCGGCACATCAGATTGCGCGCATTGAGCGCTTCCGAGCCGGTCGGGTCGCGCAGCGATCTCTCGACGAAGGGGAAGGGCGCGATGGCCGGAATGCCCAATGACGCCGCATGGGCGCTCTGGCGCACCGCCTCTTCGATATTCAGCCGGTCGACGCCCGGCATCCAGTCGACAGGCGTGCGCGCTGCGCTCGAATCGATCAGGAAGAGCGGCCAGATCAGGTCGTCCGTCGTGAGCCGTGTCTCGCGAACCAGCCGCCGCGACCACTCCGCCTTGCGGTTGCGGCGCATGCGCCTGGTCAGGCCGAGGGAGGGAGTCTGCGCATCGCCCTGGCGCGCCGTGGGGGCAGGAAAGGGCCGCACGATCCGAGAATCCATAAGATGTCCAGCCCCTGCGAACGCGCCATACCCGCGAACGCGCTCGCGCTACGGCATCTTGCTGGCTGTGGTTTTAGCACATCGGAACCGTTCCAAAATAGGCTCCTTGGTCGCAACACTGATCCGCGCCCTGCGGGAGCGCGCGTCGAGCGCCTGCGTTGACAAGCGCCGCCGCCACGGCCCAGAACCGGCTCGGCATATCGATCGGGACAGGGCCGCATGTCGCAAGACACCGAGATGCAAGACACCAATATGCAAGACACCGATATGAAACCCGCCGAAATCATCTGCGACGTGCGCGGAGCCGCCGGCGTCGTCCTTCTCGACCGGCCGAAGGCGCTGAACGCGCTGAATCTGCCGATGGTGCGCGAGCTTGCCCGTGCGCTCGCCGCCTGGGAGAACGATCCTCAGGTCGAGCGCGTCGTCGTCATGAGCACGAGCGAGAAGGCCTTCTGCGCCGGCGGCGACATCCGCACGCTCCACGATCTCGGGCGCGCCGGGCGCCACGACGAGATGCTCGCCTTCTGGGGCGAGGAATACGTCCTTAATGCCCACATCAAGCGCTACCCCAAGCCCTATGTCGCCCTCATCGACGGCATCGTCATGGGCGGTGGCGTCGGGATTTCGCTGCATGGCAGCCACCGCATCGCAGGCGACCGCTACCTCTTCGCCATGCCGGAGGTTGGGATCGGCTTTTTCCCCGATGTCGGGGCGACTCATGCGCTGCCGCGCCTGCCGGACGCGGCTGGGATTTATCTGGCTTTGACGGGCGACCGCGTCGGAGCGGCCGACGCTCTGGCCTTTGGCCTCGCGACCCATACCGTTCCGAGCGCGCGAATGGCGGAACTGGCCGACGCACTCACGCGGCGCGAGGCGCTCGACGACATCCTCGCCGGCTTCACCCATGATCCCGGCGTCCCGAAGCTTACGGCCGAACGGCAGACCATCGCCGAGTGCTTCGGGGCATCGACCTTGCCCGAGATTCTCGGCCGACTCGATGTGGCCGCCGCCGCCGGCAGCACCTTCGCCGGCAAGCTGTGCCAGACGCTTGCGGTCAAATCACCGACCAGCGTCGCCATTGCTTTCGAGCAGATGCGACGCGGCGCCGGGATGGATTTCGCGGAAGCGATGCGGACCGAGTTTCGCATCGTCTCGCGCGTCGCCCGGGGTCACGACTTCTATGAGGGGGTGCGGGCTGTGGTGATCGACAAGGATCATGCGCCGCAATGGCGTCCGGCCACGATCGACGCGCTCGACCCCTCGGCGATCGAGGCCTATTTCGCGCCGCTCGGCGCCGCCGAGCTGGCGCTGGAGTCCTGAGCTTGGGCCGTGGTGGGGGAGATGGCGACGTCCTGCGCGGCGCCCGATCAGCGGACGCCTCCGGAGGTGTCGAGCCCGGTTCGCGGCGCTGGCGCACCGTGCTGGTCTGGATGCTGCGCATCCTCTCGGTGCTCTGGCTGGCGAAGGGCCTGCTGGCCTGGGCCGTGATCTTCGGCCTGGTCGGCGAGGAGCAGCCGCCTTTCGAGGCCCGTCTGCTCTCGTTCCAGGCGATCACGGTCTATTTCGCGGTGATCGACCTCGTGGCGGCCGTGGGCCTCTGGCTGACCTCGACCTGGGGTGGCGTGCTCTGGATGCTGGCGGCGATCAGCCAGTTGCTTCTCGCCTTCTTTTTTCCGCGCCTGCTGCCGATGACGCCCTGGCTCGCGGGCGGCTATGTCGCCGCGATTTTCGCCTATTTCCTGGCGACATGGGCGGCCGAGAACGAAGGCTCCTGATCCGCCTATCGCTCGACTGCGGCGAGTCACGGTAACAAACGCTTTAGCTTAAGCGTTTCTTGGTTCATCTTGCATTCACCCAAAGGGGTAAATCTCCGATTCATCCTGATATTTAAACTCGTTTTCATCCGTCCCGCCTATGGTGTTTCTCAGAAGCGGATCGGGAGAACAATCCTGACCGGCAGTCAACAGGCGGGATATACCATGAAAGCGAGCGTCAAGACTTCGGTTGTCGAAAGGTCTGAAGAAGCTGATCTGAAGGTCAAGCCTCTCTACCTGGAGTCACTCACCCTCGTCGAGCGGCTGCATCGCCGCCTGCTCGACGTCATCAAGGACGAGTTCGAGCGTCGCGGTCGCGACGACGTCAACAGCGTCCAGGCCCTGCTGCTGTACAACATCGGCGATGCCGAGCTCAGCGCCAGCGAACTGCGGACGCGCGGCTACTATCTCGGCTCGAACGTCTCCTACAACGTCAAGAAGCTGGTCGAGCTCGGCTACCTCCACCACGCTCGCTCGCGGATCGACCGTCGCTCGGTGCGCATCAGCCTGACCGAGAAGGGCGCCGAAGTGCACAATCTCGTGAAGGGCGTCTACGACAAGCACGTCCGCACGGTCGAGCAGATCGGCGGCATTGCGCCCGACGATTTCGAGCGCATGAACAACGCCCTGCTGCGCCTGGAGCGCTTCTGGACCGATCAGATTCGCTACAAGCTCTGATAATGAGGCGCCTGCGCCTGCCTGCGGCAGGCCAGAGACCCTCGTCGTGGTTCCCGCTTTCAGCAAAGCTCCCTGGCGTGCCCGGGAGTTTTGCCGCATTTTCCACGTCGCAGATACCGATAGCGAGGTGTCATGCACGGGCCGGATCGCGGCCATGCCCTAAATTCGCCGCTCTCATCACGCCACGTTAACTGTGCTAAGGCAGCGTCGCACAGATCCGGGATCGCTGGCCTGCCGCAATTGACAAGGCCACGTGGTGGCCGGGCGATATGGACGAGTTCGAGAGGGTGACGATGTCGACGATGAGCCTGACCCGCCGTGAAACAGTGCTCGCGCTGCTTTCGGGCGCCGCTGCGACCACGGCTGTGCCGGCTTTCGCCCAGCAGGCGGAGTGGCGCCAGAGCTATGATACCGGCGCGGTCAATGCGGTGGCCCGTTCTCATACGCCGATGCTCTCGCCGGAGTCGCTTCAGGCGACTGAAGCCGCAATCGTCGCCTATCGTGATCTCGCCGCGCGCGGCGGCTGGCCGGCGGTGCAGCTTGGCGGCAAAATGGCCGTCGGGTCGCGTGGTCCCGGCGTCGTGGCGCTGCGCCGGCGCCTGATCATCACCGGCGACCTTCCCGCCAACACCGGCGACAGCAACGTCTACGATTCCTATGTCGAGGCCGGCGTCCGGAATTTCCAGGCCCGCGTCGGCCTGTCCACCACGGGCGCGATCAACCGCGCCACCGTCACCGCCCTGAACGTGCCGATCGAGACACGGATCCGCCAGCTCGAGACCAATGTGGTGCGCCTGCGCTCCTGGTCGGGCAATCTCGGCAACCGCTATGTCGTCGCCAACATCCCCGCCGCGATGGTCGAGACGGTCGAGAACGGCGTCGTCGCGACGCGCCATGCCGCCGGCGTCGGCAAGGTCGACCGCCAGTCGCCGCTGCTCTCCACCAAGATTCCCGAGGTCAACTTCAACCCGACCTGGACGGTGCCGGCCTCGATCATCCGCAAGGACCTCATCCCCAAGATGAGGAAGGAGCCGAGCTACCTGACCGAGAACAAGATCCGCATCATCGGCCCCCAGGGCGAGATTCCGCCCGAGCGCGTCAACTGGAGCTCCGACGAGGCGACCCGCTACACCTTCCGGCAGGACCCCGGCGGCGAGTTCAACTCGCTGGGCTTCGTGCGCATCAATATTCCGAGCCCGCACGGCGTCTATATGCACGACACCCCGGCCAAGGGCATCTTCGGCGACGATTTCCGCTTCGTCTCCTCGGGCTGCATGCGCGTCCAGAACGTGCGCGACTACATCGCCTGGCTGCTCAAGGACACCCCCGGCTGGGACCGCGCCAAGATCGACGCGACGATCGCCTCGGGCGAGCGCGTCAATGCGCGCATCAGCACGCCGGTGCCCTGCTACTGGGTCTATGTCACCGCCTGGGCGACGCCCGACGGCGGCGTCCAGTTCCGCGACGACATCTACAACAAGGACGGCATGGGCCCGGCCCCCGTCGCCGCGCTCGAAGGCGAGCAGGACATCTGAACGGCTTCACGAGGCCGTATCGAGACGAGGAAGCCCGCCGGCGACGGCGGGTTTTTTCGTGGGGGGAGGGGATTAGAGGACGCTGGTCTAAGTGTCCGGTGCGGGTCGAAACACGACCTTCGTCGGGCACCAGAATCGCGCTATCCTTCCACGGCGAACGGTTGGAATATTCCCCGTGTGACGCGAGAAACCTTCATCCAACGACACCGTCTCAGCGGCATTTGGAGAAGGATATGAGGTATGGGCCGCAATAATGTTCAGGAGAATTCGAGCGCTAGTCCATTCGGGTTTCCGGGCGATCTGGAATTTCAATGTGCCATTTCCTCGCAACGTTTTTTCCAAGATCTACGACAGGCGGTTCGCGATCATACAACTGACGGTCGCGATTTTTCTCGTGATATCGCCAGGACCGGTTATTTTCTATTATCTATCACTATTCCTAGGTAGTGGCTCTGCATCGATTTATGAATCGGCCTACAAAAACAGCTTGATCCATTTTCCAAGCTTGGCTCAGTGGCTGTACGGTTATTTCAATCATCAACTCTTCTTAATCAGCGTTGCGGCAGCGTTAGTTGCATCAACTCAATCGAGTGCTAGAGATTTATTCTTTGCTCTTGTTTTTTCTCTGATCACTATATTGGTTTTTGCGGATCTGTCGTACCTGCTCATTTTCGATCGCGCCAACGGTGATCGGGCTATCGGCATCGTCATGGCCGATTGCGTAGGAGGCTTCATCGCAGCGGCTCTGATCGTATCGATCACGTTGTTTGCAGATGCGTTGTACCGGCATCTGCCGGTACAACGTTGGGGGCGTTACGCCGCGGCGGCTTCGACGGTGGTTATACTCGGGCTGGCGATCAACGTATCGACTTACGTCTTGATCGAGGCTCTCTATCGGCCGACGCCCGTCAGGTTTGATGCCGTCATTTCCAGCCCGGCGGATGGCATGTTCTTCACGCCCAAGCCGACCGAAGAGCGGCCGCAATCGAAATTCAGAATGATACCGAGCGAAACGAGCCAAGCTTCCATCAACTGGCTCCACCCCAAGGGAAACCTGACATCGGAATGGAAATCGCTACGGGCTGGCGCGTTCAGCGCCTCGATCGAGTTCTATGATGGTTGCACGGCCGAAGAGGCAGTGGTCTACAAGAACCGCGACGCAGAGGGTTTTTCCCTCGGCCGGGTTTCTAAAGTCAATTTAGCCTTCAACGAGGGCTATTCCAACCTCACTGTGCCGAGCCTTTCAACGTCATTTGGGCATAGCGAGTTGGAGGCTGATAGGCCGATACTTTTCTTTTTGTCCGAAGGTGACGTCGGCGCGGTTTCCTCTCGAACTGTCACTCAGTTCGTCGGGGCCCAAACAAAACTCACCATCTCCCGAAAGGTAGCGGACCACGCCTACTACCTGTCCGCCATCTTGATTGATGGCTCGGAAGACCAACCGAAGCTGTCGGGGCAACGACTCCGGTTCAGCGTCGACGATAAACCATTGGATATCGACATCGCCGCGCCGACGAGGACGACCGAGACGAAGCGGTCGGCTTGCAGGCCAATCCCTATCCGTCAACTGATGCGATCGGGAAAAAGGATGCTGAGGAATCCCCCCCTCGATCCGGGCGTTCTCCTCCGATTTACGCGGAATCCCGTCCCTGCAGATGCAACGCTAGGCGACGACATTTCGCTATCGGTCAATGGCGATGGTGGATGGATCCGCATGACCTATGGCGACGAAAAGAGCTCACGGATCGGTCAGGATGGCAAGTTGGAGGTCATCGAGCTACGCGGAAACTTCGCTCGCTTCGAGTTGGACGGGGTGGCGCAGGCGCCCAATCCGATCGATTCCTACGTGTTGATCGGCGATATCGATGGGAGTTTCCCGGGCGGCAACAAAGTCCGCTTCGCCGGAACGGCGAAGGCATTCTGGAAGGATAGGGTCCGACAAAACCCGACGAGATGGGAGCGCCTTGCTATTGAGTTGAAGATCGCGATCTTGGGTGCGCTGTTATCCCTGCTCGCGGTAGTTAGTCGAGCTGTGCTGAAGGAAATCTGGAACGATCGGAAGCTACTGCTGCTTGGCCCGCCTGCGTGAACCGGCCGACAGCGATGAAGGTAGCAGCCATCGGTTGCTGGGCAACTAACTTCGGCAGGTGGCCATGAGGCAGACGTTCCAGACGTCGGCAATGGGTCGATTCCAGACCTCAGCGCGCGTCACGCCTCATACTCGCCAGCGAGATCGGCAAGAGCGGCTTCGAGGAACGCGTCCAGATCGCGGTCTTCGGCGTCCGCGGCCGCAACAACGCGGCACTGCCGATGGCATTCTGCGGCGAATCCGGGCCGGCGCGTATCGGGAACCCATATCTGAACGGGCCTCAGCCCGGCCGCCCGCAACGCATCCTGGCGCTTCTGGCCCCGCTGGTTGACCGTCAATGACATCCGCATCTCCACTATCCGCTCCACGTCAGCGTGAGGCCGCAACAGCGCGGTCGTCAACACGTCCTGTCGTTGCCCTGTTATGGATCCCGGTCGGCCTGCGGTCGCCCAGGATGACGGGGGTGGTTCCGGGGAAGCCCGTCTTGGGTGCCTAGGCCTGCGAGCCTGGCGGAGCGTTATCGACCGCCGACGTCTGCGCCCGCCCCAGCGTCGGCAGCACCGCGCGGATGTGGTCGCCCAATGCGGTTGCGGCGGTCGAAGGCTGCAACTCGCCGAACTCCAGCGCGATTCCGATCGCGGGAAGCGGCGGCAGTCCGGCGGACAGGATATGGAGATCCGGCGGAACGGCCATGCGCGTCAGAACGCTGATGGCGTGGCCCGAGCGCGCGATGGCGATCAGCCCGGCGAGGCTGCCGCTGGCGAAGGCGATCCGGTAGCGCCGGCCGATCGTCTCCATCGCAGCGCAGGCCGAGCGATATTCCAGGGTCATCGGCGCCGGCAGCGCCAGCGGCAGGCTGTCCTGGGACAGGATCTCCGGCTCGGGCTGGCTTGCGACCCAGACGAAATCCTCGCGCCTGATGGCACTGTTGGCGTCGGGGTCCGGCAGCGAGACCAGCGCGATGTCGAGCTGTCGGCGATGCAGCAGCGGGCGCAACTCCGAGGTGGGCGCGCACACCATGCGCAACTCGACATCGGGATGCAGGGCGCAAAACCCCCTCAGCAGATCCGGCACGAACGCGATCGAGTAATCCTCCGGGCAGCCGAGGCTGACCGAACCTTTCAGGCCGGTCCCGCGCATGTCGGACAGGATCTCGTCATGGCGGGCGAGCAGCGCCTCGGCATGCGCCAGCAGCCGCTCGCCGGCGCTCGTCAGCCGCACGCCCGATCCGGTCCGGTGGAGCAGCGACTGGCCGATCGACGCCTCCAGACGCTGAATCTGCATGCTGAGCGCCGATTGCGTCCGCCCGACCTGCGACGACGCGATGCTGATCGAGCCGGCGCGCGCGACGACACTGAAATTCCGGAGCAAGGCAAGGTCGAGGGTCTGCATGATATCAGGATAATCGATATCGGCTTGAAGTAATATCAATTTGCTCGGTGCAGCGCTCGCGCCTAACCATGGCTAACTCCCGCTTCCGAGGTGATCCCATGTCGCTGAACGCTGATCCCGCCTTCTGGGCCGCCGCCAACACGCATCTGACCCGCTATGGGCCCGATTTCGAGACGCTCATCGTCGAGCGTGCGCAGGGCAGCTTCGTTTACGACGCCGACGACCGCGCGATCCTCGACTTCACCTCCGGCCAGATGAGCGCCGTGCTCGGCCATACGCATCCCGACATCGTCGCGACGGTGGACCGGCAGATGCGGTCGGTGGCGCATCTCTTCAGCGGAATGCTGTCGCGCCCCGTCGTCGATCTGGCCTCGCGGCTGGCCGCGCTCGCACCGGGTCTCGACCGCGTGCAACTGCTCACGACAGGCGCCGAATCGAACGAAGCGGCCATCCGGATGGCCAAGCTCGTCACCGGCGGCCACGAGATCGTCGCCTTCGCACAGAGCTGGCACGGCATGACGGGCGCGGCTGCCTCCGCGACCTACAGCGCCGGCCGGAAGGGCTATGGGCCGGCTGCGGCCGGATCCTTCGTCATCCCCGCGCCCAATTCCTACCGCCCGCGCTTCACGCATCCCGACGGCTCCAATGACTGGCAGGCCGAGCTCGACGACGCCTTCGCCCTGGTCGACAGCCAGTCGACCGGGAATCTGGCGGCCTTCATCGCCGAACCGATCCTGTCGAGCGGCGGCATTCTCGAACTTCCGCCGGGCTATCTCGCCGCGCTGAAGCGCAAATGCGAGGAGCGCGGCATGCTGCTGATCCTCGACGAGGCGCAGACGGGCATCGCCCGCACGGGCGACATGTTCGCTTTCCAGCGCGACGGCGTCACGCCCGACATCATGACACTGTCGAAAACACTGGGCGCCGGCCTGCCGCTCGCGGCCGTGATGACCACGCAAGCCATCGAACAGAAGGCCCATGAGCGCGGGTTCCTGTTCTACACCACCCATGTTTCCGACCCGCTGCCGGCCGCGGTCGGCGTGACGGTGCTCGACGTCGTCGAACGTGACGGTCTGGTCGCGCAGGCGACCGCGCGGGGCGACAGGCTCAAGAGTGGCTTGCTGTCGCTTCAGCAGAAATATGACTGCGTCGGCGATGTCCGGGGGCGGGGCCTCCTGCTCGGGCTGGAGATCGTCGCCGACCGGCAGACCAAGGCACCCGGCTTCGAATTGGGCGCCGCGATCATGGAAGAGGCCATGCGCCGTGGCCTCAGCATGAACATCGTCAAGCTGCCGGGCATGGGCGGCGTGTTCCGGATCGCGCCGCCGCTGACGGTGTCGGACGCCGAGATCGATCGCGGCCTTGAGATCATGTCGGATTCGATCGGCGCCGCCGTCGCCGCGCACTGAACGGTTGGACCCAGGCGGCGCATCGCGCGCCGCCGCCAAACCGCTTGTCGTTGATCGGCTTGCGCGTTCATGTCGCCGGCTTCACGCTTGTAAAACACGCGTCGCGAGTGCTACGGCAGCCGCGACGGCGGGATCGCGCGCGCGGATTCCGCAAGCCTTCGCAATCGCATGCCGGGCAGGGCCGATCATCCTGTCGCCTTGCGACGATCCAGCGCCGATGGAGCCTGCCATGAGCCATGACGCCGCCGCCGAAAACCACCTCTCGAACTCGTTCTTCGCCGCGTCGCTCGCCGATGCCGATCCTGAGATCGCCCGCGCGATCGAGCTCGAGCTCGGTCGCCAGCGCGACGAGATCGAGCTGATCGCATCCGAGAACATCGTCTCCCGTGCCGTGCTCGAAGCGCAGGGCTCGGTGATGACCAACAAATACGCCGAGGGCTATCCGGGCCGGCGCTATTATGGCGGCTGCCAGTTCGTCGACATCGCCGAGAAGCTCGCCATCGAGCGCGCCACGCGGCTGTTCGGCTGCGGCTTCGCCAATGTCCAGCCGAACTCCGGCAGCCAGGCCAACCAGGCCGTGTTCATGGCGCTGATGCAGCCAGGCGACACCTTCATGGGCCTCGACCTCGCCGCCGGCGGGCACCTGACCCATGGCGCGCCGGTCAACCAGTCCGGCAAATGGTTCAACGTCGTCTCCTACGGCGTCTGCGTCGTCGATCAGCTCATCGACTATGACGCGCTCGAGCGGCTCGCCCGCGAGCACAAGCCCAAGGTCATCGTCGCCGGTGGTTCGGCCTACGCCCGTCACTGGGATTTCGCCCGCTTCCGCGCGATCGCCGACGAGGTCGGCGCCTATCTTTTCGTCGACATGGCCCATTTTGCCGGCCTCGTTGCGGGTGGCGCGCATCCCTCGCCGTTCCCGCACGCCCATGTCGCGACCACGACCACGCACAAGACCCTGCGCGGCCCGCGCGGCGGCATGATCCTGACCAATGACGAGGCGCTGGCGAAGAAATTCAACTCTGCCATCTTCCCGGGCATCCAGGGCGGGCCGCTGATGCATGTCATCGCAGCCAAGGCGGTCGCCTTCCAGGAGGCGCTGCAGCCGGAGTTCAAGATCTACGCCCGCGCCGTGGTCGAGAATGCGAAGGCTTTGGCCGATACGCTCAAGACCAAGGGCTTCGACCTCGTCACCGGTGGCACCGACAACCACCTGATGCTGGTCGATCTGCGCTCCAAGAAGGTCACCGGCAAGGCCGCCGAGATCGCGCTCGGCCGCGCCCACATCACCTGCAACAAAAACGGCATCCCGTTCGACCCGGAAAAGCCGATGGTCACCTCCGGCATCCGGCTCGGCACGCCGGCGGCGACCTCGCGCGGCTTTGGCGTCGCCGAGTTCAAGAAGGTCGGCGAGCTCATCGCCGAGGTTCTGGACGGGCTGGCGGCCAATGGCGAAGAGGGCAATGCGGCCGTCGAGCAGGCTGTGAAGGCCAAGGCGCTCGAATTGACCGGGCGCTTTCCGATCTATTGAGGCGTACTGACGGTTTCCAGCTCAGGGGAACGTGCCCTTGAGCTGGAACATGATCAGGTTCTCCGTCTGGTTGTTCATGTCGGCCCGGTTCTGGCGGCTGAGATCGACGCCCAGCTTCAGGCTCTCGTTGAGCTTGTAGGAGGCCGAGGCACTGCCGGTGATGTTGTCGTCCTTGAGATGGGCGGCGACGGACAGTCCGAAGCGGTCCTTGTTGGCGCCGACCCTCAGGGTGATGTCGACCTTGGGCTTCATGATGTCCTGCTTCATGAAGCCGCTCACGCTGATGACGCCATACTTCACCGCGACTTCGCCGTTGACTTCGGTCGATTTTCCGACCGTGGCGACGATCTGCAGCGAAAGGTCGATCTTGAGCTGTTCCCATGCCAGCTTGCCGGTGACCTTGCCGCCATAGCGATCGGCCGTGGGGTCGAAAACGATGCCGCCCACGCCGAGCTTCAGGGCGCCGACCTTCAGCACCTCGAATTTGAGTTTCTCCAGTTCCCTTATGCCCATCTTGTAGGCCGGGCCGGTCGGCTTGGTGATGTAGAGTGCGACGCCGGCTCCGACCGTCAGAACGGCGCCGACGACGTAAAGGATGCCCTTGTTGTGATCGACCCAGACACCGATCGCCGATGACTTCGCCGCCGCCTCGAAGTTCTTCAGCTGGGTTTCCAGCCCCTTGAACTTCGAGGACGCCTTGATCTGCTTGAGATAGGCGTCCGTCGCCGCCGAGCGCACGCCATCGACGACGGAGGATTGCAGCTTGCCGATCTCCTCGGGCGTCAGTTGCGAGCTTGCCGTCGGGCTGCGCGATTGCGCGAAACTCAGCATCGCCTTCTCGGCCGCCTGCAGCAGCGTCGGGCTCTTGAAAGTCTGGATCAGGCGTTCCGGTGACCGGGCGATCTCGGAATCGAGCAGGTCGAAGGCCAGCAGCACGAGGCCGCCGAAGGCATCGACGGGATTACCAGCGTCGTCCGACATGATGTGCTTCCTGTTGCTCTCGTCCGCGTGGGAAATTCAGCAGGCCACATTGCGAGACGCAATGCGCTGCTCGGCTGCAGGCGTTAGCGAGTCACGGTCCGCCATTGCGAAGGCAGGAACGGGCAGGCCACCGCGGGCGCAGCTGCGTTGCTCCTGCCTTCCGCCATGATAGAAGCTCCGTCTCGCCGGGTTTGACGATCCGCGATTGGTCGTCGCGACGCGAGCCCAGGTTCAAAGTGCCGGCTTCTTTTTCGCTGGCCGACGGCATGGCCGCTGAGGCAAAGAGACGCCGACGGCATCGTCCGGCAGGCAGGTCGAAGGATAGGCATGATGCGCTGCCCCTATTGCGGTTCCCTCGACACGCAGGTGAAGGATTCCCGCCCCACCGACGATTCCGCCTCGATCCGGCGCCGGCGCGTCTGCCCCGACTGCGGCGGCCGCTTCACCACCTTCGAGCGCGTGCAGTTGCGCGAACTGACGGTGGTCAAGCGCTCCGGCCGGCGCACCGTCTTCGACCGCGACAAGCTCCAGACCTCGATCGAGGTCGCGCTGCGCAAGCGCGCGGTGGCGCCCGAGCGGATCGAGCGCATGGTCAACGGCATCGTGCGGCAGCTCGAAAGCTCCGGCGAGGCCGAGATCGCCAGTTCCGCCATTGGCGAGTTGGTGATGGAGGGGCTGAAGGCTCTAGACGATGTCGCCTATGTCCGCTTCGCCTCGGTCTACAAGAATTTCCGCGAGGCGCGCGACTTCGAGGAACTGCTCGGCCAGCTCAGCGCCGACGAGGAGGAGGGCGAAAGCCCGCCGGCACCCGCCCGTGACTGATCTCGGGCGGCAACAGGCCGCGCTCGACCGCGCCTTCATGCGCCAGGCGCTCAATTTCGGCGCGCGCGGGCAGGGCACGACCGGCACGAATCCCTGCGTGGGCGCAATCGTGACGCAGGACACGGCCGACGGCCCCGTCATTGTCGCGCGCGGCCATACACAGCCAGGCGGCCGGCCTCACGGCGAGGCGAACGCGTTTGCGCGTGCCGTTTCGGAGGTGGCGGGCGGCACACTCTACGTCACGCTGGAGCCGTGCGCCCATCGTTCAATCCGCGGTGCGACCCCTTGCGTCGAACTCACATTGTTATCTGGCGTTCGGCGCGTCGTCTCGGCAATGGAAGACCCAAATCCCCATATTTCAGGGCTGAGCCATGCGCTCCTGCGAACGGCCGGGCTGGCAGTCACAGTCGGCGTTCTCGAAGGCGAGGCGCGGCACACCCATCGTGGCTATCTGATGCGGGTCACGCAAGGGCGGCCCATGATCACTTTCAAGGTCGCCCGCACCGCAGACGGCTATGCCGGTGGGGCAGGGGGCACGCGCCTTGCCGTCTCTGGTCCGGAGGCCAATGGCTGGGTCCATCTCCAGCGCGCCCGTCACGATGCGATCATGCTCGGCATCGGCTCGGTGCTCGCCGACGATCCGCTGCTGACCGTGCGCCTGCCCGGCATGGCGGCGCGCTCGCCGATCCGCGTCATCCTGGATTCGCATCTGCGCCTGCCTCTGGCCTCGCAACTCGTGAAGACGGTCGCGCAGGTTCCCGTGTGGGTCATCGCGACGGAGAGCGCGCCGGTCGAGCGGGAAGCCGCGCTGGTCGCGGCCGGCGTGGAGGTCATGCGCGTCTCTGCTGGTGCCGATGGACATCTCGATCTCGGCGAGGCGCTGCAGTTGCTGGGCACGCGGGGCCTCACGCGAATCTTCTCGGAGGGCGGCCCGACGGTGGCCGAAAGGCTCGCTGTCGCTGGGCTGCTCGACGAGGTCATCGTCTCGACCTCGCCGAATGCGCTGGGGCAGCCCGGCATCGTCGCCGTGCGTCCGGCCCTTGCGGCGCTGCTGGCCGACCCCGATCTCTACACACTTGCCGAGGCCGGATTCATCGGTCACGACCGTTTCGAGCATTTCACGAGGACAGGCTGATGTTCACCGGCATCGTCACCGCCATCGGCACCGTCGTGGAGGCGCAGCGCAAGGGGCCGAGCCTGAAGCGGCTGGCCATCGCCTGCCCCTATGAGGCTGCCGGCATCGATATCGGCGCCTCGATCGCCTGCGCCGGCGTCTGCCTGACCGTGACCGCGCTGCGGCCGCGCGAGGACGGGCAGCCCGGCTGCATCTTCCAGGTCGAGGCGGCGGCCGAGACGCTGTCGAAGACGCAAGTGGGGGAGTGGGAGCCAGGCACGGCGATCAATCTCGAACGCTCGCTGAAGGTCGGCGACGAACTCGGTGGCCATCTCGTCACCGGCCATGTCGACGGCGTCGGTGAGATCCTCAAGATCGAGCCGATCGCGCCCGATCCCGACCAGCCCTGGGGAGCGACCGCACGCTTCCACATCAGCGCGCCCCACGGTCTGCCCCGTTTCATCGCGGCGAAGGGCTCGATCTGCCTCGATGGCACCTCGCTGACGGTCAACACCGTCGAGGACGACGTCTTCACCGTGCTGCTGATCCCGCATTCCTTCGCGGTCACCACCTGGGGCGAGCGAAAAGAGGGCGATCCCGTCCATGTCGAGGTCGATCTGATGGCCCGTTATGCCGCGCGGCTTGCGGAGGCCCGCGGCTAGGTCTAACCAGCGCCCTCATACTTTAGACAAGGACAAGAGCCATGGCCGGACCCCGGCAGATCCCGGCCGAACCGGCCGCAACTCCTGCCGTCCCGCTGGACGGCGCGCGCGTGCTCGTCGTCGAGGCGCGCTTCTACGACACGCTGGCCGACGAACTGCTGGAAGGCGCGCTCGCCGTGCTCGACAAGGCGGAATGCCGCGTCGATGTCGTCACCGTGCCCGGCGCGCTCGAAATCCCCTCCGCCATCATCATCGGCATGCGCGCCGCCGACGAAGCGGTGGACCCTTACGAGGCCGTCGTCGCACTTGGCACCGTGATCCGTGGCGAGACCGGCCATTACGACATCGTCGCGGGCGAAAGCTCGCGCGCGTTGATGGATATCTCGGTCGCCTTCGCTCTGCCGCTCGGCAATGGCATCCTGACCGTCGAGAACGAGGCGCAGGCCTGGGCCCGCGCCAACCGCTCAGAGATGGACAAGGGCGGCGGCGCGGCCGAGGCGGCGCTGTCCGTACTACGCTACAAGCGCTCGCTCGGGGAGCAGTCCAGCTCGGCGGAGCAATTCAAGTGAGCCGGGCCGAATTGCGACGCGGCGCGCGCCTGTCGGTGGTGCAGGCGCTCTACGAAATGGAGATCGGCGGGCGCGGCGTGGTCGAGGCCATGGCCGAGTTCGAAGCCTTCTGGATCGGCAAGCAAGTCGAGGACATCGATCTTCCCAAGGCCGAGATTGCCTTCTTCCGCGACCTGCTCGGCGGCGTCGTGCGGGAGCAGCGCCTGGTCGATCGCTCGGTCGACGAGACGCTTGCCGCCGGCTGGCCGCTGAAGCGCATCGAGGCCGTGGTCCGCGCCATCTTCCGCGCCGGCGCCTATGAGCTGGCCTTCCGCAAGGATGTGCCGGCGCGTGCCGTGATCTCGGAATATGTCGCGGTGGCGCGGGCCTTCTACGAAGGCGAGGAGATCGGCATGGTCAACGCCGTGCTCGAC
>QBLV01000229.1 GCA_003241815.1 Hyphomicrobiales bacterium | reverse complement strand
CCTTATCCCTCGACGGATCAGAGCGGGAGGACACCCGCCGCCGCAAGCAGGGAACGCCATGGCGCAGCGAGACGAGACGGGACGCCGCACGATCGGCAGCTATGACTATGTCGTGATCGGCGCGGGCTCGGCCGGCTGCGTCGTGGCCAACCGCCTGTCGCGCAATCCCAGGAACCGCGTGCTGGTGCTGGAGGCCGGCGGGCGGGACGACTGGATCTGGTTCCACATCCCGGTCGGCTATCTCTTCGCGATCGGCAATCCCCGCGCCGACTGGCTGTTCAAAACCGAGCCGCAAGCCGGTCTGGGCGGGCGGGCTTTAGCCTATCCGCGCGGGAAGGTGCTCGGCGGGTCATCCGCGATCAACGCCATGGTCTATATGCGCGGCCAGGCCGCCGATTATGACGGCTGGCGCCAGCTCGGCCTGAGCGGCTGGGGCTGGGACGACGTTCTGCCCTATTTCCTGAAGCATGAAGACCATACCGGGCCGGGTGCCAGCGCGATGCACAGGAGCGGCGGGGAATGGCGCGTCGAGCATCCGCGCGTGCGCTGGGCTATTCTGGACGCGATCCGCGAGGCGGCCGAGGCCGCCGGCATCGCCCGGATCGACGACTTCAACACCGGCGACAATGAAGGCTCGTCCTATTTCCAGGTCAACCAGCGCCGTGGCCGGCGGCTGAGCGCCTATCGCGCCTTCCTTCTGCCGGTGCTGAACAAGCGCGCAACCAATCTGCGGCTCGAAACCGGGGTGCTCGTCGAGCGCGTGGTTGTCGAAAACGGCCGCACGACAGCGGTCGAGTTCAGCCATGGCGGCGAGAGACTGCGGGCCGAAATCTCGGGCGAGGTTGTGCTGTCGGCGGGCGCGATCGGCTCGCCGGCGCTGCTCGAGCGCTCCGGCATCGGCGAGGGCGCGCGGCTGCAGGGGCTGGGCATCGCGACGTTGGCCGACCTGCCCGGCGTCGGCGAGAACTTGCAGGACCATCTCCAGATTCGTCCCGTCTACAAGGTCGAGGGCGTGCGCACGCTCAACAGCGACTACGCCAAGATCTGGCGACGGCCGCTGATGGCGCTGCAATATGCGGCGCTGCGCAGCGGCCCCTTGACGATGGCGCCGTCGCAGGTCGGCGCCTTCGCGAAGTCCTCGCCCGAGCATGCGACGGCCAATCTCCAGTATCACTTCCAGCCGCTGTCGCTGGATAGCTGGGGCTCGGGGCTGCATCCGTTCGATGCCTTCACGGCCAGCGTCTGCAATCTGCGCCCAACCAGCCGCGGGCATGTCCATCTCAAGACGCCCCATGCGCAGGACGCCCCCGCGATCTCGCCGAACTATCTGGACACGCAAGCCGACCGGCAGGTCGCGATCGACGCGATGAAGCTGACGCGCCGCATCGTCGCGCAGGCGCCGCTGTCGCGCTTCCGGCCGCAGGAGCATCTGCCCGGACCGGCTGCCAGCAGCGACGCGGAACTGCTGGAGGCGGCAGCGGCGCTTGGCACGACGATCTTCCACCCCGTCGGCACGGCGAAGATGGGGCGACCGGAGGATGCCCTTGCGGTGCTTGACGAGCGGCTGCGGGTGCGCGGGATCAAGGGTCTGCGCGTCATCGACGCATCCGCGATGCCGGCGATCACCTCGGGCAATACCGCCAACCCGACGATGATGATCGCGGAGAAGGGCGCTGCGATGATGCTGGAGGATGCGCAGGCGGGGTGAGGGCTGCTGCGATGAATGAGGCCACGCGATCGCCGCCATGTTACAGTCGATCCGGCCGTTTGCCGATGGCACCAAGGTCGCAAATCCATGATCCAGCAACCCCTGCCTCCCCCCGAACGCGGCCCTCTCACGCGCGTCCTCTTCGCCATCCTCCGGATCATCCTCACCGTCGCCATCGTGATCGACGAGATCGCCCGGCCGCTCTACCGGCCGCTGATCGCATGGTTCGCCTCGCTGCGGATCGTGGCGCGGATGGAGGCGGTGATCGCGCGCCAGCCGCGACTGGCGATCCTGACGCTGCTTGCCGTACCCTTTGCCATCGCCGAACCGCTGAAGCTTTTAGGCCTCGTGATGATGGCGGGTGGCCGGGCCCGGAGCGGGCTTCTGATCTTCGGCTTCGCGCATCTCGTCAGCTTCCTGCTGGTCGAGAGAATCTATCATGCCGGGCGCGAGAAGCTGCTCACCTATGGCGGGTTCGCGTGGACCATGACCCCGCTGGACCGGCTACGGCGCCGAGCGCTGGACTGGGTCCGGAGCAGCGCGGCCTATGCGTTCGCACTGCGCAGCCGCGATTCGGCGCGGGCGTGGTGGCGCGGCTTGCGGGCGTGAGGGCGGCGATATCGCTTTCGGATGGACCAGCTGTCATCCTGGACAAGCCGCGAAGCGGCGCAGGCCGGGATCTATCATCGAGCACCGTCGTTGCCCTATGATGGATCCCGGTCGGCCTGCGGCCGCCCAGGATGACGGCGGATTTTTAGCCGATCTGACAGGACTTACACGACTTGGTTGCGCAGCACGCTCTCGCCGCGCGCCAGCTTGCCGAGATTCTCCACCAAGAGATCGACGACATTGGTCTCGTAGGCGCGCGTCTCGCCGGCGCTGTGCGGCGTGACGATGACCTGCGACATCGCCCAGAGCGGCGAAGCCGCCGCCAGCGGCTCTTCGACGAAGGTGTCGAGGCCGGCACCGGCGATGCGCCCTTCGCTCAGGGCCGCGATCAGGGCCTGCTCATCGACGACCTTGCCGCGCGCGACATTGACCAAGAGCGCGCTTGGCTTCATCGCGGCGAGCGCCTTGGCATCGATCAGATTTTCCGTCTCGGGCGTCAGCGGACAGGTCAGCGCGACGATGTCGGCCTGCGCCATGACCTCGTGCAACTGGTCGGGCCGCACGATCGCCTCGATGCCGGGTTGCGGTTCGGGGCTGCGACGCACGCCGATGACGCGCAGTCCGAAGGCGGCCGCGAGTGTCGCCAGGCGCAGGCCGATGCGGCCGAGACCGACGATCACCAAGGTCTTGCCGCCCAGTCATCCTCGCGCCGCGCGCGGTCGCCGATCATCGGGCGCCAGGTCCTGGCGGTCTGGTTGTCGCGGGCGAGGTGGATCTGGCGGGTCAGCCCCAGGATCAGCGCCATGGCGTGCTCGGAGACGGCGCGCTCATTGGCGCCCTGAGCGCTGGCCAGCCGTATGCCGGCCGTAGCGAACGCAGCCTTGTCGTATTGGTCGGTGCCGGCGCTGACCGACTGGACGAAGCGGAGTTTCGGGCAGGCGGCGATCAGCTCGTTGCGCCAGAGGCCCGAGACGACCACGACATCGGCCTCTGGCGCCCGGGCCTTGAAATCGTCGAGCGAGCGCACCTCGAAGCTCTTCGCGGCATGGCCACGCGTCGAAAACTCGGCCTGCAACTGATAGGCGGCATGGGCGAAGCAAATGGTCAGGTCGCTGGCAGGCGGCAGTGCGGGCATCTTTGGCATTCCCCTTCAGGCAAGGCGTGGGCAGGCAAGGTCGGCCTTCAACCTAGCGAGCGGGCTCGGATCTGTCCCGCCGCAAAGCGCATGCAAGGCTCACGCTGAACCCGGGCGAGGCCGAAAGCGAGACAGCGCCGCATCGAGCCGCGCCCAACCCTCCGCATCGCCCGGCAGGCCGAAGCGCAGCCGGTCCGGCATGTGTTGGAAACGTCGGGCATAGATCCCGCACGCTCCGAGATGGGCAAAGAGCGCCTGCGCATCGGGCGCCGCAAGCAGACGAAACAGGGCCGTGCCGCCGATGACCTCACCGAGCGGTGCCAGCATCCCATCGAGCCGCGCGGCATCTGCGGCCCGCGCGACGGCGGCCTCCCTCAACCAGCCGCCATCGCCCAGCGCCTGCGCCCCGATCGTCAGCGCCGGGCCAGCCACCGCCCAAGGGCCCATGGCGCTCCGCAAGGCGGCGATCCGCTCCACCTCCCCGATCGCAAAGCCGAGCCGGACACCGGCCAGCCCATAGGTCTTGCCGAAGGAACGCAGCACCATCGTCGCGGGCGGCAGGGCCGGGATCAGGCTGGCCTCGGGTGTAAAGTCGGCGAAAGCCTCGTCGAGGATCAGCATGCCGCCGCGCCCGGCGCAGCGCGCCGCGAGAGCGGCGAGTTCGTCGGGCGGCAGGCTGCTGCCGTCGGGGTTGTTGGGGTTGACGACCACGACAGTCGCGGCGGCGTCCGTTCCGGCCAGCGTCGTCGGCTCGGTCACCGTCGCGCCGGCCTTGCGCCAGGCGAGCGCATGCTCGGCATAGGTCGGCCCCAGCACCGCGACGGGGCCGGCATGGGCGATGTCGGGACAAACGCGTGGCAACAGGTCGATCAGGATTTGCGTGCCGGGCGCGGCCACGATC
>QBLV01000228.1 GCA_003241815.1 Hyphomicrobiales bacterium | reverse complement strand
TCCTCCTCGGCATGCGGCGCCGTTGTCCGGCGCGCGGAATCGGTCTGGTCCCACTGCCGCCGACGGACATCACGCGTCGGACAAGCCTCGGGAACGCTGCGAATGGTTTCGAGTGTGGGCGAAGACAGGGGCGCAGGCAAGGCGCGTCGCAAGCAGCATGCAGCCCGGTGAAAGGCGTCTCGCACAGCAAGACGCAATCGGGCACAGCACGAGGCATTCAGCGGCGCAAAGGGCCCTTGTCCAGCAGCGGAAACATCATCAGGCCGACCAGGAAACCGCCGATATGGGCCTCCCAGGCGATGCTGGTCTCCTCGCCGAGGATCGGCACCAGCCCGGCTCCGAACAGGATGTTGGTCGCAAACCAGATGACGATGAACAGCATGGCGCGCGAATTGCGCCAGAGCTGCCCCATCGGCTCGGCGGGGATCGCGCGAACGACGGCGTCGTCGGCAAGCGAGCCGAACCGCAGCCCCGGCGCGAAGACGAATCTGATGGCGGCGGCCGTCGCGCCCGACACCGCCGCCGACGCCCCGACGAGAGGCAGCACGTCGAGTTCGCGCGCGAACCAGTGCAGCAGCGCACCGCCGATCGTCGAAAGCCCCAACAGGCTAAGGAAGCGGCCAGTGCCGAGCCGGCGCGCGACGGGGCTGCCGAAAGCGGCAAGCCAGACGAGATTCATGATCAGATGCACCCAGGAGCCATGCAGCAGTCCATAGGTTAGCAGCGTCCAGAGCCTCGGGCCGCCATCGGCCAGCAGCAGCCGGACGAGTTGGAGCCTGTCGGCCAGCTCCTGTCCCGTGGCCGATGTCGCCATGGCGGACACCACCTCGTCGAGACGCTCGGGCCCCAACCACAGGCTCAGGCGCGCCGGCACGAAAGCGAGCCAGGACATCAGGACATAGTCGTCGTAAGCCGAGAGCAGGGACCGGCCTCCCTGGACCAGCCCCAGCAGCACGATCAGCCAGACGATTGCCGCCGGCAGGTTGACGGCGGGTTCGTGCGAAGGCGGTAGGGGACGGCGCGAAGGGGTGTCGGACATCGGCGGCAACCTTGCCGAAGCCGCGGTCGGTGGCAAGCGAGCGGCCGGGTCGGAACGGATAAAAAGGAAGAGAAGCCTGGCGGCCCTCCCTTTTTCTCCGGTTATGCGGACGCGGTGATACGCATCCCCATCGCCGAGGCGGCAGCCACGCGGAGGCAGTTCAAGGTGGGTCCGACGCCAGACAACTCAGTCAATTTGACCAGCATTTTAACCAGTTATCCACAATCTTAACCTTTTGTTAACCTTACTGCACCGTTCGCCCGACCCGATGTCCATGAGCATGCCAAGACGGCATGCCGCCTGCGTCCTTCGCTGCAAGAAGGACCGGATCGTCCCTCCTCAAAACGCTTCTGCGCCATCGCGGGACGTCTCGAGGGACTGAAGGCCACGGTTGGCAGCATTGGGTACCGGAATGAAGAATACGAGCACGCGCCTGGTTTTCGAGTACTGGGACTCTCTTCGCGGCGAGCGCGCGGCGCCCGAGCGCGGCGAGATCGAGCCCGGCGCTCTGCGCCACGCACTGGCTGACACGTTCGTCCTTGAAAACGAGCCGATCGGACCGGTTTTCCGACTGGCAGGGACCAAGCTCTGCGCCCTGTTGGGCCACGAACTGCGCGGCCGCGCCTTCACCGCGCTCTGGCCCGATGTCGGATCGCAAACCGACATGCGCCGTCTGACCCAAACCGTGATGGATGAAACCGCCGGCGCGGTTGCTGGCCTTGCAGGCGAAACACGCACGGGTGCG
The DNA here is from genome assembly GCA_003241815.1 of Hyphomicrobiales bacterium. Lineage (GTDB taxonomy): Bacteria > Pseudomonadota > Alphaproteobacteria > Rhizobiales > Beijerinckiaceae > Allobosea. The sequence continues at coordinate 2,642 of QBLV01000228.1, read as the reverse complement.
CCGATCTATCTCGAATTGCTGCTGCTGCCGCTGCGCTATCGTGGCCGAACCCATGCGCGCATGCTCGGCGCGCTGTCGGCGGCCACCACGCCCGAATGGCTGGGCCTCGACACGCTGGATTCGATGCGGATGATCTCGCTGCGCATGCTCTGGCCCGATGCGGCCCAGCGCCGGCAGCCCGCGCCGCCCGCGCGCGCAAGCCAGCCGAAATTCATGGTGCTGCCGGGAGGACGGGCCTGATAGGCTAACCGGGCGTTAACCGACCCGCCTGTACCATCGGCCCGAAATCAGGCTGACCCTCAATGTTGAGCGCTCTTCAAACGCCCCGGATGGCCACGCGCGCTGCAGAGCGCAGGCGGCATCATCGTATGAAGGTCGTCCTGCTGGGCCGTTACATGCTGCCCAACCGCATGGAATATCCTTGCCAGAGCGTGGATATTTCGCCCGGTGGCCTGCATCTCGCAGCGCCTGCCCGTGCCAATCCGGGCGATCGCGTCATCGTCTATCTCGAACATCTCGGCCGCATCGAAGGCACCTGCGTGCGCACGACGATGGAAGGCTTCGCGATGACCATCACCGCGACCAGCCGCAAGCGCGAGAAGTTCACCGCCCAGTTGACCTGGCTCGCCAACCGCGAGGAACTCGGCCTTCCCGAGGATCGTCGCCACGAGCGCATCGTCCCGCGCAACCAGCGCGCAGTCGTGACCATGGAGGATGGCACCGAGCATGTCGTGCGCGTCATCGACATCTCGCTCTCGGGCACGGCCTTCACGACCGATCTCGACCTGCCGATGAACACGCCGGTCCGCATCGGCTCGACACCGGCGAAGATCGTCCGCCGTTTCGACGGCGGCTTTGCCGCCGAATTCCGCTTCCCGCTCTCCGCCGACCTGCTCGACGAGTACCTGGAACTCTAGGCGTTCCAGCGAAATGCCCAGCCGCCACCAAGCTTGCGCCGGCTAATCGCACCCGTCATAGCCTGCAGTGTCCTAAACACTGCACATGCCGGGCATGCCACATAAACTGATCATCTTCGATTTCGACGGGACGCTGGCCGACACGTTCCCCTGGTTCGCCGGCGTCCTGAACGACATCGCCGCCCGCTATCGCTTCCGCCGGATCGAGGCTGACGAGGTCGAGGCCTTGCGCGGCTACAGCGCCCGCCAGCTCATCGCCCATCTCGGCATCCCGAAATGGAAGCTGCCCTTCATCGCCCGCCACATGCGCCGGCTGGCGACGGATGACGGCGATCCCGTTCCCCTGTTTCCCGGTACCGACGCCATGCTGCGGGAGTTGCGCCAGGCGGGCCTGGTCCTGGCGGTCGTCAGCTCCAATACGGAAAGCAACATCCGCCGGGCCCTGGGTCCGGAGACGGCGGGACTGTTCACCGCTTTCGCCTGTGGCGCAGGCCTGTTCGGCAAGGCCAGCAAATTCCGCGGGATCGCGAAGAGGGCCGGGATCGAGCACGCGCAATGCCTCTGCATCGGCGACGAAATCCGGGATTTCGAATCGGCCCGCGATGCCGGAATGGCATTCGGCGCTGTCGGCTGGGGCTTCACCAGCGCAGCCGCCCTCCAGGCACTCGGCCCTGCTTTCATGTTCGCCGATCCCCAGGACATCGCCGCGCAGATGCTGCCTCGCGGCGTGCAGGGGAATGCAAACCCGGTCGTGGGCGACGACGGGCAAATCGCTGGAGCACCGCAACAGGGTTAATCAATAACCACTGAGGCAACCACGACAGTTAACACCCCCTGAATTCAGCACGCCGCTTTGTCACAAGGCTGTTTCGGGTCGATTTATACTAAGATATGTTGCCAGCAACGTTGGGCGAATTCACTACAATTGTTCGCTTTCATTTCAAGCGAAATCCATGCACCGGCTGCATCGTCGATCCCAGGGACAAGAAGGGGACGACATGCTTCAAAATCACCGCAGTTTCTTGGGGTCCGCGCTGGCGCTTCTGCTGCTCGCCGGCGGCGCATCCACCGCTCAGGCTCAGCAGGGCATCGCCGGCGTTCCCATCGCCAGCGCACCAGCCAACGCCTCGGGGGACGCACGCGCTCCTTATGCCTGGAGCGACCTGTGCAAGCGCAGCCCGGCGGAGTGCCGCGTCGATGTCAACGAAGCCGACCGCGTCGAGATGACGCCGAAGCTCTGGAAAACCATGATCGCGCTCAACACGCGCATCAACCGCGAGATCGAAGCCGTCACGGATGAGGATCACTGGGGCGTCGTCGATCGCTGGGATCTGCCGGAGGACGGCAAGGGCGATTGCGAGGACTTCGCGCTGCTGAAGCGCAAGCGCCTCGCAGAGGCCGGCGTGCCGCGCCGCGCCATGCTGATGACGGTCGTCATCGACGAGGAGAATGCCGGCCACGCCGTGCTGATGGTCCGCACCGATCGCGGCGACTTCATCCTCGACAACAAGCGCAATGCGGTGCTGCCGTGGAGCCAGACCGGCTACGTCTACGTCAAGCGCGAATCGCAGGTCCGGACCGGCTGGACCTCGCTCGGCGGCGCCCAGACATCGACGGTCGCCTCCGTTCGCTGAGGCTGCCGGGGATTGTGGCGGCGCCAGTGGGCGGCCGCCCCTCGAGATCGGAAGCGGGCGGTGCCTCTCCGATGGACGGCGAGACCTGGTC
>QBLV01000227.1 GCA_003241815.1 Hyphomicrobiales bacterium | reverse complement strand
ACGAGAGCCTCGGCAACCTGACGCCCGCCGATGTCTACTTCAGCCGCGGGCAGGCAATCCTCACCGAACGCGAAAGGATCAAGCGCCAGACCATCCAGGAGAGACGCTTGCAGCATCACCTGCAGGCCGCATAACCTCAAACCCAGATGAGCCAGAACCTCCGTTCCTGAGAAACAAAAACGGTCTCAAATTATCTGACGACGGACACTCCGAGCTGATCTCAGTGTTACCTCACGGTGATGAGATTTTTTATCTGTCTTTCAGTATGGCGAGCGTCTCAAGGTGATGCTCGACTGTGCTGACGACATTAGTTGCAAGTGGCAGGTTCGTTTTCTCTTGTTGCCACACGGTCTCAAAGCGCTCGATTGTTTCAAGCGCGGTCGAAACCACCAGCTTTTCCGGAATGCGGGCCTTCGCTGCCATGTAGCGAAGCTCGTCGATCGATAGCTCGGCCATCTTGCGGGTGCGGGCGTATTTGAGGGCCGCGTCGTCGTCTTTGATGTACGGGATCGTCGAGAGCAGGTCATAGGCGGGCGCGAGCATCGGCGTGCGCCCATCCGGATAAATCAGCGACCAGTTCTTGAGGTGCATGTCGGCGTTGCCGATCAGCGTGCTGAACACAAGCCTGCGGAAATACTCCGCGACATCGGCATCGGTCGTCTCGATCGCTAGCACCTCGCCGATGCTCCGGTAGTTGCGCTTCTTGTATTTGTCGTCGGGGAACACCCCGAACACCTGCGCGAAGTCCTCGATGTGAACGGGGCCGTTCTCTGTGCGGTCGAAGCGCTTGATGGCCAGCGCCTTTCCGCGCAGTTCGCCGATGCCATCGGGAATACTGCCGATCTCGCCGAGCTCCAGAAGCCGAATCTCCGGCACCTCCATGCCCATTTTCGATGCGATCGTCATCATCGAGAATTCGTTCTCGGGCACGCCTGCAAATTGCTGCGATGGCAGTTTGACGATCCAGGAACCGCCGACGCCTTCAGCCGGAATCGTCAGTCCCCCGGCTTTGCCTGCATTCTTGAGGGCCGAGAATTTGAGCTGCACACCAGCGAGCGAAAAGCGCAGGGCGTTTGCGCCGTTGGCTTCGATCGCATCGGCAGCTTCCGGCGGCATGGCATCGCCATCGGCCGGATGAATTGAAAGCGCGCCCGGCAGATCCTGCCCCAGCGCCCAGAGCAGGAAGAACTCACGCTGCTGATTCACGCTGGCGCGTTCGGCCAGGTATTTGCGCAGCGGGCCTTCCGGTAGCAGGTTTGAGAAGAATGGAGGGATGACGCGCTGCGTCGGCGCGATCCTTGTGAGCAGACCGCCAAGATTGTCCTTGAAGGACAGGCTCAGCGTCGGCCGGTTTTCATCGGCGATGTAGTCGTCGTTGAAGGTGAACACTGTCCGGTCGCCCTGGAGCAGCGTCAGGCTGCCGACAGAGCGATTATGCAAGCGGACATCGAGGACGGAGACGTCAGGCATCGTCGTCCTCCTCTCCGGAATAGGCCGGTCTTGGTTCTTCGCTGGCGCCGTGTGCGAGGCGGTTGCGGATCATCATCCACTCGTAGGCCAGGCTTTGGATCAGGGGCGCATTGTCGGCGCTGACAGGCGTTCGTTTGAGCTGATCGGCGCCTTCGCTGATGATGTTCAGATCGGCCGGCTTGATTGGCGCGTGCCGAAAAAACTGAAGAGCTTCGAGCATACGGTCGATCGCCGCGCTCGATCCCGCTTTCGACCGGAGCTTTTTCACGAGGCGTTCGGCGCGGTCGATTTCGGCCAGCGCATAAGACGGGGATTCCCGCTCGGGACGCGCCATCGTCGTGAGACTATGGATGGCAGGCACCAACTTCTTCGGGACTAGCACGAGTTCGAGATCGAGCGCGCGTGCGATATCGACGAGCTTTGACAGGCCCGGCTCCAGCGTCCCGCTTTCGATCTGTGAGATATGGCTTTGTGAAAGGCCGGCCTTGGCGCTCAGGGCACGCTGGCTCAGTCCGGACGCTTCGCGCGCGTCCCGTAGGGCCTTCACAATCTCTTCCGTCGTATATGACATGATCAGAATACCGTATTAAAAGATCTAATTATCAGAATATTATATCAATGAACGGCATTCATGTCAAGATATGATCATTAAACTGATCATATGGAATTATCGATCAGAATTATGATCGCTCGACCTCCTAGAGGGATAGGTCGCGTCGACGGTGGCTCAGTCGCGGACCAATATCAGGTTTGGGCACCGCCCTTCGCTGGATAGCAGGCTGCACGCGTCCCACACCTTCAGACCGAAGCGATTCCAGTTCTTTTTCCAGACGCTTCTCATGCTCGCGAATTTGCCGGTGAAGCAACCTGCGCTCTTCCAACTGCCGGTCGATCAGAATTTGCCGTTCCGCCGCATCGCGTTGCACAGACAGCGAAAGCTCATCCTCATTCTGACGCCGGATGGCGGCGTGCCGGCCTGTGATCCGATCCCAGATGCCCTTCAGCAGACCCTTACTAAAGCGCTCATACCGGATGCGCGTTTCTTCGACATGGCGGACCGCTTGTAGCTCCACCGGAATCTTTCGTTCATGTCGCTGCCAGCTGACCAGCTTGCGCTTCTGCTCATACAATCCCAGCCGGGCATGCTCGAATTCACTTCTGGCTTCGAAGGCGAAGCGATTCATTTTGGCTTCGACCTGTAGCGCGAGACGCGCCTTCACCTCATCGACGCTCGGAAACGTCTCTGGATCGCCGAGCCGCGCATTGACCTCTTTGGTTTTGACATCCGCCCAGCGCGCGATTGCGTACACCTCGCCGAGATGGTCGATTGCGACAGAGCTCCGGCGATCACCACGCGCGAGATAATAGCCGCGAGCTTCCATCGCCTGTGCGAACGCCTTCCCTGAATCGGACACCGCCCAGCAATCCTGAAAGATCGTTTTGATCGAGCGCGGATCGCGGTCGATACGCTTTGCCTGCTGCCATTCCTCGCGGGAGAAATTGAATGGGTTGCGCTCCTCGCTGTTCACGAGGCCGCGCGGCATCGTCCAGCCATGCTCGATGAACAGCTCCCGCGAAATATCGCGCAGCTTCATTTTAAAGTGGGGCAGGTTCACCGCCCGCATCTCCTCCGCCTTGATGCGCGACCAGACGCAGTGCGCATGACGGCGTCCGTTCTTCTCATGGAGGACAACCACGCGGGGATGCCCGGTCAGGCCGTTGCGCTGTTCGATCGTTTCGATCGCGCGTTCGAAGGCCGCAACGCAGACCTTTTCGGTCTCAGGCGGACTGAGCGAGACGCTGAACAGGTACTGCCGGCATCTCGTGCCCTTGCTGATGGCATAGGCTTCACGAAGCGCGCCGACGACATCATCCGCGACGAAGCCCCGGACCTCATGAACCTGGACGTGATCGTTTTCGTCATCGCGCAACAGGTGGACCGCGAGCGCCTTGGCGCCTGCCCGCTGGCTGGCTTTAAGGATCATCGCCATGCCCCTCGATCAGACCAAGGGCAACCATCAGGCGCTGACGAATATCGAGGACAGCGGCGCATGCGGACCGGATCGCTGTCTCCGTTTCCTGCGTCACGGGCAGCGCGCCTACGCGTGCCGCCTTCAACATTTCCCGGAGCATGGGCGCGAGGTCCGACTGTCCCAGCGCCGCCAGGACATGCGCGAGATCGCGCGCGCTGACCGTCGGCATCTGGACGCGGCGAGGACGACTTTCGCTATTGAAGAGGCGCATGCGGACATATTCGCCCAGCGTCCGCTTGCCCGTCTCGGCAACCAGACGGCTCCGCTCCGCCTCAGTCAGTCTGATGGCAAAAGGCCTTGTTCTTTCCCGTTCGAGACGCTCCGGCGGGGCCACGCGCATCGCAACGGTGGCCCGCAAAGCGGCTGCCTTCTTGCTTTCCTGTTCTTTCGATTCCATGCCCCGCCGTTTCCGGACAGGTATCAAGCCAGCAGGCTCCAGCTCCGATCACCAATCAGAGTTCAAACTTAGGAGCCTGTATGGGCTTAACGCCTGTCGCTTGGAAAAGCATGGCAAGTGGGTTGTGGGTCAGCTCCACCAAGGCCTTCGAAACGCGCTGAATTCAGCGGCGTCGTTGGTCTTGGGGGGAGCATCCCCCGAAGCGTCGCCATCGAGATCAACTTGCCGCTTCGGAATCGGTCTCGGCTAGGCCGAGCCCGGAAGCAGCCTCGCAGGGCGCTCAGCCGTGCTCGAGTTCCGCCTCATAAGCCGCTTCAAGCATCTGGTGGCAGGCGGCGGCCTGCTCGCGCACCGCCTCCAGGTCGCGCAGCGCGAAGTCCACTGCCGACATCAGATCGAGCGCGTGCCCCGCCGGTGCCTGCTCTCGCGCTGGCGGCAGTCGAAACTGCAAAACCTGTCCCATGTCACTCTCACTGTTGGCGAATCGCCTGCAGTGTGGCGTGAGTGCGGTCAGCAATCCGTTAATGCGGCTGCCGCCAGCGCGAGAGCAGGCACCGGCGGGGCACGCGCTC
>QBLV01000226.1 GCA_003241815.1 Hyphomicrobiales bacterium | reverse complement strand
CGCTCCTGAATGGCTGCGATGATCCAGAAATCCTCCCTTCCCGAAAACCCCTAAAATGTCTCAAGAGCGCTGACGGCGGACAGCTAACGTGAGAAGACCCCGTGAAGCCGAGCATTCCATGCTGGCGCAGATGCTCGCCATCCGCCTCCAGCAGCTTGAGGCGGAAAGCGGCAATGCGGACGCCTTCATCGCAAAACTCGGCCTCGGCAAGGGGACTTATTTCGATCTCCTGCGCGGACGTGGAAACCCGACTCTGCGCACCGTCGAACGGGTTGCCGCCCGTCTCGACCAATCCCTGTTCGAACTGATTGGATTCACGGATGCCGATGTCAGGTGCGCCGCCAAGCGCATCGGCATCGATTACGACGAGTTGCAGGCCGCGTTGATCGCGCGGAAGGACGCCGACGAAAGGATTGCAAAAGCGCTCGATCGAAGCCCATGAACGTAGCGGAACCAGTTGTCTTGGATGGTGGTTGGAATCGCGCTTGTACGTCCGGGACGGATTTCCGGCAGACTCGGGGGATAGTGATGGCGGGCGACATGGCGCAGCATGCAAAGGCCAGGCTCGTCGAGGACGACCTTCTTGCCTGTGCCGCCGGCGAAAAGTCGGCGCTCAAACGCATCTATGATGCGGAGTCGGCGCGCATGCTGGGGGTGGCGCATCGCCTGTTGAAACGCCGTGCATTGGCCGAAGAGGCGGTGCAGGACGCCTTCGTTCTGATCTGGCGGCATGCCACGCGGTTCGACCCGCAGCGCGGTGCCGGGCTAACCTGGATTTATGCGATCCTGCGCAACCGCTCGCTGTCCATCCTGCGCGACGAGAAGCGCACGGAAACCCGCGACGATCCCATCGGCGAATTCGTTGCCAGCGACGAGGACGACCCCGAAACCGTGATGGCCAGGCTGTCCGATGCGAAAGCCCTCCATGCCTGCCTCGAAACCCTGCAGGCGGATCGGCGTGGCATGGTCTTGCTCGCCTTCGTCCAGGGCCTCACCCATGGCGAGATCGCTGGAAAACTCTCCATGCCCCTCGGCACCGTGAAAACCTGGATACGCCGCTCCCTGATCACGCTCAGGGCCTGCCTCGGGTGAATGCCCGGATGAGCGCTCACGACGCTGTTGGCGGCGGATGGTGCAGACTGGACCCGGTCCCGCTCCGGCTTCGCAACCCGGGCCAGCTTCGCCGGAGCGGAACCTGACCGGCCAGCACACCATGTTCCGACGGACACACGACAGGAGGCCAGTATGAACATGCCAGACGATGACGAGCTGCTCGCCCTCCATGACCGCCTGCACGACGTCCGCGTCGCGCTCCGTATCGCCTACGAACAGCGCGACGCTATCCTCGCCAGGATCGATGCGCTTGCCGAAAAGACCGGCGCGATCCACGCCTCCCTCCTCATCGATCTCGCGGCCGCGGAACACTTCGTGCGCGATGCCGAGACCGATATGATCGACGATCAGAACGCGGTGGCGCTCGCGATCGAGGCCAGGGAGCAACGCGGGTGATGGTCCGTTGACGATCAGATTTTTATCTTCGGTCGAGCCGGAACCACAACGCCGCTGCACGGTTAGTGCGTTGTCTATCCACGTCTCCCCGCCCGCGAGTGCCTCGACCTCGCTCGCGGGCGTTCTTGGATCGGCTCACGGTCAGTGATCTGGATCTCACCGCTTCTGGCGCTCCCCCTCCCCGCTCCGACGGGACTTGCCCGTCGCGACGGCGCCATCAAGTCTGAGTTTATGACAGGTTTACACGATACGCCAAATTGCCGACGAGTTCGGCCTGACCCTCCGGGCCCTTCGCTTTTACGAGCACCGTGGCTTGTTCAAGCCACATAGGAGTGGGTCCGCCGCAGGATCCCAGGCGAGGCTCTATGACGATGAAACCCGCGCCTGCATCGCCAAAGTGGTTGAGTTGCGCCGCCTCGGGTTCACTGTCACCGAAATCGCCAGAGGCGATATCACGCCTAGGCAATACGAGGATCAGCTCCTGTCAGCGCAAGAGCGGCACGCGGAACTGGAGCAGGTGATCGTGCTGCTGAAAAACCACCTGTCTGAAGTAAAGACCCGTGGGCAAGAAATCGCTACGGCAAGGGTTCGTTAACTACATCCTGGAATTCTGTTCTGGCTCAAGCGAGAGAGCGCCTTCTAATGGACTTCGTCGCCTCCCGCGACGGGGTCTACTCGTTTAGGCTTTATTCACCCGACGGTCGGCATTTTAGTCCTTCAACAATGGAGGGCGCGATGGCTGCGTTCAAAGGGATTTCAGCAATTGCGATGATCACAGCCGGCGTCCTGGCTGCGCTGCCGCCGATCTCCACCCCGGCCCAGGCTCGCGACGGCTTCAATGGCGCGCTTTTCGGCGGGCTTGCCGCCGGCGCGATCGTGGGAGGCGCCATTGCAGGATCTGGCCGGGGCTACGCCTATGCGCCGCGGCCCTATTACGCGCCAGCCCCGGTCTATGTCGGACCCCGCTATATCGAACCCGACTGCTACGTCACCAAGCGGCCAATCTTCAACCGTTGGGGCGAATTCGTCGGCTATACCCGCATCCGCGCATGCGATTGAGCGGCAAGCCGCTCGCGGCCGCCTGACTGAACGCGCGAGTAAACCCAGCGCCGGGACGGCCTGTAAGCGGTCCCCCGGCTCTCGATAGCGCTATGGAAACGGGCGTTGCCCTCCGGGCCAGCCGAGCAAAGCCGCGAACACTCATATCATCAGGAAAATCCACCGGAACTTTCGCGACAGCCAAGCCAAATGGTCATCGCCTTGGTTCCTAAAGCCGCCCCGCCACCAACGCGTGCGAGATCGTCTCACACTTTCGCTGTCGCGCGGCGGACCACGAATCCCGCCTTTCGGCCGAGCCCCATCGACTTCGCCTGCGCAGAACGAAATTCCGCATAGTTCGGCGCGACCATCGGATAGTCTGCCGGCAGACTCCATTTCAGCCGGTATTGCTCCGGCGTCATGCCGTAGCTCGTGCTCAGATGGCGCTTGAGCGTCTTGAACGCCCGGCCGTCCTCCAGACAGATAATCGCGTCGGGCGTCACCGATCGGCGGATCGGCCCCGCCGGGAGCAGAGGTTTGGGCGCGACGGCCGGCGTCGGTCCTGCCAAACCGACGAGCGCCGCATGGGTGCTGGCAATCACGTGCGGCAGATCGGTCGTCGGCACGTTGTTGCGCGTCACATAGGCCGACACGATCAACGCGGTCAGCGCGATCAGCTCTTCGTTTTGGTCAGACATCGGAACTCCCGTTCGAAACGTGTTGTCACCCCGTGACCCCATTGCTCCCGGTACCGGAGCTCAACCGAACAGCTCGGAATGCGTGCCGGCACGGACGAAATTGATGAAATTGCCGTCGACTTGATAGATCAGCAGAAAATCGCCGCCAATGTGACACTCGCGATGATCCGCCCAATCGCCTTTCAGGGCATGGTCGAGCCATTCCGGTCCGAGAGGATTGTCGTTGGCGATGAGGAGAATCATCGCTTCTTTGAGTTGGACCATGTCGTATCGGCCCGAGCGCGACAGACGGTCCCAATCCTTAAGGAAGCTTTTCGCATAATCTGCCGATCTCGGCAGAGAAGCCCGCTTACTGCTGGCCGGCTTCTTGGTCGAGGGCATCAAACAGGTCCTGGGCGGTGGCGAAACGGGCGCGCCGCTGCTTCATCAGCGCGCGGGATTCTTCCATGGCCGCGCGCGTCTCGGCATTGGGAACCTTCAACTCGAGCGGCAAGGCGCGGTCCTTTGCGATCCGCGTCAGCGTCATGCGAACGACATCCGACACGGTGAGGCCCATCTCGGCCAGGACAGCGGCGGCCTCGTCCTTCAAACTCTCGTCGATGCGAGCCCGAACAAATGCGGTAGCAGCCATCATAGCCCCCTTTTCCAATCGCCCTATGTAGCTCACACGAGCTACAATCTCAATGGCCCAAAACTGCACCGTCCGACCCATCTCGATCGTCATATCGAACGATCGCATGCATCAAGCGCATGGCGCTTTGGCCGTAAATCGGAAAAGCTCGATCGAAATCCCCTGGCTTTTTCGAAAGCCAATTGCGACGGTGCCGTTTGCTCGGGCCATGGAGAGCTGAGCATGAAGTCGGCCGCGAGGACGCGCTGATCGCTGTTAGGCGACGGCCGTAGGCCGCCCGGAGGGTCTTTGCGCGGCCTCCGTTTGCGGACGTCCGCTTATAGAAGAAGCCGATCTGTATAGATCGGTGCCCGTGGGGCCTATTTTTTTAGACCCTATCTTTCGCGAGACTTTGTTGGGCGTCGTCTGCGCTCGAAACGGCAGCGTCCCCTCTTCGCGCTCGGCGTTGATGGCGCGGCGGCGGACCTTGCCGCCGATGATCAGCCAAGCGTTCCAGGCTTGGGAGATGATCCGGATGACGGAGGGCAGATGCGGGCGCCCTGCCCGCTTGCGGAACTGGGTGCTGATCAGGAATAGCCGCTCGGCGATCCGGATGGCGTTGCGCGCCAGCGCGATGCAAACGCCGGCGCGCGCTG
>QBLV01000225.1 GCA_003241815.1 Hyphomicrobiales bacterium | reverse complement strand
CCGCCTCCAAGATGCGGGGCTTTGTGACGCGGCCGAGATAGTTCGCGGCCGTCGGCGTCCAACCGGCCTCGGCCATGTCGAGACCGACCGCGCGGGCCAGCCGATCAGCCTGGGCGATGCGCTGCTGGACACCATGCGCGGTGATCGTACCGCCATAGCGGTCGGCCTTCTCGTAGAGTGCGTTCACCCCGTAGCTGACGCAATGGGCGAGCAGCGCCATGCGGCTGGCATCGTCGAGCGCAACCAGCCAACCCCAGAGCGCCTCGTCGTCAGTCGGAAGGTCCGCCTTCCAGGCCTCGTGCCGCTCCGCCACCGATTTCGCAGAAGGGCTATCCTTCAGCTCCTCCGCCTGGACCGGGAAAAAGACGTGACGAACCGATGCCTCAAGACACCCGGGCGCGGTGCGGTGCTGGAAGGTATCGACGACCAGCTTGTGCAGCAGCGCTGTCATCGCGACATGGGGATTGCCTGCGAGCGCGTCGCGCAGCGCCAGCGTGCGATGCGCGGTCAGCTCCGTCAGCAAACGGTCCGGCAACGGCCTGATGACGTCGTCCTCGTCCTCCTCGTTCGTGACCGTCTGGCCGCCGATGGTGATGACCGCGCGCTGCACCGACGGGCTGGCGGGGTCGATCTCACCATCGGTCTCCGCTCCATCCGCACCGTTGGCAGTGACCGGTGCCACATCCTCGGGCCGGACGAAGCCGCGATCCACCGAGAGTGCGCCGTTCGCGTCGATGCTGACGAAGGCGCCGGCTATGGCGACATCATTGGGATCGAACTGCATCGGCCGCGCTTCGAAAGCGGCGAGCGCGGTTTCGATTTCGCCCAGCCGCTGATCGACTTCATCGGGCAGTTCGTCAGCGCCTTCATATTCCGCCTCGAGCGTCGCGAACTCGGCCTTGAGCGCCTCGATCGTCGCCTGCTCTTCCGCCGAAAGATCGAGCGGCGTGCCAGTGACCTGATGCAGGCCGCGTGCGGCGTCGTAGGGCAGGTTGACCGCGATTTCGATCCACTTCCAGCCTTCCGCCGCGATCGCCTCGGCCTCGGACTTGAGCTTCTCTTCGACGAGCCGATCGAGCAGGCCTGCATCTTGCAGCCAGCCGCCATCGTCGGACTGGAACAGATCGCGCATGACGACGCCGCCCGCAGCCTCATAAGCCTCGAGACCGACGAAGATGGCCCGCTTGTCGGAAGCGCGGACCGTCTTTTCAGTCAGCATGCGCCGGATCTGGTAGGGCTCCTTCGCCCAGGCATCCTTGATCGCGTCCCAGACCTGCAGCTGACGATCATGGTCGGTGGAGACCGTGAAGGCCATGAGCTGCTCCAGCGTCATGCCGTCATCGGCATAGACCTCCAGCAGCGCAGGTGAGACCGACGCTAGACGCAGCCGCTGCTTCACGACCGCGACGGGCAGGAAGAACGCCGCGGCGATCTCGCCTTCCGTCATGCCCTTGTCCAGCATGTCCTGAAAGGCGCGGTACTGATCGAGCGGATGCAGCGGCGCCCGCTCGATGTTCTCGGCGAGCGAGACCTCTTCGGCCAGGATCTCGCTGTCACGGTTGCGAACGACGCATGGCACGGGCGCCGTCTTGGCGAGGCGCTTGCCCTTCACGAGCAGCTCGAGCGCCCGGAACCGCCGGCCGCCGGCCGGCACCTCGAACATGCCGGTATCATTGCCCTCGGCATCGGTGACGGCCTGGACGCTGAGGCTCTGGATCAGCCCCCGACGGGCAATCGAGGATGCAAGCTCTTCGATCGAGATGCCGGCCTTGATGCGCCGGACGTTTGCCTGGGACAGCACCAGCTTATTGAACGGGATGTCGCGCGACGACGACAGGGTGATCTTCTGAACCGTGGCAGCCATGGGATCGAACTCCGCGACGGGCGACCAAGAGCCTCTCTCTCGACCTCCAACCCGTCACGAATTCCCCATCCCTCCTCTTCCTCTCAGGGCTGCGGCGCACACCGGACGATGTCGAAGGGCACCGCCCGGCCCACACACCGTCGGCAGCTTGAGCTGCTTGAGAGCTGGGCCAGGAGGACCTGGGGCATTCCGCTGGTCGTTCCCGCCGGCACCGCGTCGCTAGTGTTGGCCACTCATGCCACTTTCTCCGCCAGGAGCCGTAGCGGTGGCACGCTCGCATGGACGACCCCTTGCGGGTTGATCGGGGAAGATCCGGAGCCGGACCAGGACGCCATCGTAAAACAGCGGGATTGCAGTGCTCGCGCTAGCCCAGTCGTTTGGACGAACTGCTACATCGACAAGGCATTCACCAAACGAACTACGCCGGATCAGACGCTTCCAAATTCCGAATTAGACGCTTATCGATTCCGGATTGGACGCTAATCCGACAGGCGCTCTTATATGTACTCACACCATGCCGAAAACCGCATTCGGGAGGCCCTGACCGATAATCGCGTCGCAGCGAACGCAGGAGCGCGCCAATTCGGCAAGACCACATTGGCGCGTAAAATTGCCGAGGAGACGCACAGCTACATCACTCTGGACGCGACCCGTTCTTTGATTTCTGACGCATCAGACCCTCCATAATCGAGGCAATCCATCGTGACGCACGGCAAACCGACTTTCACCGTGCCTGAAGCCGTCTATGCTCATCACGATCCAGCTTCGGCACGAGCGCGACGATGACTGGCCAAGCTGCAATGAACGCAAGCTCGCAGCCCTCTCGGCTAGCCGATCGCCCACGATCGCCTATCACTCCATAGCCACTGATCGCGATGACCCAAAGCCATTCGAGCTGCCCCGAACCGAAGCTGTGCATGATCCGGCCTACGCACTCGTCTCCGTCCATGACGGCGTATTCCTCGGCCACGACCTCTGGAACACGGAGCAGGGTGATCTCGACCATGGACAGACATTATCTCGAGCAGGTTTGGATCCCAAGGCAATTCGCATTGGCGACAAGGGCGGCTGGCAACCTATAGATGTAACCAGGCGACGAAGATTGACCTGCGAATTCTGCCTACACCTCATTGATTTCAATGGCATATTGCCGTCCGTAGAGGGGTCACGATCGGCGCCGGTCGTGACCCCTCTCCCGAAGTAGATAACCTCGCAACTTGAATCGTTTAGACGATAGTTGAGGTGGGGTCACGCTTCGGTGCTGAATCACAGGGCGAGTTCGGCCCAAGTAATGCAGCAGATTTTTCAACACAATCGGCCACTTCTGGAAGCTTAGGCGACTGAGGTCTGGGCCCCGCGTGTCACGATCCGAACAGCCGACGATCCCAGTAAACGGGTTCGTGCAGGCTTGCCGTTATCGTCGCGAATTCCGGATGGGCCGGGTTGATCAACACGTTGCGATCGAGCCGAGCCACCACGCTCGGCACGAGCAAAATTGCGCTCCGGCGCTCGATGTACCATTCTTCCCCGAACTGTTTGCTGACCACTGCGGGCATGCTGTCCCAGCCCGGCAAGGATGGCGGTGAGAACACCTCGTAGGACAGTCCCTTTGGCAGCGTGATTTCGATGTGATGCTGGTTCGGAGGGAGACGCCCGCTGCCATGAACGAGTTTTTCAAGCAGCGCCGTCGAATAGTGCTCGCTGGTGTAGATCAGCCGGCTGCCGGGGGTGTTCCACCGTCCAGGCGCTATAGTCGAACCCGTCGCGTCGAATATGGGGTAGGCACCGTTCGGATCCCCAATCCTGAAGCTGAACACAGTGCGATCGAGAACCTGTGCGGTCACGCAGCGGTGCCGTATTTCAGGCCGCCTAGAACATTCAGCACGAGTTCCGCACCGATCTCGTTTTGGATGACCACATCGATAGGGCGCCTATCTTCCAACATCGGGTGGGATCGAAACAGGAATTCACGCGCCTCCGCTTCGTCCTCCCAAACATCTACGGCCAAGCTCCAAACGCGTGCCACCCGGGCTAGCCGTGTGCCTTCATCCGATGACAGGCGAAGCGCCGTCTTGCGCCGCTCATAAGTCGCTTTGGGTATCAGTCGATATTTGAATTGCGTGTCGCCCGGCGCCAGAAGGCGGGCCATACGATCGAGTGCTCCGACTGGCAGTCCATTCTCGATACGCGACATCAAACCAAACGGCGATCGCGAGCCGATCTCTTTTGCCGGAAGTCCAAGGACATCCGCAACCGCGCCAAATGCGAGCATCATCGCCTCCATTTCAATTGAGGTTTTATCTACCCTCAATTGAGGCTCGTTTCAAGTGACGACCGATGCCGGCTTGGCTCTCTCGGTTACAACCGCCCGGGTGCGAAGGCGAGCCAGGGCGCGATCGAGGCCTGGCATGCGCAGAGCATGCAGGCCGGCTTCAAGAACACCTTCAACTCCATCAAGGCGTTCTCGAAGATCGATTTTCGTCGCGGATCTGAAGACGGTCGACCGGCCGACGCTGATCGTCCATGGCGACGACGACCAGATCGTCCCCGATCGAGACGACCGCGCGCCGTGAAGCGGCTGCTACCGAACGCCATCTTGAAGGTCCATGAAGGCGCCCGCACGGCCTCTCCGAGACCCACAAGGACCGCCTGAACTAGGACATGCT
>QBLV01000224.1:2587-4604 GCA_003241815.1 Hyphomicrobiales bacterium | reverse complement strand
GGTTGGTGATTTTGCCGCTCCTGACGCTGTTAGCGAGGATTTGAGGCGACTCCGTGCGGGCCGAGGCCCAGCGCAGAGCCACCTATTTTTGACTCAGTTGTCCCACAGGTTGCCGGTCAACGGGGACTCACGATGACAATCAAAACCGCGAACCGACGCAGCGTTTCTCTGAGCATCCTTGGGGGGATTTTCGGCATTTCGGTCGCTGGAGCTGCAGTTGCCCAATCGTTCGATCTCGGCCCTGACGGTCTCAGGATACGCCCGCCGGAGCCCGTTCCGGACGACGCGCTTCCTTCCCCACACCGCTATGAGCCAGAGGCGGAGGACGGGATTTCGGAAGACGACGCCGTCTCGATTGCGCGCGATGAAGGCGTGCGGCGTGTCGATCGCGTTCGCGAAGGACGTCGCGGTTGGGTTATCGTCGGCATCGACAGAAACGGCGATGATATCCGCATCATGATCAACCGGCGCGGCGAAATCGTCGACATCCAGCGCGAGTAGTGGATGGCACGGCCATGCGAAACTCTATCGGGTTCTGGATTTGGGTCGCCTGCGTCGGGATATCGCTCGGGACAATTGTCGTGGCGTTGATCATAACCGGGTAGACGAGGCTCGCTCGGGCCAAAGGAGTAGTCGCTATCGAGCGGCGATGAACGCTATCGGGAGGAGGCAGTCACGATCCAGGTCCAATGTCTGACGTTGGAACCTAACCCCGAAGACGTGCTCCAGCACGTCGCCGTCGACTATCGCCTGCGCCGAAGCGTCGGCTGCGACCTTGCCCTTGTCCAGCAGAACGATCCGGTCGCAGTAGCGGGCCGCCAGATCGAGATCGTGCATCGCGACGATGACGACGGCATCAGCAGCCGCCGCTTTGAAGCGCGCCATCAGGTCGAGCCGGTGGCGGATGTCGAGGCTGGCCCCGGGTTCGTCGGCGAAGACCAGCGCCGGCCGCGTCGCCAGCACCGAGGCGAGCATGGCGCGGGCGCGCTCGCCGCCCGAGAGGCAAGACCAGCGTCGGTCAGCAAGCGCGACGAGGTCGAAAGCCTTTAGTGTGTGCTGGAGCGATCCGGCGCGGCCGCCGACCCGCGCCGCCCCGAGCGCGACGATCTCGCGCACCGAATAATCCCAGGCCGGGCCGCCGTGTTGAGGCAGGTAGCCGCTGGCGGCCCCGCGATCCGCCGCGGACCAGAGGTGCAGATCGCGGCCGTTCCAGGCGACCGCGCCCGATGAGGGCCGAAGATATCCGGCGAGATGGCGCAGCAGGGTCGACTTGCCTTCGCCGTTCGGCCCGATCAGGCCGACGAGTTGCCCTGGTGGGAACGTCAGCGTGACATCGTCGAGGATTGTCGCGCTGCCGGCGATGCAGGTTAGGTTTTTCGCGCTGACGCCGTTCATGCCTTCAGCCTCCGCGACAGCAGGACGAGGAAGAACGGACCGCCGACAATCGCGGTGATCAGGCCGAGCGGAATCTCGGCGGGCGGCAGAGCCGCACGTGCGACGCCGTCGCAAACCATCACGATAGCCGCGCCCAGCCCCGCGCTCAGCGGCAGCAGCCGGCGGTGGCCGGGGCCTGCCCACCAGCGCGCGATGTGAGGGGCGATCAGCCCGACGAAGGCGACGAGCCCGCCCCAGGCGACGGCGGCGGCCACGATCGCTGCCCCCAGCAGAACCGCACGGCGCATGAAGCGGGCGGGATCGAGGCCGAAGGCATGGGCCTGCTCCTCGCCGAGGCCGAGCAGATCGAGCCCGCGCGCGAGCAAATGCGAGGCGATAAGCGCGGCGAGCGTGAGCACGGCCAGCAGGTCAAGGCCGGACCATCCGGGCGTCTGGATGCCGCCGAGCGTCCAGCTCAGCACGACCTGTAGGTTCACGGCGTCGTCGGACAGCGCCAGCATCAGGAAGGAGCGCAGCGCGCCGAGCATCGCCGCCACCGCGACGCCTGCCAGCAGGAGGCCGGCCATGTCGGGCCGGCCGCGCCAGCCGGCGACGGCGAGCACGAGCCAGGTCGCGCCCCAGG
>QBLV01000224.1:1480-2416 GCA_003241815.1 Hyphomicrobiales bacterium | reverse complement strand
GGCGAGAGGGTTGCGGAAGACGCCCTGGAAGATCGCGCCGCCCAGGCCCAGCAGCGCGCCGACCAGCCCCGCCGCCAGCACGCGGGGAAAGCGCCAGACGGCGAGAAGCCGGCTTTGCAGGGAGCCGTCGCCCGTAATGGCGCGCAGCAGAGTGCCCGGCCCGGCCCAGTCATGGCCGGCGGCGGCCGCAAACAGCAGCGCCAGAGCGAGCGCGAGGAGAAGCCTGAGCCAGAGCGTCATGGCTGCGACGCGCCCGCCGGCATGCGCAGCACGGCCGCGAGCTTCTCGATGCCGTCGACGGTGCGCGGGCCGGGGATCAGGAACTCGGCCCGCGCGACGAGATGGACCCGACCCTCGCGCACGGCCCGAAGCAGCCGCCAGCCCGGTTTGGCAAGCATCTCGTCAAGCTCCTCGCGGCGCCCGGCGAAAAGCAGGATGTCGGGATCGGCGGCGATGATCGCCTCGGGCGAGACCTGCGGCACGATCGTCCGGGTCAGTGCATGGCGGCCGCCGGCGGCGATGATGGCGTCGCCGGTGTAGCTGTCGGCCCGTGCGATCAGGACGAGGCCGTTGCCGATCCGCCCGGAGATCATCGCCACGCGCGGCGCTAGCCGGTGCAGGCTCCGGGTTCTCACGCGTTCGAGCCGCGCCTCCAGCGCGGCGGCGACGGCCTCACCGCGCTGCGCCTCGCCGGTTGCGCGACCGACGAGCCTGATATTGCCCATCACCTCGGCGACGCTGCGCGAGAGCAGCACGATCACCGGGATGTTCAGCCGGCTCATCGGGTCGATGATCTGGTGCATGGCCTGGCGCGCCGGGGTGACGATGACGAGATCGGGCCGCTGCGCCACGATGGCGTCGACCGAGAAGCCGAGACGCCCGCCGACCAAAGGCTTGCCAGCCGCCTCTGGCGGATAGCGCGTATAGGCCTCAACG
>QBLV01000224.1:0-1470 GCA_003241815.1 Hyphomicrobiales bacterium | reverse complement strand
CGGTGTTGGAGGCGAAGATCGGCACGATCCGCTGCGGCGGCCGGTCGAGCGCGACCTGCCGTCCGACGGCGTCGGTGAGGCTGATCGCCTGCGCCGACGCCGGGCTGCGGCAGGCGACGAGCGCGAGGATCACAGCAAGAAGCAGGCGAATGGCCATGCCTTGTCGCCTCAGAACCGCGCCTGCAATCCGCCCTGCACCTCCAGCCCCGGCATCGAGGTTCCGAAGCCACCATTAGCGAAGCGCGCATCGAGCTTGGAGGGCCGCTTGTCGAGGCCGATGAAAATCGGGTGCTCGTTCTTGTTGAACAGGTTGTTGACCAGCGCGAACAGCTTGACGCCCTTGGCAACCTCGACTTCGCCCCGGACGTTCCAGACCCAGAACGGATCCTTGCGGTGGATGAACTCGCGGAACGGTTCGGCGGAGGCAACGAGGTTCTCTTCGGTGTTGTACCACATAGGCCCGCGCAGGATGCCGTGAACCTGGATCGACCAGTCGTACTGCCCGCCGCTTTGCCCGAAGCGCGTCCCGATCGCGGCCTGGTACTGGTAAACGCGCTCAACCTTGCGCGAGTTCGCGGTTGCGGCCGCGCCCTTGTCCTCCATGTCGAAGTTGTAGTTTCCGTTGGCGAAGACCGACCAGCGCCAGCGCGTGTCCTCGTAGCGCGCGATCCTGAGCAGATCGGCGTCGAACTGCAGCTCGACGCCGCGCACCACGACGTCGCCTGCGTTGTTGGCGTAGTCCGATGTGTTGGCGACGCCCGGCCTCAGCCGCGTCACGATGCGGTCGGAGATGATGTTCTGAAAGATCGCCGCATCGACGCGCCAGCCCGACCCCGCATAGGCTGCGCCGGCCTCGATCTGCCGGCTGGTCTCGGGGCTAAGCGATGGGTTGCCGAAGATGCGCCCGCCGCCCAGCGTGTTGAAGTCGGCTGCGAGTTCGGTCGCGGTCGGCGCGCGGAAGCCGGTGGCGTAGCCGAGGCGCAATGTCAGTCGGTCGGTCGCCTTAAAGGTGGCCCCGGTGGAGTATGTGGTCGCCTGGTAATCGACCTCGCGCGGGCGCTGGCCGGCAAGGTTGGGCGTCAGATCGAAGCTCGTCGTGCCGAAGGTCCGGCGCACGCCGCCGCGCAGGGTCAGCCGGTCGTCGAACAGCTTCTGCGAATCCTCGATGTAGAGCGCGTTGACAGTCTCGGACTGGTTGTTGTCCTGCGGCGAGACCTGGGCGAGCGGGTTGCCGGGCACGCCGATGCGGTCGCGGGTCGAGCGCAGCCCGCTCGTTTCCCAATCCCAGCCGGCGAGCAGGTCGTTGCCGGCCCAGAGCGTCGCGCCGGGCTGCAAGCGCGTGCCGACGATATCGAGCTGGCGGCGGTTGTAGTCGGCCGCCGTGCCGAGCGCCGGCATTCCCGTGCTGCCCCGGATGATGGGCGAGGCCCAGCGGAAATTATCGACATCCTGCACGGCATAGCCTTGCAG
>QBLV01000223.1 GCA_003241815.1 Hyphomicrobiales bacterium | reverse complement strand
TCGAGGCCATGGCGCGGATCGAAACGGCGTCCCAGAAGATCTCCGACATCATCCGGGTGATCGACGACATCGCCTTCCAGACCAATCTGCTGGCGCTGAACGCCGCCGTGGAAGCGGCCCGGGCCGGCGATGCCGGCAAGGGTTTTGCCGTTGTCGCCTCCGAGGTGCGCACGTTGGCCCAGCGTTCCAGCGCGGCGGCCAAGGACATCTCCGGCCTGATCTCGTCGTCGAACCTGGAGGTTGGCGAGGGCGTCAAGCTGGTGCGTCAGGCCGGCGACCAGCTCAGCCAGATCCTGGGCCATTCGCGCAAGGTCGCCGCCACCATCGCCGACATCTCCTCGGCCGCAGGCGAGCAGGCCAACGGCATCGACGAGATGAGCCAGGCTGTGGCCCATCTCGACGAGATGACCCAGCAGAACGCGGCCCTCTCAGAACAGAGCGCAGCGTCCGCCGCATCGCTTTCGTCGCGCATCGGACAGCTCAACGACCTCGTCGCCGCTTTCAGGACAGGGCAGGACGGGGCTGGAGCCGCCGGCAGCCATGATGCTCAGTCGGTCTACACGCAGCACGAAACCAGGCGGCGCGCCGCCTGACATTGCGAAGAACTCCCGCCGCGGCTTCAATGGCTGCGGCGGTCGATCCGATCGCGCCCTTAAAATTCTGACGATCTCCAACTAATCGCTCCGCAGGCGTTGACAGTCCCGCGGCGTCTCCGTAAACGAACCGCCGTTGCCCAGGTGGCGGAATTGGTAGACGCACCAGCTTCAGGTGCTGGCGCTCGCAAGGGCGTGGAGGTTCGAGTCCTCTCCTGGGCACCACTCTTCCTTGAGGACTACCAACCTCAAGGACTTAGGCCTTCTCAGAGTGTTGCACTTATGCGACCGTGTAACAACGGTGTGCAACAATGCTCTACAGGCTCGTCCGCCCGGTGAAGCGTCGCGATTCCTCTCTGATCCAGTTCACTCAGCGCATACCTGCTGACGTCCATTCTCGGGCGAATGGCCTGAAGCTCGCCATCCCGCTCAGCGACGATGAGTTTCATCATCTTACAATCTCCGCAAAGGCGCAGGCCATCAGGTTGTCCCTGCGAACTCGTGACCCAAGCGAGGCGAAGATTCGGCAAGGCAGGGTGGCTTCCTACCTTGAGGAGGTCTGGCGGGGCCTCAGAGCAACGAAGCCACTCTCTCTGACGCATCGTCAGGCGACCGCGCTGGCCGGTGATCTTTATCGGGCCTGGGCTTCTGAGACGCAGCGAGAGCGGACGCTGGCGATTGTCCACACGCCTGACGGATGGAAGCGAGACTACTCTGAGCCCGCCATCGAGCTTGCCGGCTTCAAGGCGCTCGTCAGCAAAATCGAGAGCGAGGCGGTCAACCTTGAGCGCGCACTGGGTCCGCTGGTAAGCCGCCTCCTGTTGGCTCGCGGCATCGCATCCGTGGACGAGCTTTCGCGTGCCCTTCTGCTCGACGCCTTCGCTTTGGCTCTCAAGGATGCCTTCGCGTTCCGCGCCAGGAATCTGGAGGGCGACTATTCGCCAGACCCCAAAGCCAACCGCTTTCCCCCCTGGAGCCTATCGGAGACGCAGTCTGCCAATCCTGCCAACAACCTCCCGGCCAAGGTCTCACTTAAGGCCCTGGTGGAGGATTGGTGGAAGGAAGCAAAGGCGACTGGCCGAAAGCCCAGCACCTACGACAGCTATCGCAATACGATGGCTTCGCTCGTCGCGTTCCTTGAGCACGATGACGCAACTCAGGTCTCTCCTGATGACGTCATCCGGTTTAAAGACCACCGGCTTTCTTGCTTGCACCCGCGAACGGGCAAACCGATCTCTGCCAAAACCGTGAAGGATAGTGACCTCGCGGGGCTCAAGACCGTTTTCGGTTGGGCCGTAGGGAACCGGAAGATATCGGCGAATCCCGCAGCCGGCATCACGATCAAGATTGGCAAGGCCCCGAAGCTACGCTCTAAGGGCTTCACTGATGCCGAGGCAAAAGCCATCCTCGAAGTGGCATCCGCGATTACCCTTCCCGTACGCCCAACCCCCACGGAAGCCGCCAAACGCTGGGTGCCTTGGCTGTGCTGCTACACTGGCGCACGCGTCGGTGAGATGGCTCAGCTTCGTCAACAAGATATCCGACGCGAGGGCGAACATTGGGTCGTCACGATCACTCCTGAAGCCGGCACTGTGAAAACCAACGAAGCCCGTCAAGTCGTGTTGCACCCGCACCTTGTTGAACAAGGTTTCCCAGACTTCGTGGCCGCGTCCTCCAAAGGCCACCTATTCCTCAGGCCTTCCAAAGACGGGACGGTTCTTGGACCTCTAAGGGGTCTCAAAAATCGCTTAGCAGAGTTTGCAAGGGCTATCGTAACGGACCCCAACGTCGCTCCAAATCATGGCTGGAGACATCGTTTCAAGACTGTCGGGATGGAGGCCGGGATTCCCCCACGCGTGCTCGATGCGATCCAAGGACAAGCCCCGGCATCGATTGCGGATACATATGGCGATGTGACGATAAAGACTCTAGCGGCGGCGATCGAGAAAATCCCCGTGCTGGAAATACCTAACAGCCAATGAGAATCGAAAAGATATTAGCAGTGCCGCTTTCCCTACTGCAACTTAAGCGATAGCAGAGGTGAGGCAGAACGTAAGAGGCGGGACTACCGTTGGACAGCGTACACAATCCCGATCGCTTCATCGGCGATCTCCGCCAGATTTTATCTCAGGGCCGCAAGCGCATCGGCATCCTGATTGGCGCGGGTGCTCCGCTTTCCGTCAAGGTTGATGCGGACGGCAAGCTTGACCCTGCCGGCAACTCGCTTATCCCGGGTGTAGAGCAACTCACCAACGACGCGCTCGCAAAACTTTCTGGTGTTCATGCATCGGCAGCAGCCGCAATCCGGTCTTCGCTGCCCAACGGCGGCAACATCGAATCGATTCTATCTAAAGTACGCCTATTGCATACTGCGCTAGGCACCACTGTAATGGACGGGCTCGATAGCGCCGGCTACGCCGATTTGGGAAAAGCGATCTGCGCTGCCATCGGCGAGATCGTGGGGGCCAATCTCCCTAAGGGACGTACACCCTACGACGAACTCGTGTCGTGGATCAACGGAACACAGCGAGCGCAGCCCGTCGAAATTTTTACAACCAACTATGATTTGCTAATCGAGCAGGCGTTTGAAGCTGCCAAGGCGCCCTATTTTGACGGCTTTTCGGGTGGCCACGCTCCGTTTTTTGATTCTGTAACAGTCGCTGGCAATGACCTTCCTCCGCGATGGTCCCGAGTATGGAAGTTGCATGGCTCGCTCGGCTGGAAGAGCGAAAACGGCATAGTAATTCGTTCGGGTGGCCGCGAATGCGCCGAACTCGTCTATCCTGATCATCTAAAATACGACCTAACCCAGAAGCAGCCTTACTCCGCTTTATTTGAAAGACTAAAACGCTTTCTTCTCACACCTGATACCGTACTTCTTACGATTGGGTTTTCGTTTCGTGACGCGCACATCTGCGCTGTCATTGGCGAAACTTTGGCCATGAACGCGAATGCGGCCGTCTTCGCATTTCAATACCAGAAGCTCCACGCTGAAGAAGCAGCTCGCAAACTCGCGTTCGAGCATCCGAACCTATCTGTGTATTGCAACGACGCAGCGGTGATTGGCGGCGTACCGGGGCCATGGCGCCCCGGCGACCTTCCGAAGAATTGGAGCGAAATCCGCGCGAGCTTTTGGGGCCAACGCGACAGCGCAGACGAGCCAGTCTTCTTGCTTGGGGACTTCGGAAGATTCTCCCGTTTTTGCGCACTCGCATACTCGTCAGACCTAGTGCACCCGCCGAGGACCACAGAGGCCGACGCTACGCTACAGTTGGAATCTCGATGAACGCCACTGACCCCACTTATCTCGGCCGTGTAAGTGCTGTCTCCGGTTCGACCATAACGGTAAAGCTGGCTGAATCGCTTTCGTCCGGCCTAGCAGTTATCGACGGCCATACGTATCGGGTCGGTCAGGTTGGAAGCTTCGTCCGCATACCCCTCGGCTACCAGCATCTCTACGGCGTCGTTGCCGAGATCGGAGCGAATGCAGCACCGAAATCTTTGACTCTTTCGGATATTGAAACTGGGCGCTGGATGCGCGTCGAGCTTGCGGGTGAAGCGATCGGCGAACGATTTGAGCGCGGCCTTAGTCAACATCCCAATGTCGACGATGCGGTTCATATTGTCACTCAGGCCGACCTGCGGCGCATCTACGGCGGGGCTGACGAGGATCAAGTCGAGATCGGGACTTTAGCGAGCGCTGAGAATATTGCTGTTCGAATTTCCCTAGACGCCCTCGTGACGCGTCATTGCGCGATTGTCGGATCTACAGGCGCAGGCAAATCGACCACAGTTGCGAGCTTGCTGCGCTCGATTGTGTGTAGGGCGGTGACAAAACCATCCAATGAAGCGCCGCGTTTTGTTGCAGCGCGGGCGGTTTAAAACCCGTCCATTGGATAGGCTGATCCCTTTTGGGGTTGGCGAGGATGTTCGCTGTGGAGGTCTACGCGGCGGTTCGGGATTTTGTTTTCAACCAGGAGAAGAGCCGCCGGGAGGCGGCGCGCGTCTTTGGTCTGAGCCGCGAGACGATCGCGAAGATGTGCCG
>QBLV01000222.1 GCA_003241815.1 Hyphomicrobiales bacterium | reverse complement strand
ATCCGGCACGGCGTCGGGCCAGAACAGGTCGAGCATCCGTTCGCCGTCGATCAACACCGGGTTGCCGAGCCCCCGCATCAGATCGGTGAACTTTCCGACGCGCGCATCGAGCAGCCGCGCGATCACCCGGGCACGGTCGCGAAACGTCGTCGTCACATGGTCGCGCAGGTCGCGCCCCGACAGGCCCGAAGCATATGCCGCGCCGACGATCGCGCCCATCGAGCAGCCCGAGATCAGGGCCGGCCTGACTCCGAGTTCGTCGAGCGCCTCCAGTACCGCGATATGGCTCAGCCCCCGCGCGCCGCCGGCCCCGAGCACGAGGACGAGGTCCGGCGCGGTTTGGGCCGGACGGGCGACGGAGCCTATGTTTCTCTGCGCCATCATACCGTCCCGCCCCGCAGCGGCGCTCAGGATTCGCCGCTCTCCTTCATAACCGCTTGCGCCATCTCGCCGAGGCTGGTGAAGCGGACATCGTAATGCGGCATCTCGCCCGGGTTCATCGTGGCGCCGAAGCCCTCGTCTGCATGGCGCCGATGGATCCAGCAGGATGCCAGCCCCGCCGCGTTTGCCGGCTTGTGATCGTGGAACAGGCTTTCCGCGGTGTGGAGGATGTCGCCCTTGCCGATGCCCTGCGACGACAGCGCTTCGAGCATGTACGCGAAATTCGCTGCCGCCGGCTTGTAGCTGCCGATGTCCTCGGCGGTATAGATCGCATCGAAGGTCACACCGAGCCGGCGGTTGCTGAGCGCGAAGGACTCGTTGTCGACATTGGAGAGGATGACGAGCTTGTAGTGCCGCTTCAGCACCTGCAGCGCCGCGACCGTGTCGGGGAAGGCCGGCCAGTCGCCGATCGAGCGGCCATAGGCCTGGCACTCTTCCCAGCTCGCGGGCACGCCCCACTCCTCGGCCAGGCGCTTGTGGACGATGGCGAGCAGCTCGCTGTAGCGCTTGGTCGGCGTATGGCGCTGCTGGCTCGATTCATGTCGCGCATGGGCTTCCAGCACCGCGTTGCGGCTCAGTGGCTTGCCGACCTTCGCCACCAGCGGCGCGAGCGCGGCGACCATGCCGCTCTCCCAGTCGATCAGCGTGCCGTAGCAGTCGAAGGTCAGCGTGTTGAAATCGGTCAGCTTCATCGGAGACTCCAGGGCGCGTCCGCGGATCGGTGCAAGGCCGGAGCTGGATGATCGCGCGGCAATCAGGCATCGGTCTTGGACAAAAACGGAGCGAGCGCCGCCAGCGTCTCCGTCGGGTTCTCTTCCGGCAGGAAGTGCCCGCTGTCGATCGCCCGCCCTTCCGCCTGCGGCGCGAAGGTGTGGCGCCAGATGTCCAGTGGGCCTGCGCCCTTGGCCGGAATGCCGGCCTCGCCCCAGAGGATCAGGGTCGGGCAGAGGATGCGCGTGCCTGCCGCGAGATCGGCCTTGTCGTGATCCACGTCCGTCGTCGCACCGGCGCGGTAGTCCTCGCAGGCCGCGTGGATGCGAGCGGGATCGTTGAAGGATTCGCTGTAGGATCGCATCGCCAGCGGGTCGAACAGATCGAGCGACTTCGCCCGCGTCCAGCTCGCGATGGTATGATCGAGCCAGCCCGTCGGATCGGCCTTGATCAGGTTTTCCGGAACCGGCTCGGGCTGGGCCAGGAAGGTCCAGTGATAGACCTGCATGGCGCGGCCTGCGTTCATGCCCTCCCACATCGAGACCGTCGGCAGGATGTCGAGCAGCGCCAGCCGCTCGACGCGGCCGGGATGGTCGAGCGCCAGCCGGTAAGCCACGCGCGCACCGCGATCATGCCCGACGACGGCAAAGCGCAGATGTCCAAGCGCCTGCATCACCGCGACGATGTCCTCGCCCATGCCGCGCTTCGTGTAGGTCTCCTTGCCGCCATCGCCATGCGGCGCGGCCGACCAGCCATATCCGCGCAGATCGGGGCAAACGACGGTATGAGTCTTCGCCAGTTCGCCCGCGATCTTGTGCCATTCGGCATGGGTCTGCGGAAAGCCGTGGATCAACACGACGGGCGGCCCCTCGCCGCCGACGCGCGCGAATATCTTGCCGACGGGACCATCGATCCAATGGGCTGCGAATCCGGGGAACAGGCTGTCGAGATTGCTCATGGCCGGGCTCCGGTCGCTGAGATCGCCTGCCGGTTCGCGCTTTCAATCGGGGCTGTTCCAGCCCTCTCCTCGGCAAGCAATCGCGCGAGTCGCTCTTCGACAGCGATCCGCATCGCGACGTCCACAGGTTCCCCGGTCAATGCGACGAGTTCCCAAATAAGCGCTTCGGTTTCGGCGTCGTCGATTTCCAGAGCCATCTCGATGTCTCTCCGGGTCACTTTAAGTGAGTTTACGACAGTGCTGCCCCCGTTGTCAGCCTTCCCGCTCCCGCTTCACCGCCTGCCAGCCGATGTCGCGGCGGCAGAAGCCCTCCGGCCAGTCGATCGCATCGACGCCGCGATAGGCGCGCGTCTGCGCTTCCGCGACTGTCTTGCCGAGCCCGACGATATTGAGCACGCGTCCGCCGCTGGCGAGGATACTCCCGGCGGTGTCCTGCTTGGTGCCTGCATGGAAGACGAGCACGTCGTCGAGAGCAGCCGCCTTGTCGATCCCATGGATCACGCTGCCGGTCTCCGGCTTGGCCGGATAGCCGCGCGCCGCCAGCACCACAGTCAGCGCGGCCTCGTCCGACCAGCGCAGCGAGACGCTATCGAGCACCCCGTCGCAGGCCGCCAGCAGCACCGGTACGATGTCGCTCTTCAGCCGCGGCATCAAAACCTCGCATTCGGGGTCGCCGAAGCGGACATTGTATTCGATCAGCTTCGGACCCTGCGCCGTGATCATGAGCCCGGCATAAAGAATACCTTGAAAGGGCGAGCCCCGCTTGGTCATTCCCGCGAGCGTGGGCATAATGATGTCCGCCATGACCTGGGCTTCGAGAGCCTTTGTCATGACAGGCGCCGGCGAATAGGCGCCCATGCCGCCGGTATTGGGGCCGGTGTCGCCGTCGCCGACGCGCTTGTGGTCCTGCGCCGAGGCGAGCGCCAGCGCATGAGTGCCGTCGCAAAGCGCGAAGAAGCTCGCCTCCTCACCGATCATCCACTCCTCGATGACGACCTCGGCGCCGGCCGCGCCCAGCCCGCCGCCGAACATCATGTCGATGGCGTCATTCGCCTCGGCCAGGGTCTGCGCCATCACGACGCCCTTGCCGGCGGCCAGCCCGTCCGCCTTGATTACGATCGGGGCGCCTTGTGCCGCGACATAGGCCTTGGCGGCGGCGGCGTCCGTGAATCGGCCGAAACCGGCGGTGGGGATGCCGAACTCGGCGCAGAGTTCCTTGGTGAACGCCTTTGATCCTTCGAGCTGAGCGGCGGCTTTCGAGGGGCCGAAGGTCTTGATGCCGGCGGCGGTGAGATCATCGGCGATGCCCTCCACCAGCGGGCCCTCCGGCCCTACCACCACGAGATCGACGTGCTGCAACCGGCAGAACGCGATCACGGCCCGATGGTCGGCGATGTCGATGACGGCATTCTCGCCGCATTGAGCCGTGCCGGGATTGCCGGGCGCGATGAACAGGCGGTCGCACAAGGGCGAGGCCGAGATCGCCCAGGCCAGCGCATGCTCGCGGCCGCCCGAACCGATCAGAAGAATCTTCATCGTCGCATCTCCGCTTGCCTGCCCGCGCAATAGCGGTCGAGCGAGGGCGGGGCAACGCTTCTGCTGCGTCGTCCACGCCGCTATGCTCGCGGCCATGGATAGCGAATCGCAAAAGCCCGTCGGCAACACCCCCGAATGGTCGGTCTCCGACCTCTCGGGCGCGCTCAAGCGCACGCTGGAGGACGCCTTCGGCTTCGTGCGGGTGCGCGGCGAGATCTCCGGCTATCGCGGCCCTGTCGGCTCCGGCCATGTCTACTTCTCGCTCAAGGACGCCAACGCCAAGATCGACGCGGTGATCTGGAAGGGCGTCTTCGGGCGGCTGAAAACCAGGCCGCAGGAGGGGCTGGAGGTCATCGCCACCGGCAAGATCACGACCTTTGCCGGTAAGTCGAGCTACCAGATCATCATCGACTCGATCGAACCCGCCGGGATCGGCGCGCTGATGGCGCTGCTCGAGGAACGCCGCAAGCGGCTCGCGGCCGAGGGATTGTTCGCCGAAGAGCGCAAGCAACTCATTCCCTATCTGCCCCGCGTCATCGGCGTCGTCACCTCGCCGACCGGCGCCGTCATCCGCGACATCCTGCACCGGCTGGAGGATCGCTTTCCGCGCCATGTCCTGGTCTGGCCGGTGCGGGTGCAGGGCGAGACCAGCGCGGCCGAGGTCGCCGCAGCGATCAACGGTTTCAATGCGCTGCCCGAAGGCGGTCGCATCCCGCGCCCTGACGTCATCATCGTGGCGCGTGGTGGCGGCTCGCTGGAAGACCTGATGGGCTTCAACGAGGAAATCGTCGTGCGCGCGGCGGCCGCCTCGCTGATCCCGCTGGTCTCGGCCGTCGGCCACGAGACCGACGTCACGCTGATCGACCACGCCGCCGATCTGCGCGCCCCCACCCCGACCGGCGCGGCCGAGAAGGTTGTCCCCGTGCGGGCCGAACTGATGGCGAGCGTCGCCGATCTCTCGCGCCGGCAGGCCGGGGCGATGCGCCGCCTGTCCGACCGCCGCCGCAGCGACCTGCGCGCGCTCGCCCG
>QBLV01000221.1:4313-4795 GCA_003241815.1 Hyphomicrobiales bacterium | reverse complement strand
CGTCTCTCAGCGTGCCGATCTTCAACGGCGGAGAACTCGCGGCCGCCGTGGACGTTGCCCGCGCCCAGCGCGACCAGTCCGACGCGGCCTTCCGGCTGGCAGTGCTGACAGCGCTGCAGGATGTCGAGGACCAACTGGTCGGACTGCGGCAGGAGCGCCTGCGTCTGTCTGCCCTGTCGCGGGCGGCAGCCGCCTCCACCGAGGCAGCCCGGCTCTCGCGGGCGCTCTACGTCTCCGGCGGTGCGAGCTTTCTCGACGTGCTCGATGCCGAGCGTTCGCAGTACAGTGCGGAGGATTCGGTGATCCAGAGCCGGATCGCGCTGGCGACCCGTTTCATCGCACTCAACAAGGCGCTGGGCGGCGGCTGGCTCCGGCCGGTCGATGTCGCGCATCCGGCTATGGACGATCGCGATACGGGGCCGCGCCTGCGCCTGCCGCGAGCGCAGGACATAGCCGCCCGCCGCCGTCAATCTGCCCAGCAC
>QBLV01000221.1:2682-4303 GCA_003241815.1 Hyphomicrobiales bacterium | reverse complement strand
CCGGAGAACCTCCCGGAGTATCCGCGTCCATGACGCTGCGCCGCCTGTCGATCCTGCTCATCGCACTCGCAGTCCTTGCTGCGGGCGGCTATGTCCTGCGCTCGCGGCAGGCGGCGCCGCCCGCCGCCGTCAATCTGCCCAGCACCGCCGCTGTGATCGGCGATGTCGAGGATGCCGTGCTCGCCAGCGGCGCGCTGGAACCGGTCCGGCAGGTCAGCGTCGGCGCACAGGTCTCCGGCCGGCTGAATTCGCTGAAGGTGACGCTGGGACAGACCGTCGCGCAGGGCGACCTGATCGCCGAGATCGACGCCGTGACCCAGCAGAACTCGCTGCGCTCGGCTGAGGCCGAGCTTGCCGTGCTGCACGCCCAGCGCGAGGAAAAACTGGCCAGTCTCGCCTATGCCGAGTCCGTGCTGGCGCGCCAGAAGCAGATGTTTGGACAGAATGCGGTCTCGCGGGACGTCTATGAATCGGCGGAGATGACGGTTCGCACGACGCGTTCCCAGATCGCGGCTCTCGACGCCCAGATCATCTCCGGCGGCGTCAAGGTCGAGACCGCCCGTGCCAATCTCGGTTACACCCGCATCACGGCACCCGCCGCCGGCATGGTGCTCGCCATCGTCACCCAGGAGGGCCAGACGGTGAATGCCGCCCAGTCCGCGCCGACCATCGTCGTGCTCGGCGACGTCTCGACCATGACCGTCAAGGCGAAGATCTCGGAGGCTGACGTGCTGCGGGTGAAGACCGGGCAGGAAGCCTTCTTCAGCGTGCTGGGCGCGCCCGACCGCCGCTTTCCGGGCAAGATCGCCTTCGTCGAGCCGGCGCCCGATACGTTGAGAACGCAGAACGCCAGCAGCACGTCCGCTTCGTCGAGCACGAGTTCCTCCTCGACCGCAACGGCGATCTACTACAACGCGCTGTTCGAGGTGCCCAATCCCGAGGGCGCCCTCCTGACCTCGATGACCGTGCAGGTGACGGTGTTCGTCGGCCGGGCGCGGGGCGTCGTCACCGTGCCGTCGACGGCGCTCCGGCGGCGCGCCGACGGGGCCTGGCTCGACGTGCTCGGCGAGGACGGCAAGCCGGTCGCCCGAAAGGTCACGGTGGGGCTCGACAACCGTATTGTCGCAGAGATTACCTCGGGGCTGCAGGCCGGCGAGCGCGTCGTCACCACGCGCATCCGCGCCGCATGCGCGGCCCGCTCGGGTTCTGAGTCGATGGCGAGGCCCCTGATCAGGCTGAGCGGCGTCCGGCGCGATTTCGGCAGCGGGGAAGCCGCCGTCGCCGCGCTCGATGGTGCGGAACTGACGATCGAGCCGGGCGAGATGGTTGCGATCGTCGGCCCGTCCGGCTCGGGCAAATCGACCCTGATGAACATCATCGGCTGCCTCGACCGGCCGACCGGCGGCGTCTACGAGATCGGCGGCCGCTCGACGCGCGATCTCGGCCCCGACGAGCTGGCGCGGCTGCGACGGGAGTATTTCGGCTTCGTCTTCCAGCGCTACCATCTGTTGTCCGAGCTGACGGCGCTGGCCAATGTCGAGGTGCCCGCGATCTATGCGGGCGTCGCAGCCGATCAGCGTCGCAGCCGGGCGGCGGCCCTGCTCGACAGGCTCGGGCTCGG
>QBLV01000221.1:1572-2672 GCA_003241815.1 Hyphomicrobiales bacterium | reverse complement strand
TCCCGCCGAGATGTCGGGCGGCCAGCAGCAGCGCGTCTCGATCGCACGGGCGCTGATGAACGGGGCCCGCGTCATCCTCGCCGACGAGCCGACCGGCGCGCTCGATCGCAAGAGCGGCGAGGAGATGCTGACGCTGCTCGAGGACCTCGGGCGCGAAGGCCATACGATCATCCTCGTCACACATGACATGTCGGTCGCGGCGCGGGCCGAGCGCATCGTCGAGCTCAGCGACGGCCGCATCGTCTCGGACCGGCGCATCCGGCCGTCAGGAGCGTCCGCTGCGCTTGCGCCGCCGGAGGTGCCGCGCGGCGGCTCGTGGCGGGCGGCTTTCGGCCGGCTGCGCGAGGCCTTCGGCATGGCGCTGCTCTCGATGCGCGCCCACAAGCTGCGCTCGGCCCTGACCATGCTGGGCATCGTCATCGGCATCGCCTCGGTCGTCAGTGTCGTCGCGCTTGGCGAAGGCTCGCGCCAGCAGGTTCTCGCCAATATCGCGGGGCTCGGCACCAACACGCTGGAGATCTTCCCGGGCACCGGCTTCGGCGATCGGCGATCGAGCCAGATCAAGACATTGACGGTGGCCGACGCCCAGATCCTCGCCAGCCAGCCCTATGCCGACGGGGTGACGCCGACGGTCTCGACCTCGGCCACGCTGCGCTACGGCGCGGTCGAGGCGACGGCGCTCGTCAACGGCGTCGGCGAACAGTATTTCGAGGTCAAGGGCAGCACCCTGCTGCAAGGCCGGTTCTTCGATGCCGACGATGTTCTGCGGCTGTCGCAGGATGTCGTGATCGACGAGAACGCGGCCCGTGTGCTGTTCGCCCAGCCGGGCCAAAGCCCGATCGGCAGCGTCATCCTCGTCGGCTCGGTGCCGAACCGGGTGATCGGCGTGATGCGGCGCCAGCAGGGGGGCTTCGGCAGCAGCCAGAACCCGCAGGTCTTCCTGCCCTACACCACGGTCCAGGGCCGTTTCCTCGGGGATCTGGCGCTGCGCAGCATCACCTTGCGCGTCGGCGACGACACGCCGATGGCGGCAGCCCAGGAGGCGGTGACCGAGCTTTTGACGCATCGCCACCGGACCCAGGATTTTTTTATCCAGAACC
>QBLV01000221.1:0-1562 GCA_003241815.1 Hyphomicrobiales bacterium | reverse complement strand
GCATCGGCCTGGCGCTGTCGATCGGAACCGGCTTCGGTCTGGCCGGCTCGCCCGTGCGCTTCGTCTATTCGGTCGAGGCCTTCGCCGCCGCCATTGCCTGCTCGACGCTGATCGGGGTCACGTTCGGCTTCCTGCCGGCGCGTAATGCCGCTCAGCTCGATCCGGTCGAGGCGCTGGCGCGCGGCGCCTGATCCGTCACTGGAAGCCTGCCGCCTGCAGCTCGAACAGCTCGGCATAGCGCCCACCGAGCGCGACCAGCTCGGCATGGCTGCCGCTTTCCAGGATCGCGCCGTTCTCCAGCACCAGAATGCGGTCGGCCATCCGCACGGTCGAGAAGCGGTGGGAAATCAGCAGCGCCGTTTTGGCCTCGCTGAGATTGCGGAAGCGCGCGAAAATCTCGGCTTCGGCGCGGGCATCCAGCGCCGCCGTCGGCTCGTCGAGGATCAGGATCTCGGCGTCGCGGAAATAGGCCCGGGCGATCGCGACCTTCTGCCATTCGCCGCCGGAGAGATCGCGCCCCTGCTTGAAGCTGCGGCCCAGCATCTGGTCGTAGCCCATCGGCAATGTCGCGATCAGCGGGTCGGCCAGGCTCTTGCGCGCGGCATCGACGATGCGTGCCTCGTCGTCGATCACATCGACCCGGCCGATGCCGATGTTCTCCCGCGCGGTGACGTTGTAGCGCACGAAATCCTGGAAGATTGCGCCGACATGGCTGCGCAGTTCGGTCACGTCGATCTCGCGCAGATCGATGCCGTCGACGAGGATGCGGCCCTCGTCGGGATCGTAGAGGCGCGTCAGCAGCTTGACGATCGTGGTCTTGCCGGCGCCGTTCTCCCCCACCAGAGCCAGCGTTTCACCGGCGGGAAGCGTGAAGCTGAGGTGACGGAAAGCCCAGTCGGTCCGGTCGGGATAGCGAAATCCGACATCCTCGAAGACGACGCCCTGGCGCAGCGGCGTCGGGAAGGCGCGCGGCGTCGCCTGCGCAGGCATCGACGAGCGCATGTCCATGAAAGAATAGAAATCGTCGAGATACTGCGCCTGCGAGGCGATCTGCTTCAGGCCGAGGATGAGCCCTTCAAACAATCCGTTCAGCCGCAACAGCGAACCGGAACAGAAGATCAGCTGGCCGAGGCTGATCTCGCCGCGCATGGCGGCCAGCGCGATGACGGCATAGGCCGCGTAGTAGGCGAGCGTGGCGAGCAGGCCGAACAGGCTGCTCCATGCGGCCCGGCGGATCGCGAGGTTGCGATGTGAGCGGAACAGGGTCGCCGCGAGATCGGCGAAACGCGTGGCCAGGAAGGCGCCGAGCCCGAAGAGTTTGACCTCCTTGGCCGTGTCGGCCGCCGAACCGACATGACGGACATACTCCATCTGGCGTCGCTGCGGCGTGATGGCGATGTCGCGTTCATAGCTCTTTTCGTTGAAGTGCAGCTCGCAAAGCAGGGTCGGCAGCAGGGCCACGACGAGCAGGCCGACGAGCACGGGGGCGTAAAAAATCAGGCCGGCGAGAAAGCTCGCCAGCGTCACGAGGTTTTGTACCTGGCCCAGCAACCCGCCGATGA
>QBLV01000220.1 GCA_003241815.1 Hyphomicrobiales bacterium | reverse complement strand
GCAGCCTCGCCGCGGCGGAGCAAAACCAGGCCACCGCCGAACACGTCGATCCCGAGACCGGCGAGATCACCCCAGGCTGATCCGAAACGATCGCGACGATATGCAAAGGGCCCCGATCGGGGCCCTTTGCATATCGTCCCCCCATGCCGCCACTGGCCTGCTTTTACTCCGCCACCCTGGCCTGGAATCCGACCGCCGTTGACACCGTCGACGGCAACGGCAAGCGCTCGCTCAAGCTCGGCGCGGTTTGCCGCGCCAATGGGATCGCCCTCACTGAGAACGAGGCGCATGACGCGCTGTTCGATGCCCGCGCCACGCTGGCGCTGTTTCGGGTGCTGCGGGAGCGCGCCCCGCGCAGCGTCGCGTTGATGCTGGCAAACGCGCACAAGTCGGGACCCATCCGTCTCCTCTCCCGCGGTGATCTCATCTGCCTCGGCGATGCCTCGAGGCTGGTCCCCGCGGTCGGTGTCATGGCCAACCCCGACAATGCGACGTCCTGGGCCGCGCTCGATCTCTCGATCGACCCTGCGGGCTATCTCGACGGCTCGGCCGAAGAGATCGCCGGCCTGCTCACCCGGCCAGGCCCACGACCGGTGCGGATGGTGAAGACCAATGCCCAGCCGATCGTTCTGGCCTGGGAGGATGCCCAGCATGCATTGCCGGCCGATCGGCTCGATGATGCGGTCTACAACGACCGCGCCAGCCAGGTGCGCCGGCATCCGGCCTTCAAGCGCCATCTTACCGAGGCCCTGAAGAACCGCTTCGCCGATCGGGAGACATCGCCCTATCCGGAGGCGACGCTCTATTCCGGGGGCTTCCTCTCGGACGCCGACATGCGCATCTGCGCGCGCTGGCATGAGCTGCCCTGGGATCAGCGTGGCGGCCTGGTCAAACACATGGGGGATGTTCGGCTCCAGGCCTTCGCCAACCGGCAGATGTTCCTGGAGGCGCCTGAGTGCCTTGCGCCCGAGGCCTGGCGCAAGGGCCGCGACTGGCTTCAAGAGCGGCTGACGACGGCGACAGATGTGCCCTGGCTGACCTTGCCCAAGGCGATCAGGGAGGTCGCGGAACTGCGTGCCGCGCTCGATCCGCAGGATGCGGATCGCCACGCTCATCTCGATGCCATCGAGCGCTGGCTACGCGAGCGCAGCGACCGCCAGCAGATGGCCGCGTGAAGGATGAGAGGCCGGCGCCCAAAGCGCCAGCCATTCTGAGGGAAGCGGAGAGGCGCTGCCACGAGGCAGTAACCCCCAAAAACTTCTGGATCCGATATGAAGCCCAACATCCCGACCATCACCCCGTTCGAGGGCATCGCCCTCGAAGCGACGATCCGCCCCGTCACCGCGGATCGCGCGCAAGCTTCCGCTCTCCGGCGATCGCGACACGGCCTATGCCGCCTTCGCCGGCGAGCGCTTCCTCGTCAGCGCCGCGGCCGGCCGTGCGCTCGGTTTCGCGGAAGAGACCGAACGCTTTCTCGCGCTGGCCGAGACCTCGCCCAAACCGCAGGTCGTCGCCTGCCTCGACATGCTGACGGCGCTGACGCTCCTCAACTCGGCCAGCGTCATCGCGCTGGCGATCCTGCCGCCGCGAACCGGCGAGGATATGCTGGCGCGCGCGTTCATCGCCGAAAGCGTCGATTCCAAGCTGCGCCTGACCGGCGATCCCGCCATGGTCGAAGCTGCGGCGCTCGCTTTCGAGATCGGCCCCTTGCCGATCACCATCGGCGAGCGCCAGCGCAGGACCTTCATGCTGGCGAGCGCTGTCCCGACCCCGGTGAAGAACGCGCGGCAGGGCGAACCCGCCATGGTCGCCCTCGAGCAGGGTCTGACCCTGACGGCCTTCATGCGGGATCTTCCGCAGGTCGCGGTGCTGGTCGAGCGCGCTGCGCTCGAGCTCGACGATGCGGAACGCCACGCGCGTGAGATCGCCGAGGGCGATATCGGGCCTGAAGCGCTGGACCGGCTCCAACGAGCCCGGCACGGGGCCGCCCTGCTGGCGGCGGTCGATCTCGCACGCGCCTGCCTCTACGCCGACCTTGTCGGTGACGGGGCGGCCGCGAAGGATCGTGCGCGGGCTCTCGCCTCGCGCCTACCCGAGCCGAGGCTGCGCAGCATCGTCGCCTTCGCCACCATGACGGGCGCGGTCATCGGCGAGCTCGGCAGTACGGCGCGGGCAATCTCGGCGGCCTTGCGCGGCCGCTGAGGGTCTCAAGACCCTGCAGGAGAAGAAGGGGTGTCCCCACGGGCGCCCCTTCGTGATTCCTAAGTAGCGGGAGGGAATGCAGTCGAGATGGCTGTCACCCACGGAAAAACACATCATGTCCAAGAACGACGATCAGGGCAGGCTGCCGCCGCCCGAAAACACCATCCCCGCACTTCGTGAGGAGGAGAGCTTCCTCGATCCGATCGAGGCGCTGACCTCGGGCGTCGGCGAGAACCCGGCGCTCGGAGACCTCATCGCCTTCCGGCAGAGCCGGCCCGACCTCAAGGAGGCGGCGCGGATGTCGCGGCAGTTCAACAACGAAGCCCATCGTGTCGCCTATGCCGTCGGTGGGCACCCGGAGGCGACCACTGTCGCCTCCGGGCTGGGGCTCGCGGCGCTCCTCTTCGACAGCCTGGTCTGCGTCTGGCCGGCCGACAGCCTCGACGAGGTCGATGCAAAGCTTGCCCTCGCGCACGGCCGGGGTCCGTTCGGCGCCGACCAGGAGGCGGACTATGTCGCGTCGCTCGAACCGGCGACGGCGCGCCGGATCCGCGTCATGCGGGCCGCGTTCCATGTCGGCGAACTGGCCGCTCCGCCGGCGCCGCCCGCGCCCACGCTCGACGACCGCAACCTCGCGGCCTGGCCGCGCCTGCGCTACGATCTGCGCGACCTCCTGCCGGTGCGCGGCGGCCAGCCGGTTCTCACCATCGCGCCGGAGAGTTGGATCGCATTCGCGCGCAGCGGTCCCGACTTCGGCGGCTTGCGAGACCGTATCGTCAGGATGTTTGCGACCACTGAGCGGCTGTTCGACCTCGCCCGCACCAACGAGGACGGCAAGAGCCGCGATCTGCGGCTCGCCGCCGAGGGCGCCCAGATCCTCGCCTATCTGTCTGCCTGCCAGGCCATGATCTGGCCGGTGCGCACGAAGGCCGACATCGACGACAAACGCGTGATTGCGCAGATCATCAACGATCGCGCCTGCCGTCCCGATCCCCTGCACCAGCAGGCAGCCGTGCGGCACATCGTCGATGAGGCGGTCTGGGTTCACCGTCGGCTTGGCCTGAGCGATCGCGCGCTGTTCACGACCGACTGGATCGAGATCGTCTGACCCCATACGTGTCATCGACATCGATCAGGCCAGTGCGAGGCGGCGCCACCAGGCGCCGCCTTTCTTGCTGGGATTGGCGCGGGCGGAAGGCCGGAGTGGCCGACCCCGCGGAAGGCACAATGTCTCGCGGAACCGCAGAACGCGATCATGACCCAATCCAGTGACGATGAACGGGCTGAATCCGGACAGGACTATGCAGACGCCGGAGCGTTGCTGGAAAACCTGGCCCAACGGCACTCCAATCCGCGCCCCGCCAGGCCTGGCGCGGCTGACAACATCGGCGGCCTCGATCTTGGCGATGACGAGAGCGGCATCGCCTTCGACAGCACCTGGAGGCGCCACAGCGTGCAGATCTTCGACCCCGCCGAAGTCTACGAGCAAATGCGGCTCCTTGCAGCCGGAGACGATGACGGAACCTCTCATCTGTCCAGTGAGGACACGACGCGTTTTGTGAAGCTGCGCTGGCTCGCCGAGCAGAGCGCCCGGAAGCCGGTGCTGCTTGGCACCGCGCCGATGCGCGAGCAGCTGAGCGGGCTGAGAGCACGCTGTCCCGGATTCGTCGCCGTGACCGACCTCGTTAACCGGGCGGTCGCCCTGTCGATCATGACCGGCACGCCGCTGAGCCTGCCGCCTCTGCTGCTCGCCGGTCCACCGGGGCTCGGCAAGACGCATTACTCGAAATCGCTCGCGACGGTGCTCGGCGTGCCCACCCACGCATGGTCCTGCGCCACCAACTCCGACGCCATGCAGTTGATCACCGGCCACCCGACCTCCTGGCGCGGCGCTAGGATGGGCCTGCTGACCGAGGCGCTCGTCACCTCCGCCTCGGCGACCCCGGTCGTGCTGCTGGACGAAGTCGACAAGTTCGTGACGCATCGCGACGAGCAGCCCTACAATATCCTGTTGAACGTGCTCGAGGCCGAGACCGCCGAGGCGCTGCTCGACGAGTACCTGCGGGTCCGGTTCGATGTTTCCCGCGCCTGCTTCATCGCGACCGCCAATGACGTCTCCGCGCTGCCAGACTTCATCCGGGATCGGTTCCTGATCGTTGCGGTCGTCGCGCCGACGGGCGCCGACCTGGTCGCGCTCACGCGGCAAATCGCAGCCAAGGTCATCACGCCGCTGGGACTGCCCATGCCGGGCGACACGGTTGTGGCGGCGCTTGCGAGACACAATCCCCGCCGGATCGCGCGCGTCCTGCGCCTGGCCCTGGGCTTTGCCGCCGCTCAAGGTCGCGACGTGCTCGTCCCTGCCGACGTGACGGCGGCTGATGCCATCGCATCGGCGCAAGCCGCCCGTGCGTCGATCGGGTTCATCCGCCCGAGGAAGGAGACAGAGGCAGATCGGGAGTGAGGTGAGATCGGGAATGCCCCCAGGAAGCCCAGGACGAATGGATCAGATCATGACGACCAAGACCGACGACACCAGCGGGAAGCCGCCCGCGAAGCGCGAGATCGGCAGCGCGCTCCTGCCCGAAGGCTCGGCCGGCGCCGTCCGGCGCTGGTACCCGACAC
>QBLV01000021.1:34476-41211 GCA_003241815.1 Hyphomicrobiales bacterium | reverse complement strand
GGCAGCGTCGCCGATTGCACGGCGATGGCCGGGGTATCGGGATCGAGCCCGGCCGCGATTGCCCTGTCGCGAAAGCCCGACAGGGTGGCGCGAGCCATGTAAATCACCGTCGTGGCATGCGGATCGGCCATGGCCTGCCAGTCGAGATCCTCGGGCAGGTCACCGCTGCGGGCATGGCCGGTAACGAATTGCAGGCGGCGGGCGTGGTCGCGATGGGTCAGCGATAGGCCCAGCGAGGCGGCTGCCCCTTGCGCGGCCGAAATACCCGGCACGATCGTCACGGGCAGGCAGGCTGCCTTGCACGCGTCAATCTCCTCGCCAGCGCGCCCGAAAATGCCGGGATCGCCTCCCTTCAGCCGCACGACATGCTTGCCCTGGCTCGCCAGCGAGACGATCAGCGCGTTGATGTCGCTCTGCTTGACCGAGGGGCCATAGCCGGTCTTTCCGACCATCATGCGTTTGGCTTCGCGGCGCGCCAGTTCGAGCACGCCTGGCGAGACGAGGTCGTCATAGAGGATGATGTCGGCGCTCTGGAGCGCGCGGATCGCCTTCAGGGTCAACAGATCCGGATCGCCGGGCCCTGCGCCGACGAGGCTGACCCGGCCGTGCCCGTCCTGTTGGCCTTCGATCCGGTCCAGAGCTGCAAATAGTGCCGTCCTGTCGTTCTCGTCAGGAGCACGCTCCGGCTCGCTCATCGCCCTCGTGGTGAAAAGCTCCCAGAAGGCGCGCCGCAGCGCGAAGGGCAGCTCGCGCGCCTGTACGGCCGGGCGCCAGTCCTTGGCCGCCTGCGCCCAGGCCTTCAGCCCGGCCGGCAGCAGCGTCTCGATCCTTGCCCTGATCGCCTGGCCGAAGACGGGCGCCGCCCCATCGGTCGAGATCGCCACGATCAGCGGCGAGCGGTTGACCAGCGTGCCGAATGAGAAATCGCAGAAATCCGGTTTGTCGACGACGTTGACCGGCACACCGGCCTGCCTCGCCGCCGCGACGAAGGCTCGTATCTCGTCCTCGTCCTCGATGTCGCCGATGGCGAGCGCGGCATCGACCAGATCGTCGGGCCGCCAACTCCGGCCGTGGACGACGACGTGCCCTGCAGCCGGGTCGGCGGCGAGCGCGCCGAACATGTCCGCCCCATGACCGGCGAAGACATGCAACTGCGCACCGGTCGCCGCCAGCAACTCGGCCTTCCAGAGCGCACCCTCGCTGTCGCCTGCGAGCACCACCTTGCGTCCCGCCAGCTTGTGGAAGAGCGGCAAGGTCGCGAGCCGGTCGATGCGGCGTCCGCTGGTCGTCTCGGGATGTCTCTGCGTCATCGCATTCGTATCTGCCGCATCGGGCGCGTCATGTCACTTCGGGTTGCCGCCGCTCTCGGCCAGTGCAGTCTTCTCGCCGCGCTTCACGGCCTGCCAGAGGGCTTCCAATTCGGGAAGCCCGACATCGGAGGCGACCTTGCCTTCGGCTTCCAGAATTGTCTCGATGCCTTTGAAACGGCGTTCGAATTTCGCGTTGGCCGCCTGAAGGCAGCCTTCCGGGTCGGCGTCGATATGGCGGGCGAGGTTGGCGACGACGAAGAGGAGGTCGCCAATTTCTTCCGTGATGGCGGCCTTATCGCCCGACGCCAGAGCCTCCTCGATCTCGGCGGTCTCCTCGCGGACCTTGTCGAGGACGAGCCGGGCGTCGTTCCAGTCGAAGCCGAGGGTCGAGGCCCGAGCCTGCAGCTTCCAGGCCCGGGTGAGGGCGGGCAGGGCCTGCGTGACGCCGGCCAGCACTCCCTTTTCGGCGACGCGTTCCGGCAGGCCGGCGGCCCGCCGGGCAGCGGCCTTGTCGGCTTTCTCCTGCGCCTTGATCTGGTGCCAGAGCGCCTTGACCTGCGCCGGCGACAGATCGCGCGCCTCTCCGAAGACATGCGGGTGACGCCGGATCAGCTTGGTGGTGATCGCCTCGACCACTTCGGGGAAGGCGAAGGCGCCTTCCTCTTCCGCCATCCGGGCATGGAAAACCACCTGGAGCAGCAGGTCGCCGAGCTCGTCCTTGAGGTCGAGCCTGTCGCCGCGCGCGATGGCGTCAGCGACCTCATAGGCCTCCTCAATCGTGTAGGGCGCAATCGATGCGAAATCCTGTTCGAGATCCCAGGGGCAGCCCGTCTCCGGCGTACGCAAGGCGGCCATGATCTCGATCAGCCGGGCGATGTCGCTGGAGGGTTGCAAGGCTGAAAATCTCCGGAAATTGGGCTAGGGTTCCTCCCATGATTCAAGTGACCCCGTCCATCGCCATCGACGAGAGCGAGATCGAGGAGACTTTCGTGCGCGCTTCGGGTCCGGGCGGGCAGAACGTCAACAAGGTCTCAAGCGCGGTGCAGTTGCGCTTCGACGCGCGGCGCTCCTCCTCGCTGCCCAATGACGTCGCGGTCCGGCTGATGAAACTCGCCGGCAGCCGGCTCACTCAGGACGGCGTCATCGTTATCGTGGCGCAGGCGCAGCGCAGCCAGAAGCGCAACCGCGAGGAGGCGCTGGAGCGCCTGCTGGAGATGATCCGCGAAGCCGCGATCCGTCCGCAGACGCGCCGCCCGACCAAGCCGACCAAGGCCTCGAAAGAGCGCCGCCTCGTGTCGAAGGACAAGAGATCTTCGGTCAAGGCCGGCCGCGCCAGACCGGGCGAGGATTGATGGAGGCCGGAGGAGGGCGCCCTCAGACAGTCAGGCCCGAGCGCCGGGCACCGCGCCGTATCACCGCCGACTATCTGCAGCGCGCCGCGATGTATTATCTCGAACGTTATGCTGCGCCCGCCGCGCAATTGCGCCGCGTCCTGGCGCGCAAGGTCAAAATCAGCTGCCGACATCACGGTCTGGAGGCGGCCTCCTTCGACGCGATGCTGGACGAGGTCGTCGCGCGCTGCGTGTCGTCGGGACTGGTTGACGACGTGCGCTTCGCCCAGGCCAGAGCCGCGACGCTGCAACGCAAGGGCCGCTCCGCGCGCGCGATCGCCGCCAGCCTCTCGGCGAAAGGCGTGCCGCGCGATCTTGCGGCGCAAGCCAGCGACGTCAGCAACGAGGACGAGATGGCGGCCGCGCTGAAGACGGCCCGGCGCAAGCGGCTCGGGCCCTGGAGCCGGGGCGACCGGACGGCAACGCGCCAGAAGGATCTGGCGGCGATGGCGCGGGCCGGCTTCTCGATGACGATCACCCGCGTCGTGATCGACGGCGCGGGCGATGAGGAAGTCGCGGATCTATGAGGGCAGGGCGGCCTTAGCGGCCCCGGCCGACGCCTGCTTGCTTCACTCCAGCTTGACCTGCGCGTCCGCTACCACCTTGCCCCAGCGCGCGACCTCGGCCGTGACGAACTTGCCGAAATCCTCGCCGGCGAGGGTCGGCATCGGCGAGCCGTTCTTCTTCCAAGCCTCGGCAATGGCGGGGGCCGCGAGCGCCTTGGCGATTTCGGCGCGCATGCGGGTGACGATTTCGGGCGGGGTCCCCTTGGGCGCCCAGAGCGCGTACCAGGTCGCGACCTCATAGCCCTCGAGCCCGGCTTCCTTGGCCGTCGGCACGTCGGGTATGGCGTCCGAACGCGTCGCTGCGGCAACGGCAAGACCGCGCAGGCGCCCGGCCTGGATCTGCGGTGCGGATGAACCGAGGCCGTCGAACAAAACGTCGACCTGACCCGCGACGATGTCCTGCAAGGCGGGACCTGCCCCGCGATAGGGCACATGCGTCAGATTGACCTTGTTCTGCAGCTTGAACAGCTCGCCGGCAAGGTGATGCGTCGTGCCGTTGCCGGCCGAGGCATAGTTCAGCTTGTTGGGGTTGGCCTTGGCATAGGCGATCAACTCGGCGACCGTCTTCGCTTCCACCTTGGGATGGACGACGATGACCTGCGGCGGCTGGGCGATCACCGCGATCGGAATGAAATCGGTCTGGATGTTGTAGTCGAGTTTTGGATAGAGGGCCGGCGCGATGGCGTGGTGCGCCGCGCCGACGAAGAAGCCGTAGCCGTCCGGTGCGAGCTTGGAGGCTGCCGAAGCCCCGACCGTCCCGCCTGCGCCACCGCGATTCTCGATGATGATGCGCTGGCCGAGCTGCTGGTCGAGCTGGGCCGCCAACGGGCGTGCAAAGGCATCGGTGCCGCCGCCGGCCGGGAAGGGAACGATGAAGGTGATCGGCCGTTGCGGCCAGGTCTGGGCCTGGACTGTGCCGGCAGCAGCGATGCAAAGCCCGGCGGCCGCGACAAGTGCGACGAGGGAACGTGGCGTGGTCATCGAAACAGATACCTCCCTGAGATTGTTGAAAACGGCTCTTGCTGGCCGCTGGTCGCCCGCACTGGCGGAACGACCGTGATCGCGATGAATTAGGACATTCGCCGATCGTTCTGACAAGCCTGACATTCGGAGGGGGGTATCGGCTCGCCCGCCACCGCTGCTATCCGAATACCGAGGCTTGCCGTCTTGCCGGATCGACCGGGTCACGTCGCGCTGCCTGGAGACACCCCGCATGAGCCGTCTCGACAGCTTCATCCGTCGCCTCGAGGCCCAGCGCCTGATGCTGGACTGGGCCGCAGCCCAGATCGCGGGTCGTCCCGGTCTCGTGCTCGAACTCGGCCTCGGCAACGGCCGGACCTACGACCATCTGCGCGAGATCCTGCCTGAGCGCGACATCCATGTCTTCGAACGCGACGTCGGCCCC
Organism: Hyphomicrobiales bacterium; assembly: GCA_003241815.1. Lineage (GTDB taxonomy): Bacteria > Pseudomonadota > Alphaproteobacteria > Rhizobiales > Beijerinckiaceae > Allobosea. Next base: position 36,539 of record QBLV01000021.1, on the reverse strand, counting down.
AATCCGGCTTCGATGCCGCCGACCGGCAGGCTGGTCGTGGGCGACATGGCCACGACGCTGCCGGCCTTCGCGACGCGCCATGGCCGTTGCGCCGCGCTGGTCCATGTCGATGTGACAACGGGCGTGCCCCAGCGCGACCGGATCCTGTTCGCCTGGCTGCCGGAGCATGTTGCGGCGCTGGCCGCCCCCGACGCGCTGATCCTCAGCGGCTGGGATCTCGAGCATGCGGCGCTCGTTGCGGTTGCCCCTCCGGAAGGCGTGTCAGCCGGGCGCTATTTTGCTTATCGGCGCGCCGGCTGACCTCGATCAGTGCAAGGTGGTCATGCCGATATGACAGGCCGATCGCAATTAATTCTATAAAACTGGATATGTGGCTTGACGACGTGTCTCCGGTCGGTCATCGTTGCCGGCATGGACACGAATAACGCCGCTTCCAAACTCGAGGCGCTGGGCAATCCCACCCGGCTCTCGCTCTATCGGCTACTGGTCAAGGCTGGCCATGCCGGCCTTTCGGTCGGCGCGTGCCAGCAGCGGCTGGAGATTGCTCAATCGACGCTGTCCTTTCATCTCAAGGCGCTGACCCAATCCGGGTTGGTCACGCAGGAACGGCAAAGCCGGACGCTGATCTGCCGCGCCAATTTCGACCTGATGAATGCGCTGGTCGGCTTCCTCGTCGATGAGTGCTGTGCCGACGAGCGCTGCCAGGCGCAGACGCCCGACGCGGCCTGATTTTTTGCCTTTTAGTTCGATATTTCCGGATATATGGAGAAACAACATGAGCGGAAAAACAATCGCCATCATCGGAGCCGGGCCGGTCGGCCTCGCCGCTGCGGCTCATGCCGTCGAGCGCGGCCTGACGCCGATCGTGTTTGAGCGCGGCCCGTCGATCGGCCATGCGGTGAGGCAGTGGGCCCATGTGCCGATGTTCTCGCCCTGGGCCTATGACATCGATGCTGCGGCCGGCCGTCTGCTTGCCGACAGCGGCTGGACGCCGCCGTCCCCCGACGCCTATCCGACCGGCGCCGACCTGCTGGCCCTCTACCTCACGCCGCTGGCCGAACTCGCCGTGTTTCGCGACGCGATCCGGCTCGATTCCGAGGTGCTCGCGATCTCGCGCCAGGGCTTCGACAAGGTGAAGACATCAGGGCGCGACACGGCACCGTTTGCCATCCGCTATCGGCAGGCAGGAGAGGAAAAGAACGAGCTCGCCGATGCGGTGATCGACACGTCGGGCACCTGGTTCTCGCCCAATCCGGCCGGAGCCTCCGGACTGCCGGCCATCGGCGAGCGCGAGGCGGCGGGGCGGATCAGCTACGGCATGCCCGACGTGCTCGGCCCCGCGGCGGAGCGCTATGCCGGCCGCCGGATCGCGGTGCTGGGGGGCGGCCATTCGGCCATCGGCACATTGACGGCCCTGGCCGAGCTGCAGGGCAGGGCGCCCGCTACCAAGATCATCTGGCTCTATCGCGGCGACGTGCTCGCGAAGGCCTTCGGCGGCGGCGCTGCCGACCAGCTCGCCGCACGCGGCGAACTCGGAACGCGGATCGCGCGCCTCGTCGAGAGCGGCCTGGTCTCGGCGCAAACATCCTTCCGGCTGGAGAAGATCGAGACGCAAGCCGGCGAATTGGGCCTCGCCAGCGCCGACGGCCGCGTCGTCAAGGCCGACGAACTGATCGTTTCCACCGGTTTCAGGCCCGATCTTGGCTTCCTGCGCGAGTTGCGCGTCCAGCTCGATCCGGCGCTGGAATGCACGCCTGCACTCGCGCCGCTGATCGACCCCAACGAGCACTCCTGCGGCACGGTTCGTCCGCATGGCGCAGCCGAGCTTGCCCATCCCGAGCCCGGCTTCTACATCGCCGGGATGAAATCCTACGGCCGCGCTCCGACCTTCCTGCTGGCGACCGGCCATGAGCAGGTCCGCTCGATCGTGGCCGAGATCGCGGGTGATCACGAAGCGGCCCGGCGCGTCGAGCTCGTCCTGCCCGAGACCGGTGTGTGCAGCACGACACCCGGCGGCGCGAAGGCCGAGACATCAGGCTGCTGCGGCGGGCCCGCTCCGGCCG
>QBLV01000021.1:29326-34466 GCA_003241815.1 Hyphomicrobiales bacterium | reverse complement strand
GGCCGCGAGCGACGCCTGTTGCGCCGACGACGCCAAGGCGAAGGACGCCGGCAAGACAGGTTGCGGCTGCGGAACCACTGCCCGCGCCAAGGAGCTCGCGACCGCCTGATGACGACCATGCCGACCCCGCTTCCCCAGATCGCCGGGCGTGGCGGTCTGGGCCTCATCCTGGCGCTCGGCGTCACCCAGGTCGCCGGCTATGGCGCGCTCTATTACGCCTTCGCCGTGCTTGCGCCCGAGATGACCAAGAGCTTCGGCTGGGCGCCCGAATGGACCTATGGCGCCTTCGCTGCCGGGCTGCTCGCCGGCGGCCTGGCAGCCCCCTTCGCCGGAAGACTGATCGACCGCCACGGCACAAGGGCGATGATGAGCCTGGGAACCGTCCTGGCCGCCGCATCGCTCTACGCCCTGTCGCAGGCGCGCGAACCGGTGAGCTTCTTTGGCGCCATGATCGCGCTCGAGATCGTCTCGACGCTGGTGCTCTACGACGCAGCCTTCACGGCGCTGACGCAGGCCGAGGGGCAGGGCGCGCGCCGTGCGATCAGCAAGCTGACGCTGATCGGCGGCTTCGCGTCGACCCTGTTCTGGCCGCTGACGACGACGCTGCTCTCCGTGTTCGACTGGCGGACGATCTACCAGATCTACGCGCTCGGCTATCTCGTGCTTTGCCTGCCGCTGCATCTGGCGCTGCTGCCGGCGCGGGGCGGCCCGAAGGCTGTCGCTGCCCATGCCGACAGGCCGGACGTCGCGGCGGAAAGCTATCTGGTCGGCGCCGCCCGCAGCCGCGCCTTCCTGCTGCTCGCGCTCGCCTTCTCCCTGCAGGGTTTTGTCATGTCGGCGATGTCGGTACATATGCTGACGATGTTGCAGGGGCTGGGCCTGAGCGCGGCGCTCGCGGTCGGCATCGGCGCGATGGTGGGCCCCTCGCAGGTCGCCGGGCGGCTGGTCGAGATGCTGTTCGGCACCAGCCTGGAGCCGACGACGACGGCCTGGGTCTCGGCGGCGCTGATGCCGCTGGGTTTCGCGCTGCTGCTCGTCAGCGGGACGACGGCGACGCTCGCCGGTCTGTTCGCCATCGCCTATGGGGTCAGCATGGGGCTGAGCTCGATCGTGCGCGGCACCGTGCCGCTGAGGCTCTTCGGCCCGGCTGGCTATGGCGCGATGCTCGGCAAGCTCTCGGCGCCGGGCCTGATCATCAAGGCGGCGGCGCCGCTCGCCTTCGCGGTGCTGATCGAGCGGGCCGGGCAGGTGCCGAGCCTACTGCTGCTGATCGGGCTTTCCGCACTGGCGGCGGTCGCCTTGCTCGTCCTTGCCAGGAAAGTCAGCTCGCCCTGAGGTTGCGACGGGTCACGAGATCGCAGCCAGCCAGAGTGGCATCGTCGTGACGACCCGCTTCTTTGCCAACACCGCCTCGTTCAAGCTGTCACGTTTCGCAGCTCGAACCGAACTGGCGCGTACGCCAAGGGTAGCAAGCGCTGGCGGCCGGCCGCTACCTGTCTCATGGGCGGTGACCGCAAGCCAAATCGATGGCGGGCCGCGCACGACAATGAAGGGCACTATGTTTACGCGGTAGCGCCGTGATACCGCCCTGCGCAGGACGGCCATGTTGATTGGCGCGGTTTGTCATCGCTTTTTGGAAAAAATTGTGGCCGCGGCGGGGGTGTAAAGGGGTCGGTTCGGTTGTGCAGGATCTTCAAGAAAGCTGACCCAAAACGCCGGTCTCGGCTGTCACAAAAAGTCATCGGCGGAATGCCGAGTTTTGCGCCCAACTTTTGCGAGAGAATTCTCGTTGACTGTCAGCGTCGGCGATCTGGTCGCAGAATTTAGGATTTTCGCGAGACGATAATCCACTTCCGGCAACGGCAGTCAGCCAAGAACGCTGGCTGCCGTTGCCTCGATCATCTCAGCGGTTAAATACCGCAGTTATGCGGGCACTCTGGATGGTATTCACGCCTATCATGAACCCCGCCAGTGCATTGCTCGGATTTTTCGGCAGTTCCAGACGCTCCGTCGCCAAGGCATGCACCGTGAACACATAGCGGTGGACCTGACCAGGAGGGGGGCAAGCGCCACCGAATCCAGTCACTCCGTAATCATTGGTGATTTCGACCGTTCCTGCCGGCATCTTGCCACTTCCGCTCGCGCCGAGTTCGAGCGAGTTCACGGAGGACGGGATGTTCACCGCGTTCCAGTGCCACCATCCCGAACCGGTCGGAGCGTCCGGATCATAGGCGGTGATCGCGAAGCTCTTCGTGCCTTCGGGCGCGCCGGACCAGGACAGTTGCGGCGATAGATTGCCGCCGTCGCATCCAAAACCTTTAAAGACAAAGGTGGAGCCAAGTTGCGCACCTTCGGCAATCGAGGTGCTGGACAGTTTGAAATCCTGTGCGCTTGCTGTTGTCCCCATCGTGGCAGCCACCAACAAACCGATGAGAGAAGCCGTTTTCAGCATGATTGAGTGTCCTTTCCAGACGATTGATCATGCTGCATCTGATAGCTTGCAGCCGTTGGCCCCGCTTCCGGAAAGCGATCAGATACTATCGAAAAACGATCATTTCTCGGCAACTCGGATCATTCTAGGCATTATGCCGAACCTTTTTCGAAATGAATCGGAAAAATGCGACGGTGTTTTGAAACCGCATTCCAGCGCGATCTGAGAAATTGGGGCATCTGCCGTTTGCAGAAGCGCAAGGCCTTTCTCAAGGCGGGTGTTGAGCAGGATTTGCGCGAATCCGGGCCCTGATTTCGCAAGCCATCGGCGAAAGCTTGCTTCGCTCATGGCAAAGTGCTCGGCGACTTCGGTTACCCGCCAGGGATGGCTGAAGTCGGTTTCGATCAGACGCCGCACCTTGCCCCATGGCTGCTCCTCCTCGCCTCTTGGAAGTTGCACCCCCTTTTGCTTTAGCCACAGCAGCGGTTCCAGAAGTCGATGTTGCCTGATGGCTGGCGGCAGGTCTTTTCTGAAGAGGGTTTCTTTTATGAGATCGAGAATTTCGGACGGCCGGTGAGAAGCGGCTCGCAACACCTGAATGCCCGGCGAAACATTGCGTGGTGGATGGTCGGCAAAAGCCATATCGACCAGATCATGGGTAAAGCATACGCCATCTGCCCGGTAACTGGCATTTAGGATCGGGCGATTTTCCATTGTCACCACAGAGCCGGGAGGGAAAATCATCACGTCTCCCGCCTCCCCGATCACTTCCCCATTTGTGGGGCAGATCACCCGTTTTGATCCAATCTGGATGAAGAACAGGAAGGTCAGCGTGAAATACAGGTCCGTGAACGTTGCCGTTGTGGCTTGGGTGACGGAGAGAATGGAAACCCCTGAACCCGGAATTTCTATATTTCCGCCTTGATCCTCATTTTTGTGATTCACTCAGACTCGCCCTTGGGAATGAAACCAATGCGCCCTTGGCAAGAGACCATGTAAAACTGCCGCGAGAATTCCAACTAAAACGACAGCTCCGCGCGTGATTTCTGAGACAAATATCACCGATGACGACGGCCACCAGCAAGGCTTGATTTCAGGACTAGTGACTACTGACACGAACGACCGCAATAGTGTCGAATCCTCCCTTTACGGACAGGCCTGCATGTCTTCGTGTGCGGTTAATCGCCCATACGGTGATCGGTGACAATTGCGCGGCCATGGCGTCGAATATCGCGCCACCGCATCGAATCGGCGGGAATGGCGGAAGGGGTGGGATTCGAACCCACGGTAGGCTTTCACCTACGGCGGTTTTCAAGACCGCTGCCTTAAACCACTCGGCCACCCTTCCTGTGTCGCAGTCATTGCCGGCCACGGGGCGTTTTGGCAAGCGCGATCGAGAGGCGAGGGGGCGATGCGACCGTTCTCCGGCGACGTGGCGTCGGTTGGCAATACCACCGGACCTTAGCCCGCGCCGAGTAAAGGTCCCCGAAACAAGCGTGGCGCCTCGGCCACGCCTCCACGGAAAAGCGGCGCTGGCGTGCTGCGGGTTGACAGCTGCCGCATTTCCGACACCTTTGTGCCCGCTCAAGGGCAGGCGGGGAACAGCCCGTTAACGCTACCGCTTGGCAGTGGTCGGCGCTAACGATCCCTTAACAGGATTGACCGAAAACTCTGGCTTCGCCGCTGATGCGGCTCGGCCGGCTTAAGATTTTCGGCGCAGAAAGCGGAACGACGGCATGATGCGAGGCGCTCGCCCTTCGGCACCGGACACCCTTTCCGCTTCGACCGATACGGGCCTCGCCCCGCCTTCCTCCAGCTTCGCCATCCGCGCGACGCGGCTCGGCTGCGTTGCGCTGGCCGGCCTCTTCCTCGCCAATTGCGCCAATGATCAGGTTGCGCGTCGCGGTGGCAAATCGAAAGAGATCGGTGCGTTCCCGCAGTCGAAATACGGGCCTGCCAGCCCGCGTGTCGTCGCGGACGGGCAGGACGTGCCCAAGGGGGGCGGACGCCAGCTCATCGGCAAGACCTATGCGGTCGCCGGCAAGCGCTACACGCCTTACGACAAACCGGTGGGTTACACGGCGGTCGGCACTGCCTCCTGGTATGGCGAGGCCTTCCATGGCCGCAAGACGGCCAATGGCGAGGTCTATGACCGCCACGGCATCAGCGCCGCCCATCCGACGATGCCGCTGCCGGCCTATGCCCGCGTCACCAACATGCTGAACAACCGCTCGATTATCGTGCGCGTCAACGATCGTGGCCCCTATCATGGCGGCCGCGTCATGGACGTGTCGCAGCAGACGGCCGAGGCGCTCGCCTTCCGCCATCTCGGCACTGCGCGCATCAAGCTCGAATATCTAGGCCAGGCCTCGCTCGCTGGTTCCGACGACAAGCTCCTGCTGGCGACGCTGCGGACCGATGGCCAGCCGGCCGCGATCCCGGGCACCAGCGCCCGCACCATGGTCGCCAGCGCGGCTGCGGTCGCCAGCAGCCGCTCGCCCAGCGCCGACCTCGACGAGGCGCAGTCCGCGCCCGTCGCAGAGGCCGAGGTCACCCGACCGGTCGCGCAGACCTACAACACCGCCTCGACCAGCCGGGCCTACGCCCCGCAGGGCTATTCCACGGCCTCGGCCGAGCCGCTGCGCACGATCGATCCCGGCACGGCGGTTGCGGCCTCGCTTGTCTCGACATCGTCCGTCGGTGGCGTGC
>QBLV01000021.1:26588-29316 GCA_003241815.1 Hyphomicrobiales bacterium | reverse complement strand
TGGCGTGCCGGTTCGCGGCGTGCGGCTGCCTCCGAGCCGTCCGTTCGATCTCGACACCATCGCCAACGCCGGGACGCCTGTCCTGGTGCCGGCCGCGATGCGTTCAACCCTGCCGCCGACCCGCGCGACTGTCGCGAGCCTGTTCGCGGCGCCCGATCGCGCGCCGACGCAGCGCTTTGCTGCCTCGCATCCACTCAATCGTGTTCTCCAGCCCCAGGCACTGCAGCCGCTGTCGCGGAATTGAACCAGTCGACCCTTGACCCGCCGCGTCCGGCTCTGCTTCTGATCGGATATGAGCGCGCACGGTCATTGGTCTGACAGGCTTCCACCCATTGCAGCCTCGCGGCTCCGCTGGTTGCGCGGCGGGGTACTGAGCGTCGCTACGGTGCTGTCGCTCTCTTTTGCACTCCCGACCTCGGCCGTTTTGGCCCAGAGCTTCCAGTCGCCGGCCCCTTTCGCTGTCCTGCTGGATTCCGCCAGCGGCACGGTGCTTTATGAAAAGGCCGCCGACGAACTGATGGCGCCGGCGAGCCTCGCGAAGATCGCGACCGCGCTCGTCGCCTTCGAGGAAATCGCGCAGGGACGGCTCACTCTCGACAGCGACATCGGCATTTCCGAGAACGCCTGGCGCAAGGGCGGCGGCGTCTCGGGCGGCTCGACCATGTTCGCCCAGCTCAACAGCCGGGTGAAGCTGTCCGACATCCTGCACGGCATCATCGTGCAATCGGGCAACGACGCTTCGATCGCGCTGGCCGAGGCCGTCGCCGGTGACGAGCCGACCTTCGCCCGCCTGATGACGGAGCGGGTCCGGGCGCTTGGCCTGACGAAATCCGTTTTCCGCAATGCCACCGGCATGGGTGATCCCCTGCAGAAGGTCACGGCGCGCGAGCTGGCGCTGCTCTCCGACCACATCATCAAGACCTATCCCGAGCTTTACAAAATCTTCGGCCAGCGCGAGTTCACCTGGAACAAGATCAGGCAGCAGAACCGCAACCCGCTGCTGGCGATGGATATCGGCGCAGACGGGCTGAAGACGGGCAATATCGACGACTCCGGCTATGGTCTGGTCGGCTCGGCCGTCCAGAACGGCCAGCGCCTGATCGTGGTGGTCAACGGCCTCAAGACGGCACGCGACCGCGCCAATGAATCGCGCAAGCTGCTGGAATGGGGCTTTCGTGCCTTCGAGCCGCGCAGAATCTTCGAGGCCGGCGATATCGTCGGAGAAGCCAGCGTTTTCGGCGGCGAGAAAGGCCGTGTCGGGCTCAGGGCCAAGGGGCCGGTGAGCCTGCTCCTGCCGCGCGGCAGCAGCGAGCGGCTGAACGCGCGCATCGTCTATCGCGGGCCATTGACCGTTCCGGTTCAGGAAGGGGCGGAGGTGGCGCGGCTGCTGTTCACGCGGGGCGAGGTCAAGACACTCGACATTCCGCTTTATGCCGCCGAGACGGTGCAGGCCGGCACCTTGCAGAGCCGTGCGCTCGACGCGCTGATGGAGGCGGCGTCCGGCTGGGTCCGCAAGGCGCTGGGCCGTAACGGCTGAGCGGCGGCATGGCAGCGGGACGTTTCATCACACTCGAAGGAGGCGAGGGCGCCGGCAAATCGACGCTGGCGCGCAGCCTCGCGGAGCGCATCGAGAAGCGCGGCCTGCGCGTCACGATCACGCGCGAACCCGGCGGCTCGCCCAAGGCCGAGGCGATCCGCGAGGTCATCCTTTCCGGGCAGGTCAAGCAGCACGGCCCCTTCGTCGAGGCGCTGATGTTCTCGGCAGCGCGGATCGACCATATCGACCGCCTGATCCGGCCGACGCTGGAGCGCGGCGACTGGGTGATCTGCGACCGCTTCATCGATTCGACGCGGGTCTATCAGGGCACGCTCGGGCGGATCGATGCCGGGCTTCTGGCCGAACTCGAGGCCGTCACCATCGACGGGCTGATGCCTGATCTGACGCTGATCCTCGATCTCGACCCGACGATCGGCCTCGCGCGTGCGGCGCGCCGCCGGGCGCCGGGCGAGGGCACCGACCGCTTCGAGAGCGAGGCGCTGACGTTCCATCGCACGCTCCGGCAAGCCTATCTCGCCATAGCCCAAGCCGAACCGTCGCGCTGCGTCGTGCTTGACGCGGCGCAGCCGCCGGCCGTGCTGGCGCAGGCGGCCTGGACTGCAATCCGGGAGCGCCTTCCGGCGCCACAGGTCGCCTGAGCCTGCGAGGGCTCTTGCCCTCGAGCGCGCCACAGACCAAACACGTCCGGGCAGCAACGAAGGACGACGGATGCTCCAGACCAGCGACGAACCCGACCGCCTGCCAAGCGCGCCGCATCCGCGCGAGACGCTGGCGCTGATCGGGCACGACGCGCAGGAGCAGGCCTTTCTCGCGGCGCTGGCGTCGGGCCGTATGCACCATGGCTGGTTGCTGGGAGGGCCCGAGGGCATCGGCAAGGCGAGCTTCGCCTATCGCGCCGCGCGTTTCGTGTTGGCCGCTGGCGATCCCACCGTCCGGGCGGCAGGCGCAACCTCGCTGGCGATGCCCGAGACCGATCCGGCGACGCGGCGGGCGATGGCGCAGTCCCATCCCGATCTGCACCTGCTGCGCCGGATCCAGAAGCCCGACGGCAAGGCCTATACAAGCAACATCCCCGTCGATGCGGTGAGACGCGTGCTCGACCGTTTCGGTTCGAGCGCGGCCGAGGGCGGCTGGCGCGTCTGTATCGTCGATTCGGCCGAGGATATGGAC
>QBLV01000021.1:7406-26578 GCA_003241815.1 Hyphomicrobiales bacterium | reverse complement strand
CCTTTTACTTGTCCGCGCTGATCAGGGCGGCGCGGCTCGCCGACGGCTCGGTGCGCCGGGCACTGACCTATGTCGATCCAGAGACATTGGCGCTGGTCGAGGCGGTGCGGGCGCGCCTCGATGCATTGCCCGGCATCGATCTGACCGCCCTGATGGCGCTGGCCGAGGATGTCGCCGGCAAAGCGGGCGAGAGCGATTTTGCCGTGATGATCGAGACCGTGCAAAGCTGGCTTTCCGACCATCTCCACGCGCATGCTGCAGCGCAACCGGCGCGTCTTGCACCGCTGGCGGAGGTATGGGACAAGCTGGGTCGTGCGGCCCGCGACGTCGAAACCTACAATCTCGACCGCCGCCCGCTCGTGATGACGATGTTTCATGATCTGTCGGATGCGGTTGCCCGCTCGCGCGCAGCGTGAAGCGAACCTCCGGATCGACCATGGCCACGGCCCCTAAATTCTATCTGACGACCGCGATCCACTACACCAACGGGCCGCCGCATATCGGCCACGCCTATGAGATGGTGGCGTCCGATGCGATCGCGCGCTTCAAGCGGCTTGACGGCTACGACGTCTTCGCGATGACCGGCACCGACGAGCACGGCCAGAAGGTGCAGCGCACCGCCGCGCAGAACGGTCAGTCGCCGAAGGATTTCGTCGACGGCATCGCCGGCCGCTTCCAGGAGATGGAGCAGCGTCTCGGCTGCTCCTTCGACCGCTTCATCCGCACCACCGACGCCGACCATCTGCCCTCGACGCAGGAGCTCTGGCGGCGAATGGAGGCCAATGGCGACATCTACCTCTCGAAATATGCCGGCTGGTACTCGATCCGCGACGAGGCCTTCTATGGCGAGGAGGAGACGACCCTTCTGCCCGACGGCACGCGGCTGGGCGGGCAGGGCACGCCGGTCGAATGGGTCGAGGAGGAAAGCTACTTCTTCCGCCTGAAGGCCTATCAGGAGCGTCTCCTGAAGCTCTACGAGGACGTCCCGGACTTCGTCTCGCCGCCGACGCGCCGCAACGAAATCGTCTCCTTCGTGAACAGCGGGCTCGAGGATCTCTCGATCAGCCGCACGACCTTCGACTGGGGCCTGCCCGTTCCCGGCGACCCGAAGCATGTGATGTATGTTTGGGTCGATGCGCTGAACAACTACCTGACCGGAACGGGGTTTCCCGATCCCGACAACCCGCGCGCGCATTACTGGCCGGCCGATGTCCACATCATCGGCAAGGACATCCTGCGCTTCCACACGGTCTACTGGCCGGCCTTCCTGATGTCGGCCGGGCTGCCCTTGCCCAAACGCGTCTTCGGCCATGGTTTCCTCCTCGCCAAGGGCGGTGAGAAAATGTCGAAGTCGCTCGGCAATGTCGTCGATCCCTTCGAGCTTGCCGACAGCTATGGCGTCGACCAGCTGCGCTATTTCTTCCTGCGCGAGGTCTCCTTCGGCCAGGACGGCACTTACAGCCATGAGGCGATCGTCGGGCGCATCAATGCCGACCTCGCCAACGACCTCGGCAATCTGGCGCAGCGCTCGCTGTCGATGATCGCGAAGAATTGCGAGGGCAGGGTGCCCGCTTGCGGCGCATTGACCGACGCCGATCAGGCGATGCTGGCGCTCGCCGACGGCGCGCTGGCGAAGGCGCGCGATGCCATGACGGATTACGCGCTTCACGTCATGCTCGCCGAGATCTGGGCCGTGGTGGCGGAGGCCAACCGCTATTTCGCGTCCAACGAGCCCTGGCGCCTGTCCAAGAGCGATCCGGCGCGACGCGATACGGTGCTCTATGTCACTGCCGAGGTGATCCGGCAGGTCGCGATTCTGGTCCAGCCGGTGATGCCGGAAGCCATGGGCAAGCTGCTCGACCTGCTCGGTGTTGAGCCCGAGGCTAGGAAATTCGCGGCGCTGGGCGAGGGCGGTCGTCTGGCGTCGGGCACGGCCCTGCCCGCGCCGAGCGGCATCTTCCCGCGCTATGTCGAGCCCGAAGGCGGCGCCGCCTGATGCTGATCGATACGCATTGCCATCTGGATTTCCCCGACTTCGCCGAGGAACTCGCTTCTTACGTCGCTCGCGCGGAAGCGGCCGGCGTCGGCCGCATGGTCACGATCTCGACCCGGGTGGCGCGCTTCTCAGCCTATGCCGCGATCGCCGAGCGCTTCCCGTCGGTCTGGTGCAGCGTCGGCACCCATCCCCATGGCGCGCATGAGGAATTGGACGTCACCACGGAGCAGTTGGTGGCGCTGTCGGCCCATCCGCGCTGCGTCGCCATTGGCGAGGCCGGGCTCGACTATCACTACGACAAGAGCCCGCGCGAGGCGCAGGCCCAAGGCTTGCGCGTCCATATCGCGGCGGCACGGATCACCCAGCTGCCGCTCGTCATCCATGCCCGCCAGGCCGATGACGATATGATCGCGATCCTGCGCGAGGAGATGGGGAAGGGCGCCTTCCCCGCCATCCTGCACTGCTTCACCGCGGGTGAGGCCCTGGCGATGGCTGGCGTCGAGCTCGGGCTCTATGTCTCGTTCTCCGGCATCCTGACCTTCAAGACCTCCGAAGAGCTGCGCCGGATCGCCCGGATGGTGCCGCGCGAGCGTCTGCTGGTAGAAACAGACGCGCCTTATCTCGCGCCAACGCCGTTCAGAGGAAAACGCAACGAGCCGGCCTATGTCGTTGAAACAGCAAAGGTTCTGGGAGAAGCGATCGGGATGTCGTTCGACGATGTGGCGTCGATGACGACGGAGAATGCGCGCCGCTGCTACTGGAAGATGGACCATGCCGCGCCTGTGGCGCTGGTGGCCTGAATCAGCAGGCCGCGCATGACATACACGCTGACCATTCTCGGCTGCGGTTCCTCCGGCGGCGTGCCCCGGCCCGGCGCGGGCTGGGGTGATTGCGATCCCTCCGAGCCGAAGAATCGTCGACGGCGCTGTTCGGTCCTGGTCGAGCGCACCCAGGAGACCGGCACGACGCGGCTGATCGTCGATACCTCGCCGGATCTGCGCGAGCAGCTTATCGACGCCGACGTAAGCCATCTGGACGCCGTGCTGTTCAGCCATGATCATGCCGACCATACCCATGGCATCGACGATCTGCGCTCGCTTGTGCTGCATAACCGGCAGCGCATCGTCGTCCATGCCGACGCGATCACGACGCAGTCGCTGGGCCGCCGGTTCTCCTACCTCTTCGATGCGCCGGCCGGGAGTGCGTATCCCCCGATCCTCGATTTGCGCCCGATGGCGGATGGGACGCCCGTGAGCGTCCAGGGTGACGGCGGCGAGATCATAGCGCTGCCGATCGCTGTCGAGCATGGGCCGAACTACGAGGCTCTGGGCTTCCGTTTCGGTGATGTGGCCTACATCCCGGATGTCAGCCTGATTCCGCCGCGGGCCAAGGCGGCGCTGGCCGGTCTCGACATCCTGATCCTCGACTGCCTGCGCGAGGCGCCGCATCCGAGCCACTTCAATCTGGCGCAGGCGCTTGAGACGATCACGGAACTGAAGCCGCGCCGGACGATCATGACCGATCTCCACTCCGATCTCGATTACAGCAGGCTTCTCAGCATGTTGCCGCAGCATGTCGATGTCGCGTTCGATGGCATGCGGATCCCGTTCGATATGCGCGCCAACGCTGCAAGCAGCAGCACGGCATCACGATTGGTTCCATAATATACCTTATGCGAATCGCGGATCGGGCGGATATCGCCGGTCACTGGATGCGGATGCGATTGCGTCCCTCCTGCTGGCCTTGATCCGCCGGCTGTGTCCACGGGTGCGCCATGTCTTCGCCAATGGGCGCTATGCCGGCGACAAACTGCGCGGCTCTCTGGCCTAGGGCTTCGAAGCCCCTTTCCGACCGCCCTCTCACGGCCTCGCGCAATCCCGCCTGATCCCGCGTCGTCCCTGCCGATGACATCCACTCTCCGACAGAGGGAGATAGGGAAATCACCGACGGTTGCCTGGACCGGCCTGAATCATTCCCACTCGATCGTGCCTGGAGGTTTGCTGGTCACGTCGTAGACGACCCGGTTGATGCCTTTGACCTCGTTGATGATCCGCGTCGCCGTGCGGCCGAGGAAGGCCATGTCATAAGGGTAGAAATCCGCCGTCATGCCGTCGACAGAGGTCACGGCGCGCAACGCGCAGACATGGTCATAGGTGCGGTAGTCGCCCATCACGCCGACGGTGCGCACGGGCAGCAGCACGGCGAAGGCCTGCCAGATCACGTCGTAGAGCCCGGCCTTGCGGATCTCGTCGAGATAGATCGCATCGGCCTTGCGCAGGATGTCCAGCTTCTCCCTCGTGATCTCTCCGGGGCAGCGAATGGCGAGCCCCGGCCCCGGGAACGGATGGCGACCGACGAAGGCCTCCGGCAGACCGAGCTCGCGGCCGAGCACGCGCACCTCGTCCTTGAACAGCTCGCGCAGCGGCTCAACGAGCTTCATCTTCATGCGCTCGGGCAGGCCACCGACATTGTGGTGCGACTTGATGGTCACCGACGGGCCGCCGCTGAACGAGACGCTCTCGATCACGTCGGGATAGAGCGTGCCCTGGGCCAAAAAGTCCGCGCCACCGATCTTGGCTGCCTCGGCATCGAAAACGTCGATGAAGAGCCGGCCGATGGTCTTGCGCTTGGCCTCCGGGTCGGCCCCGCATTTCGCCAGTTCCGACAGGAAGAGCTCTTCGGCTTCGACATGGACGAGCGGGATGTTGTAGTGGTCGCGGAACAGACGCACCACCTCCTCCGCCTCGTTCATCCGCAGCAGGCCGTGGTCGACGAAGACGCAGGTCAGCTGGTCGCCGATCGCCTCGTGGATCAGGACGGCGGCAACCGCCGAGTCGACGCCTCCCGAGAGCCCGCAGATGACGCGGCCGGTGCCGACCTGGTCGCGGATCTTCTTCTGCATCTCGGCGCGATAGGCCGACATGCTCCAGTCGGGCACGCAGCCGCAGATATTGACGACGAAGTTGCGCAGCAGCTTGCCGCCATCGGGCGTATGCACCACCTCGGGGTGGAACATCGTCGAGTAGAAGCGCCTGGCCTCGTCGCTCGCCACCGCATAGGGCGCGTTCTCCGAGGTCGCCTTGACCGTGAACCCGGCGGGGAGCTGGGTGACGCGGTCGCCATGGCTCATCCAGACGGGGTAGCGACCGCCCTCCTCCCAGACGCCCTCGAACAGCGCCGAGGGCGTGACAATCTCGACATCGGCCCGGCCGAATTCGGCGGCATGGCCGCTCTCGACCTTGCCGCCGAGCTGCTCCGCCATGGTCTGCTGGCCATAGCAGATGCCCAGCACAGGCAGCCCGGTCGAGAACACCTCCTGCGGCGCGCGCGGCGAGCCTTCATCGGGCACCGAGGCCGGCCCGCCGGAGAAGATCACGCCCTTGGGGTTCAGCCGCTGGAAGGCCTCGGAGGCCGACTGGAACGGCGCGATCTCGCAATAGACGCCGATCTCGCGGATGCGCCGCGCGATCAGCTGCGTCACCTGCGAGCCGAAGTCGATGATGAGGATGGAGTCGTGATGGGGCTGAGCGCTCGTCATCGCGTTCGGTTAAGCCATCCCGCGATGGCGTGCAACGGCCTGTTTCCTGTGTCAGGCCCTGCGTTGGACACAAGCCAGATAGAAACCGTCCGTACCCGTGCGGCGCGGCGAGAACTGCACGCCATGCATGGTCGCGAAGCGCGCCAGCAGGCCAAAATCGCCCTCCTCCGATGTCAGAACCTCTGAGAGCGGCACAGTGGCGAAGCCGGCGTGACGCGTCAGGAAGGCCGAGACCGCTGCGTCATTCTCCTCGGGCAGGACCGAGCAGGTGATGTAGGCGATGCGGCCGCCAGGTTTCACCAGCCGCGCGGCGCGGGTCAGCACCTCGGCCTGGTCCTTGATGCGCTCGGCGAGCGCGCCCGGCCGCACCCGCCATTTCGCATCCGGATTGCGCCGCCAGGTGCCCGAGCCGGTGCAGGGCGCGTCCACCAGCACCAGATCGGCCTGGCCCTCGATGTCGGCGAGCGGCTCGTGGCCGCGCGAGCGCGGAATGCGGATTTCGACGTTTGCCGCGCCCGAACGCGCCAGCCGCTCATGCAGCGGCGCCAGGCGGCGGGCATCGAGATCGGTGGCGAAGAGCCGCCCCTGATTGGCCATCAGTGCCGCCAGCGCCAGGGTTTTGCCCCCTGCCCCCGCGCAAAGGTCGATCACGGTCTGGCCGGGCCTCGCGCCTGCCAGCAATGTCACGAGCTGCGAGCCTTCGTCCTGGATCTCGAAGCCACCGGAGAAAAACGCAGGCTCCGATTGCAGCGATGGCCCGCGCCCGTCATGGCCGGGCTGGAAGCGCAGCGCATCGGGCGACCAGGCCCCCTCCTCGGGCGCGGCATGGGTCAGA
This sequence comes from Hyphomicrobiales bacterium, assembly GCA_003241815.1. GTDB lineage: Bacteria > Pseudomonadota > Alphaproteobacteria > Rhizobiales > Beijerinckiaceae > Allobosea. The sequence continues at coordinate 20,209 of QBLV01000021.1, read as the reverse complement.
TCGGCCATCAGCGCCCCGCGCGTTGTCTTGAGCCGGTTCGCACGAATGTCGATCGGCGCGCGGCCGCTCAGCGCCTCGCCTTCCGCGACCGCCTCCGTTGCGAAGGCGGTCGCGAAGGCCGGCCAGAGCCATTCCGGCACATCGGCGCGGACCCAGTCGGGAGCGCCGTCGAGCGAGAGCGCGACGAGCCGGTCGACCTCCTCGCTCTCCAGCGGCGCTGGAGCGTGGCCCTCGCCGGAGAACAGCGAGGCGATCTCTTCCAGCCCCAGGCCGCGTTGGCGCGCCAGCATCCCGAGCACCAGCGCGCGCGGCGCCTCGGAGCCCATGACATAGGCGCTCGAGGCCTTTCGGCGCAGCGCATCATAGACCAGCGAGGCGATCGCGGCGCGATCCTTGGAGCCGGCGAAGCGGCGCGACAGGCCCCAGTCCTTGAGCGCGTCAGATGCTGGACGGCGGCGCAAGATCAGGTCGTCCAGCACCTCGATGGCAGCGCTGATGCGGGCGGCAGGCGTCATGGTGCAGATTCCGGGACCGGACGCTCGTCGATCACCGGCGATTGTGCGGCCAATAGCGAGATTGGACGATGTCAAACATGATGCACGATCATGGCGCACCCTGCGACATACTCTTGACGCGGTCCTTCCACAGGCTGAAACACGAGGCAACTGCCTCCTGCAACAAAAGGTCTCGATCCATGCGGCGCGCCAGCCATCTCGTTCTCGCTTCTCTCCTCGCGCTCGCGCTTGCCGCCTGCGCTACGCAGCCAGCTCCCGACCTGACGCCACCGCCAGGCAAGCGCCTCGACGCCAAGACCACGCTCGAGAACGGCCCGCGTCGCTAAGGCTTTGCCTTCTCGTTGTACGGGCTGCGTGGAGGCTTTGCGGCATTCAACCGCCTGTCACATCATCCGGCCAGGGTCGCGCCTGAAACGACGCGACAGAGGACCGATGCCATGATGACGAAGACCCTGATGTCCGCCGGCCTTGCGGCCTGTCTCGGCCTCGCGGCTCCCCAGGCGGTGTTGGCGCAATCCGCCGTGACGACCCTGTCGGGACAGAAGCCGCTGATCGTCGGTCATCGCGGCGCCAGCGGCTACCGCCCCGAACATACGCTGGAATCCTACAAGCTTGCGATCGAACAGGGTGCCGATTTCATCGAACCCGATCTGGTGGCAACGAAGGATGGTGTCCTGATCGCCCGGCACGAGCCGATCATGAGCGGCACGACGGACGTGGCCAGCCGTCCGGAATTCGCCGGCCGGAAGACCATCCGCAAGCTCGACGGCGTTGAGACCAATGACTGGTTCGCCGGCGACTTCACCCTGGCCGAGATCAAGACGCTGCGGGCCAAGCAGGCCTTCGCCGATCGCGACCAGTCGCATAACGGCAAATACGCGATCCCGACCTTCCAGGAGATCATCGCTCTCGCCAAATCGGAGAGCGCCCGGCTCGGCCGCACCATCGGCATCTATCCGGAGATCAAGCATTCGATCTTCCATGCCGCGATCGGCCTGCCGCTCGAGGATCGCCTGCTGGACGCGCTCAAGGCAGCCGGCTGGACCGAGAAATCGTCGCCCGTGATCATCCAGAGCTTTGAGACCGCCAACCTCAGATACCTTCGCGGGAAGACGAATGTCCGCCTGTTCCAGCTCGTCGATGCCGACGATGTCGACAAGGATGGCGGCATCGTCCTCGCCGCCCCGTTCGACAAGCCGTATGATTTCGTCGTCACCGGAGACAAGCGCACTTTCAAGGATCTGGTGACCGCCGAGGGTCTCAAGGAAATCGCGACCTATGCCGACGGTGTGGCCCCGTGGAAGCCGTATCTCATGCCGGGCAAGCAGGTGTTGGGCGATGACGGCAAGCCGCAGGATCTCAACAAGGACGGTGTCATTGACGAGCGCGACCGCGTCCTGCTGCCGCCGACCGATGTGGTGAGGAACGCACATGCGGCGGGCCTGCAAGTCCATAGCTGGACTTTCCGCAGCGAGGCCAAGCGTCTGGCGTCCGATTTCAAGGGCGATCCGGCCGCCGAGTACAAGGCCTTCCTGGCGCTTGGCATCGATGGGCTGTTCTCGGACTTTCCCGACACTGCGGTGAAGGCGCGGGACAGCAACTAGGCTCCGGAACGGCACAGAAGAATGGCCGCCCCGCGCAAGCGGGACGGCCATTCGATTGGGCCATGTTAAAGATGGCGAGACGGTCAGTCGCAGACGCGCTGCCTCGTCTTCACAACACCACGCCGCGTCTCCTCAGTCGTGATGACGGTGCGGCAACGCTCCCGGCGACGATATTCGCTGCGGCGACGATCCTCGTAGCGATCGCGGCGAACTTCGCGCTCGATAACGCGGTCGCGCGGGCCGCGCGTGTCAACGCCGATCCCGCCTGGGCCGATATTGATCGACTGGGCATAGGCGCCGCCCGTCATCAGCGTGGCGGCGATGAGCGCGGGAATGAAGCGTTTCATTTTTTTTATCCTCGGTTGCGGGGGGACAACAGCCGAGCGCGCGTTTTGTTCCGCCATGGCGGTGTCTTTACGACAGGTGCCGCAGAGTCGGCGATGCGGCTGCTGGTCACCGTCGGTTCAACAGGGCACGCCAGACGATTTAGCGCGCCCTGTTGTTCTGTGGATCAATGCAGAATCTGGCTGAGGAAGAGCTTGGTCCGCTCGTGTTGCGGGTTCTTGAAGAATTCGTTGGGCTCGTTGGCCTCGACGATCTGACCGGCATCCATGAAGATCACCCGGTCGGCGACCTGGCGGGCGAAGCCCATCTCGTGGGTGACGCAGAGCATGGTCATGCCCTCGTCAGCGAGCGAGACCATGGTGTCGAGCACCTCTTTCACCATCTCGGGATCGAGCGCCGAGGTCGGCTCGTCGAAGAGCATGATCTTCGGGCTCATGCAGAGCGAGCGCGCGATGGCGACGCGCTGCTGCTGGCCGCCCGAGAGCTGGCCCGGATATTTCAGCGCCTGCTCGGGGATCTTGACCCGCTTGAGATAATGCATGCCGATTTCCTCGGCGTCTTTCTTCGGCATCTTGCGCACCCAGATCGGCGCCAGCGTCAGGTTCTCGAGAATCGTGAGATGCGGGAACAGGTTGAAGTGCTGGAAGACCATGCCGACGTCGCGGCGGATCTCGTCGATCTTCTTGAGATCATTGGTGAGCTCCGTGCCATCGACGATGATCGAGCCCTTCTGGTGCTCTTCCAGGCGGTTGATGCAGCGGATCATCGTCGATTTGCCCGAGCCCGAAGGCCCGCAGATCACCAGCTTTTCGCCGCGTGAGACCTTGATGTTGATGTCGCGCAGCACGTGGAACTCGCCGTACCACTTGTTGACGCCGATCATCTCGACCGCGGTCTCGGTGTTCAGAGAGGTTACCTTGAGGGCCGCGGGGCGAGAATCGGTCGTCTTGGTTTCTGCCATTGCCATGATTGTGGTCCCTCTCAGCGTTTCTGGCCGGCGGCGAGGCGTTTCTCGACTGCGATCGAGTAGCGCGACATGCCCCAGCAGCACAGGAAATAGAACATCGCGGCGAAGGCGTAGCCCGTCGCCCGCGTGGTCGGCGTCGCCCAGGTCGGATCGACCAGGGTCGCCTCGATGGTGCGCAGGAAGTCGAAGATGCCGACGATGGTGACCAGCGTCGTATCCTTGAAGAGCCCGATGAAGGTGTTGACGATGCCGGGGATCACGATCCGCAGCGCCTGCGGAAGGATGATCAGCCTCATCATCTGCCAGTAGCCGAGGCCCAGCGACATCGCGCCCTCGTACTGGCCTTTCGGGATCGCCTGCAGGCCGCCGCGGATCACCTCCGCCATATAGGCGGCGGCAAAGAGCGCGACGCCGATCAGCGGGCGCAGCAGGCGGTCTGGCGAATATTCCTGCGGCACGAACAGCGGCAGCATGGTGTTGGCCATGAACAGCACCGTGATCAGCGGCACGCCGCGCACGAACTCGATGAAGATCACGGAGAGCAACTGGATGATCGGCAGCCGGGACCGACGCCCCAGCGCCAGGATCACGCCCAACGGCAGCGAGAACACGATGCCGACCGCCGCGATCAGGAAGGTCACCATCATGCCGCCCCACAGGCCGGTATCGACCCGCGGCAGACCCGCAGTGTCTTCCAGCACGGCGATCAGCCCGAAGATGACGAGCGCCATCAGGATCAGGCGCTTGGGCCCATGAAAGCGCTGCCAGGGCGGTGCGGCCTGTTCGACCGCCAGCAGCGCAGGCGGAACCCAGAAGCGGGCGAGGTTCGGTACGAAGGAGAGCACCAGATAGAGAACGGCCAGCGCAAAGCTGAGCAGGATCAGGAAGCGCAGGAAACTCTCTGCGCCGTTGCCGCCAAGCAGCAACAGATAGGCGCTGATCGGCAGCATCACGAAGAAGAAGAACGCGCCGACTTTCTTCCACGGCGCGCTGTCCCACAGCATCCAGACCACGCCCAAGGCAAACATCGCAAAGACGATGTTGACCCGCCAGCGCTGGGGCACGGGGTAGGAGCCGTAGATGAAGTACTGGAAGCGATCGGCGATATAGGCCCAGCAGGCGCCGACCGGCCGGCCGACCTTGTCGGCCAGGCAGGCGTCGCGGTTAGTCCCGCTCCAGACCGCATCGATGAAGTAGAAGCGGACCAGATCGGGCACGCTGGTCACCACGATATAAAGGCAGACCAGCGTCATCAGCGAGTTCACGGGCCCGGAGAACAGGTTGTTCCGGACCCAGGCGACGGGCCCCGCCACCGAGAGCGGCGCGGCCTCTTGCTCCAGCGTCTCCTTGCGGACGAAGGCGTAGGGTGCGTTTTCGAGCGTTGCGTCGGTCATCGTGGCGCCCTCACCGTTCCACCAGCGCCATGCGCTTGTTGTAGATGTTCATGAACAGCGACGTCACCAGCGAGATCGTCAGGTAGACCGCCATGGTGATGGCGACGACCTCGACGGCCTGCCCGGTCTGGTTCAGCACTGTTCCCGTGAAAACCTGGACGAGGTCGGGATAGCCGATCGCGACGGCGAGCGAGGAGTTCTTGGTCAGGTTCAGATAGTTCGAGGTCAGCGGCGGGATGATCACGCGCATCGCCTGCGGGATCACGACGAGCTTCAAGGTCGGCCCGGCGCGCAGGCCGAGCGCATTGGCGGCTTCCGTCTGTCCGCGCGAGACCGCGAGGATGCCGGCGCGCACCACCTCGGCGATGAAGCCGGCGGTGTAGGTCGTGAGCCCGATCAGCAGCGCCACGAATTCGGGATAGATCTGCAGGCCGCCGGTCAGGTTGAAGCGGCCCTGCTGCGGCAGGTCGAAGGAGAGCGGCTGACCAGCGATGAAATAGGTCAGCAAGGGCAGGCCGAGGATCAGCCCGAACGTGATCGAGCCATTGGGATACTGCGTGCCGGTGCGCTCCTGCTGCTTCTTCGACCAGATGTAGAAAGCGATCGCCAGGACGACAGCGAGGAAAAAGGCGATCACCACCGCCTGGAAAGCCGGCCCGAATTGAGGGTTGGGCATGATCAGGCCGCGATTGTTGAGGTAGATGCTGCCGGGCAGCGCGATTGAATTGCGCGCATCAGGCAAAGGCTTCAGGACGGCGTTGTACCAGAAGAACAGTTGCAGCAGCAGCGGCAGGTTGCGGATGACCTCGACATAGATCATCGCGAGTTTCGACAGCACCCAGTTGCTCGACAGCCGCGAGACGCCGACGAAGAAGCCCAGGAAGGTCGAGAGCACGATGCCGATCGAGGCGACGAGCAGGGTGTTGAGCAGGCCCACATAGAAGGCCTGGCCATAGGTCGAGCCCGATGCGCTGAACGGGATCAGCTTCTGGTTGACGTCGAAGCCCGCGGCGTTGTGCCAGAAGCCGAAGCCTGAGGCGATCTTTTGTGCCCTCAGGTTCTCGATGGCATTGGACGCGGCCGACCAGATCAGGAAGCCGACGACGGCCAGAAGGGCGAATTGATAGACATAGCCCCTGATCTTTGGATCGTAGAACAGAGAGGCTTTGCCCGGTTGTACCGTCTCAGTCGGAATGGTCGACACCGTCTTTACGCCCTCTTCGTCGCTCGTTGCGGCGCGCGATCCGGCGACGGTCGATGCGCCGCCGCCGGTCGTGCTGTGGTCCATGCCTTCAGGGGGATGGCGCGAGCCTGGGAAAGCCCGCGCCCCCGGTCAGCGGATCGGCGGGGCGTATTGCAGCCCGCCCTTGGTCCAGAGCGCGTTCTGGCCGCGCGCGATCTTCAGCAGCGAACCCTGCCCGACATTCCGCTCGAACGCCTCGCCGTAATTGCCGACATGCTTGATGATGCGGTAGGCCCAGTCATTGGTCAGGCCGATGGCCTCGCCATATTTGCCCTCGGTGCCGAGCAGGCGCTTGATCTCGGGGTTGGGCGACTTCATCATTTCATCGACATTGGCCTTGGTCACGCCGAGTTCTTCAGCGTTGAGCATGGCGAAATGCGTCCACTTGACGACATCGAGCCAGACATCGTCGCCATGCCGCACGACGGGGCCGAGCGGCTCCTTCGAGATGATCTCGGGCAGGACGATGTGGTCGGCGGGAGCCGAAAGCGTCAGACGCTCTGCATAGAGACCAGAGGCATCGGTGGTGAACGCGTCGCAGCGGCCGGACTCGTAAGCCTTCACCGTCTCGGTGTTGGAGGCGAAGGCAACGACCTCGTATTTCAAGTTGTTGGCGCGGAAGTAGTCGGCGAGGTTCAGCTCGGTGGTGGTGCCCTGCTGGGTGCAGATCGAGGCGCCGGCGAGCTTGAGAACAGAATCGACACCAAGCTTCTTGCGGACCATGAAGCCCTGGCCGTCATAATAGTTGATGCCCGCGAAGTTGAGGCCGAGCGAGGTGTCGCGCGACATCGTCCACGTGGTGGTGCGTGACAGCAGATCGACCTCGCCCGACTGCAACGAGGTGAAGCGGTCCTTGGCCGAAAGCGGAATGAACTTGACCTTGGCCGGGTCATTGAAGATCGCGGCGGCCACGGCGCGGCACATATCGACGTCGATGCCGGTCCAGTTGCCCTGCGCATCGGGGAGACCGAACCCGGCCAGGCCGGTGCCGGAACCGCAATGCAGAATACCACGGCTCTTGACCTGCGCGAGCGTAGCGGACTGCGCCAGCGCGCCGCTGACGGACATACTCGTTGCGGCGGCGACTAGCGCCGCGGCGAAAATTTTCTTCATGCCTTGTTCCCCTGTTTGGCGGAACGGGTTCCTGCCCGTTCTCGGTTACCTAGCAAGTCCCGGACCAAGCTCCCGCCTGGACACTCCTCCTTTCGGCCTAATGCCGCACTGAATCGTCTGAAAGAAACAACGGGCGCCGCGTTGCCCCGGCGCCCGTCAAAACGCCTTAGCGAACCGGCGGAGCGTATTGCAGGCCGCCCTTGGTCCAGAGACCGTTCTGGCCGCGAGCGATCTTCAGCAGCGAGCCCTGGCCGACGTTCTTCTCGAAGGATTCGCCGTAATTGCCGACATGCTTAATGATCCGGTAGACCCAATCCGTGGTCAGGCCGATGGTCTCGCCGAACTTGCCCTCGGTGCCGAGCAGACGCTTGATCTCGGGGTTGGGCGACTTCAGCATCTCGTCGACATTGGCCTTGGTCACACCGAGCTCTTCGGCGTTGATCATGGCGAAGTGGACCCACTTCACCAGGTTGAACCACTGAGGATCGTTGTTGCGGACCGACGGGCCGAGCGGCTCCTTGGAGATGATCTCGGGCAGGACCATGTGGTCGTCGGGCGTCGTCAGCTTCAGGCGCTCGGCATAGAGTCCCGAGGCGTCGGTGGTGAAGGCGTCGCAGCGGCCGGCGTCATAGGCCTTGACGGTCTCGTCCGACGAGGCGAAGGCGACGACCTCGTATTTCAGGTTGTTGGCGCGGAAGAAGTCGGCGAGGTTCAGCTCGGTCGTCGTGCCCTGCTGGGTGCAGACCGAGGCGCCCGACAGCTGCAGCGCCGAGGTGACGCCGAGCTTCTTGCGGACCATGAAGCCCTGGCCGTCATAGTAGTTCACGCCGGTGAAGACGATGCCGAGAGCGGCATCGCGGGTCATCGTCCAGGTCGAATTGCGGACGAGAAGATCGACCTCGCCCGACTGCAGGGCGGTGAACCGGTCTTTGGCCGAGAGCGGAATGAACTTGACCTTGGCGGGATCGTTGAAGATCGCCGCCGCGACCGCGCGGCAATACTCGACGTCGAGGCCGACCCAGTTGCCTTGGGCATCCGGAACGCCGAAGCCGGCGAGGCCGGTGTTGGAACCGCAATTGACCATTGCACGCTGTTTGACCTGAGCCAGCGTCGAGGGCGCCTGCGCCGACACCGCGGTAGCGGTCAATGCCAGTCCGAGACCTGCGATCGCGGCTGTCAGAAGCTTTTTCATGAATGTTTCTCCCATTGAGGTCTCCTGCCGAACCCTGGTCGGCAGGCCGTCATCTGTTTCGTCGCCGGCGGATGTTCGATCCGCTCGGTTGCACACGATTTAAGCGACGTCCCCGCGTCGATTGCCAGAGCCCCGCATGTGCGTCAAGCAAGGGCAGAAGCCGGCGCCGCCCCTTGTCTGCTGCATACATCACATGCGAGTTTGTGGGGGTGGTCAAGCCTGATCCCACTCTCCAAAGCCCCTCGCGTCCCGGTTCCATGAAAAAGCTGCCTGCATCCGATTTCGCGCGTCTCAGCGAAAGAACCCGTCTCGTCATGGCCGGGCGCGACCCGGACGACAGCTACGGCTTCGTCAACCCGCCGATCGTGCGCGGCTCGACCGTGGTCTACCCCAACACTGCGGATTTCCTGGCCCGCAAGGCACGCTACAGTTATGGCACGCAGGGCAATCCGACGATCGATGCGCTCATTGCGGCCTGCAACACGATCGAAGGGGGCGCCGGCACCGTCGTCACCCCATCGGGCCTGCTCGCCTGCACCCTCCCCTTCCTCGCCTTCCTCTCGGCCGGCGATCACGTCCTGGTGACCGACAGCGTCTATCGGCCGACGCGCAATTTCTGCGAGACGCTGCTGAAGCGCATGGGCATCGAGACGACCTATTACGATCCGACGATCGGCAGCGGGATCGCGACGCTGTTCAAGCCCAACACCCGAGCCGTCTGGGCCGAGGCGCCGGGTTCGCAGACTTTCGAGATGCAGGACATCCCGGCAATCGTCGCCGCCGCCCATGCCCGCGACATCCTCGTGATGATGGACAACACCTGGGCGACGCCGCTGTTCTTTGACAGCCACAAGGCCGGCGTCGATGTTTCCGTTCAGGCCGGCACGAAATACTATGCCGGCCATTCCGACGTGCTGATCGGCACCGTCTCGGCGCGGACGCCGGAGCTCTACAAGCAATTGCGCGCGAGCTGGGAGCAGCTTGGCGTCATCATCGCGCCGGAGGATGCCTTCCTGACGCTGCGCGGCATGCGCACCATGGCGATCCGCCTGAAGGAGCAGATGCCGGCCGGCATCGCCATGGCGCAGTGGCTGGCGGCCCGGCCCGAGGTCGCTCGCGTGATGCACCCTGCCCTGCCCGAGGATCCCGGCCATGCGCTCTGGAAGCGCGACTTCACCGGCGCCTGTTCCCTTTTTGGCTTTGAGCTCGCGCCCGTCTCGATGACCGCGATCGCCGCCATGCTGGACGGGCTGACGCTGTTTGGCATGGGCGCATCCTGGGGCGGTTATGAGAGCCTCGTCCTGCCCTTCGACTGCAAGGCCTATCGCACGGCGACGACGCCGGGCTTCAAGGGCCCGACCGTCCGCATCCATATCGGGCTGGAGGACCTCGACGACCTCAAGGCCGATCTCGACGCCGGCTTCGCCAGGCTGCGCGCGGCAGCCTGAGCGGTCAGGTTGAATGACGGAAGAAGCTCACGGCGCTTCGCCTGAGCCACTTTTGCGGCGCCTGTTCCGGAAGATCAGGATCAGGTTGCGGGTGTAGATCACCATCGCCAGCGCCTGGCCCATGATGATGATCGGCTCGCGCCGGACGATGCCGTAGATCAGCGTCATCAGGCCGCCGCCCATGGAGAAATACCAGAAGGACAGCGGCATCACCGAATTGCCCTCGCGCTCGCTGGCAAGCCACTGCACCAGGAAGCGCGCGGTGAAGAGCAGTTGCGCGACGATGCCGAAGGCCAGCCAGAAGTCGAACTTCAGCACGAAGACGTCGAAGAGGTAATCGGAGACGGCCTGGCCGATCGAGATGATCACGCTGTTGTCTCCGTGACGATCTGCGGAACGCGTTTGCGGCGGCGGATCAGCCACCAGACGCCGACGAGATCAAGGATGCCGACCCAGAGCCGGTCGAAGAATCCGTAGTTCGACACGCCGCTGAGGCGCGGCCGGTCGCGCACGTCGACATGGACCACGGCGTAGCCCTCGCGCACCATCAGCGCGGGCATGAAGCGGTGGAGGGCGTCGAAATAGGGCAGCGCCAGATAAGCCTCGCGCCGGAAGCATTTCAGCCCGCAGCCGGCGTCGCGCGTGCCGTCCTGCAACAACCGTCCGCGCACGCCATTGGCAATACGCGATTGCAGCTTCTTGAAGCCCGTATCCTTGCGCCCGACGCGCTGGCCCTGGACGAGACCGGCCTGCATGCCGGCCATCTGCAAGGCCTCCAGCATCGTCGGCAGGAAGGCCGGGTCGTTCTGGCCGTCACCATCGAGCGTGGCGACGATCGGTGCGCGGGCATGGCGCACACCACTGCGCACCGCAGCGCTTTGGCCGCAGGATTGCGCATGGGTGACGATACGCAACCAGGAGCGGCTCGCGGCGAGCGCGGCCAGGGCCGCAGGCGTACCGTCGCTGGAGCCGTCATTGACGAACACCACCTCGAAGGCGCCAAGCGACGCACAGGCGGCCTCGATGTCGGCGAGCAGCGGCCCGACATTGCCGATCTCGTTGCGAACGGGCACGACGACGCTGAGCAGCGGCGAAAAGGAATCTGGGTCGGTCAACAGATCATCATCCGGCAAAACGGCCCGCAACCTGCGTCAGGGACGCCGACAGGGCAAGGAACTTTCAGGTGCGCCGCCGCCGCGCCGGCCTCACGGACGCGCATAGACCGCCATTTCGAGCCGGCGGCCACCGTTCAGGTTAAACCCCCGGATCGTGGTGACCAGCCGCGGCGTCAGCCCGGATTGGGCGATGGCCGTCTGGAAGCCTGCACTGTGGCGGCCCTCGACGAAGGCGACGCGGCAGCCGGGCTGGTTCAGGAAGGCGGCTGCGGCGGCGCCGTCGATGCCCATGGCGAGGTTGGTGCCGGTCAGGAAGACGAGGCTCGGCTCGCGATAGCCCACCGTCATGACGGCCGGATCGGCGCAGCCGACCGAGCGCGCCGCCTCGGCCAGACGCGGCGACAGCTTGAGCGAGCGCAGACTTTCCACTGCGAAGCCGTAGACGCCGGCGCCAAGCAGCAGGCTCGCCAGAACGCAGCGCCAGAGGGCGCCCTCGAAGTCGCTGCGGCGGAAGGCGGCGACCACGCTTCCAGCGACGAGGAGCGTCAGCAGCAGGAATGGCTGCGCGCGGTAGGGCAAGGTGCCGTCGAGCGACCAGTTGCCGCCGATGATGACGCCCATCAACGCCAGCGGCACCAGCACAACGAGCAAGGCCGTGGCAACCGCGCCGCGCCGATACCTGTCGATCCCGTTATTGACCAATGCGAGCAGAAGCAGCCCCGTCACGGCCGGATAGAGCGGCAGGACATAATGCGGCAGCTTGGTCGGCACCGCCTCGAACACGATCCAGGACGGCACGATCCACGCCAGCAGGAACAGCACCTGCGGCTCGCGGCGCCGGACCCAGGCGAAGGGAATTGCCATCGCCGCGAAAGCGGCGGCGGGCCAGTAGGTGCCGAAGAAGACCAGCAGATAGAGCCCCGGCGGCCCCCAATGCTTCTCCTGGCCTTCCGCGACCTTGCCGAGCATGTCCTGCCCGACGCTTTCGGCGAAGAAGCTGCCGCCGGTCTTCCAGGCGATGGCGGCAAACCAGGGCAGAACGACCACGAGGCAGAGCAGCAGGCCACGGCCGAAGCGCAGCGGCGCGAGCCAGCGGAAGCTGCGCTCGCGGATGCTCAGGACGAGGATGGCGAGGCCCCAGACCATGGGCACGATCGGCCCCTTGAGCAGCAGGCCGAGTGCGGTGGCGCCCCAGAAGACCAGCCAGTTGCGCGAACTCGGCACGAAGGCGAGCGAGCGCGTCCAGTCGAGCCAGGTTCGCGCCAGCGCCCCCATGGTCGCAACCGCGCAAGCCGCCAGCAACGCATCGGTCTTGGCGATGCGGGCCTCGACGCCGAGCAGGACGCAAGCCGCCATCAGCGCCGCGCCGAGCAGCGCCAGACGCGGGCCGACGAACGCCAGCAGCGCCCAGTAGCTCAGCAGAACGGTCGCGATCGCACCGATCAGCGAGGGGATGCGGTAGAGCCAGATCTGCGTGCGCGCCTCGGAGACACCGAGCGCCTCGCCTGCGGCGACCGTCGCACTCTGGAGCCAGTAGATTCCGACAGGTTTCTTATGCCTTGCCTCGTCCTGGAAGCGGATATCGACGAAGTCGCGCGTCTCGAGCATTTGCTTGCTCGCCTGGGCGAAGCGCGGCTCGTCGCGATCGAGCGGCTGCAGCGTATGGAAGCCGGGCAGGAAGGCGGCGAGCGACAACAGCACGAGCAGCAAGCAGGCGCGGGCATGGCTGGCGGAGGCCATCGTCGCGAGACGGTCAAGCGCGGGACTGAGCGACAGCATGGTGAAATCCTCGCGACCGTGGGGTCGCGCCTGTCCTGAAGAGGCCGGGAATGGCGGGACCGGCGATCCCCGAAAAGCCAGCGCCGCG
>QBLV01000021.1:4718-7396 GCA_003241815.1 Hyphomicrobiales bacterium | reverse complement strand
CGCCTTTCAGGCACGGTCAAGGCGAAGCCGCCGAAGAGCAGCCGGCGCGGTTTACGCCGCATGCTGCGCCGCGGCAAGCGGCCGGCACCCAGCCGGCGATATGACAGCGCTCTCCGCCCTTGCTAGCCTGAGCTTTAGCCGAGGGAGTTGATATGGGCGGGCTTGTCGTCAACGCGCTGCGCGCCGGTCTCTGGGGCCTGCTGCTCGGCCCGCTGCTCGCCGTTATCCTCGTCTTCGGCGCGATGATCTTCGATCCCAAATGCGGCGTCGGCGATTCCGGCGGCTGCGCCATGGGCATCGTGACCGCGCCGATCGCGGTCGCGCTTCCGAGCTTCGGGCTGTTCTTCGTGTTCGGATTGCTGCGGGGCTTGTGGCGACGGCGGCCGTCCGACCCGGCTGCAGCGGTCCGAAAACTGCGCAACTGGGGCCGGCCAGAATAGGCCCGACTCCTGTTCGACTGGACCGGATCGGTGCGATGACGGATCGTGCCGGTATGATTCGCATCGCAGCTCCCCTTCTCGTCGTCTTTGCGCTCGGGACGGCCTCTGCGGCCCTTGCCGCCGATGCCTGTCGCCCGACCCGCGATGGCAAGGACCGCATCGCGCCCGATCGCGGCTGCCCGAGCGGCTATTTCATGCGCGGAGCGTGCTGCGAATCCTTTTCGCCCATCTCACGACCGAGCACGCCCGTGAAGACGTGCCCGGCGGGCACTGTGCCGTCGATCCTGGGGGCTTGCGTCGCGCCGAGGTGATCCGCGAGCTGTTTCCGCTCCGGCATGCCTGGGACCGGGAGCGTGGCAGCCGCCGGCTCCGGCCGGGTCGACGCGTTCAAGGCGCCGGCGGGCCGGCCTTCGACGTGACCGGCGCCGTCGCGCCGGCTCCGAGAGATCTCTGAACCATGACGCTGTCGGACCATTTGCCGTAGCGATAGGCAACGCCCGGCAACAGCCCGACACGGGCGAAGCCGAAACGCTCATGCAGCGTGAGCGACGCGGTATTCTCGGCGTCGATATAGCCGATCATCTGCCTGAAGCCGGACGCGGCGCAGGCGTCGATAAGCGCCTGCATCAGCAGGCGCCCGACGCCCTGGCCTTGATGGTCGTGATGGACATAGATCGAGTGCTTGACGGTGAAGCGATAGGCCGGTCGCTTCCGGAACGACACGACATAGGCATAACCGACGACTTCGCCGCGCAGGGTCGCCACCAGATGCGGCAGTTTCCGGTTGCGCAGGTTCTTGCGGCGATCCTTCAGATCGTCGGGCTGTGGGGTGCCGGTGTCCTCGACCCCCTCCTCGATGCCGCGACGGATATGCCGGCGGTAGATCGCCAGCATGGATTCGACATCGGTGTCGCGCGAAGGCCGGACGACGATGGCGGCAGGTGTCTCGATCATCACGATTTTCAGCCGCCTGCCTGTTCGCTGACGACATAGGTGTAGAGCCGCACCGCGCCGGTATGATCGGTCTCGCGATAGATGCCTTGGATCTCGACATCGAAGCCGGGGAAGGTGTTGAAGCTCGCCTCGAACATCTTGAGATAATCGATCATCGGCCGGGCTCGCTCGTCAAGGCGTTCGCCCGGGACGATCGACGCAATACCCGGAGGATAAACGACGAAGGGCGTCGTCGCGATGCGGCCGGCGATGGCGTCGATCGGGAGATAGTCGACATCGTTGCGGGTCAGGCAGCGCGCTGCATCATGGGGCGACATCGCCATCTCCGGCAGATGCTCCAGCGCGAACTGCCGCGTCTGCAGGCCACTCACATCCCAGTCGCGGAAGAAGCGGTGCATCTGTCCGCAGAGATCGCGCAGGCGCACGCCGTCATAGCGAGCCGGCCGGCGCCGATAGAACTCGGGGATAGCGTCTTCAAGCAGCGCATTCTCGTCATGCAGCTTCTTGAAGGCGACAAGTCCGCTGATCAGTGTCCCGGCTTTGCTCGCCTCGACGCCCGGCGTCAGCAGGAAGAGCAGCGAGTTGAGGTCGTTCTTCTCTGCGACGATGCGGTTCTCGCGCAGGAACTGGGCGACGACGGGCGCGGGAATGCCATGCTCGGCATAGGCGCCCGTTGCGCGGTCGAAGCCGGGCGTGAGCAAGGTGAGCTTGTTGGGGTCGGTCATGGCAAAGCCTGCCTGCATCCCCGCGAAGCCGTGCCAGCCCGCATCGGGTGCGAGCTGCCAGAAGGCCGGATCGCTCGCGAGCCGGTCGGTCGCAACCATCTCCCAGGCGACGTCATGGACGCCGCCGGGCCGCGCCGCATCGGCGATCGAAACCCGCTCGGGAACGAAGGGCTCGAAGAACCAGCGCCGCTCGGGCCGCGCCTCCTTTTCCTCGAATTCGCGCCGGACCGCCCTGATCTTTTTGCGCAGCTCGATGCCCAGCCGGATCGTGTCGTCCCAGAGAACTTCCCCGGAACGCCCCTTCATCATCTGCGCGCCGACATCGAGCGAGGCGAAGAGTGGATAGAAGGGCGAGGTCGAGGCGTATTGCATGAAGCTCTCGTTGAAACGGCGATGCTCGACGCGCCGCTTCTGGCCCTTGATGTGCCGGTCCTTCATGTGAATCTGCGAGGCCTGGCTGAAGCTCGCCAGCTGTTTGTGGGTCGATTGCGTAGCGATGATGCCAGGCGAATCGGGGCCCAGATCCTTCAGCCCCATGGCGAAGCGGCCGGCATAGAGC
>QBLV01000021.1:0-4708 GCA_003241815.1 Hyphomicrobiales bacterium | reverse complement strand
GCATAGAGCGGGTGGAATTTCATGAAACCGGCCCAGGCCTCGTCGAACATGATGTAGTCGCAGAGATGCCCGATCTTATCGAGGATCATCTGGGCGCTGTGGATGGTTCCGTCATAGGTGCACTGCTCGACGACCGCGACGCGGAAGGGACGCGGCTTCTTCCAGGCGTCCGGATCCTTCACCAGCGGATTGGTGCGGAGGCGCTCGCGCAGGGCGTCTTCATCGAAGCTGTCCCAGCGCATCGGGCCGATCAGCCCCCAGGCATTGCGGACCGTGGGGATATAGACCGGGATGCCGCCGGCGATCAGCAGCGCGCCGTGATGAGCAGCCTTGTGGTTGTTGCGGTCGAACAGCACGAGATCGCCATCTGTCACCAGTGCGGCGAGCACGACCTTGTTGGACGTCGAGGTGCCGTTGAGGACGAAATAGGTCTTCTCGGCCCCGAAGATCTGGGCGGCCTCCTTCTGCGCCCTGAGGGCCGGGCCCTCATGGGTCAGGAGGTCCCCGAGGTCGAGCACCGAATTGTCGAGGTCGTCGCGGAAGACCGCCTCGCCGAGATGCTCCATGAAGACGCGGCCGATCGGGCTGCGGCTGTAGAACACGCCGCCATTATGACCCGGGCAGGTCCAGAGATGGTTGCCTTCCTCGGCATAGTCGACCAGCGCGCCGAAGAACGGCGTCTTCAGCGTCTCGGCATATTGCTTGAGGCGGCTGATCAGGCTCTTGGCGATGAAGGGCGGCGTCTCCTCCGAGAGAAAGATGTAGCCGTCGATGAAGTCGAGGACCTCGACCGGCAGGTCCTCGAAGCGCTTGCGGCGGATCAGCAGGATGATCGGAAATTCGAGGCCGCGCCGACGCATCAGGTTGATCAGCGCTGCCGTCTTGCCCTCGAGGCCCTTCTTGCCCCAGTCGACGACCATGCAGCCGATGGCGGCATCCGTCTGCACCGCGATCTCGGCGTCTTCGAGCTTGCGCGCCTTGACGACCTCGAAGCCCGACCGCTCGATCTCGTCGACGATCTGGTGAAAGCGGATCCCTTCGAGGTCCTCCGCATCGAAGTTCGGCGTCGCGAACAGGAAGGTGAAGCGCCTGAAATAGTCCATCTCGACTCCGCTCTATGAAGTGTGACGTTGCAGCGAGTCACATGACAACCCGGCGACCGCGTTCTCGCTTGCGCCGATCACGCCGCTGATTCGCCACACCAAGTCCCCCACTATCGGAATAGATGATGTCCGTCGCCCAGACCTGATCGCGACGTGTCACCGATAGCTTGCGCAGCAGGCAGGGGAAGATCGGGGGCCATCGGATCGCGTTGAGCCGGCCTTACGGTGTTCGGCCGGCGATAAAGCGCCTCGATCCCCATGCGCGTCATCAGCGTGGCGAGGCAAAGACGACCCGCCATATCGCCATCGGCCGAGACGCCCCATTATGCGGCATGGGTCCGGATATGCTGGCCTTGCTCACGGCGTCCCATGGGGCGAGGCTCGTCGCCGAGAGCGTTATGAAATTGGCGAGCCCGGCTGGATTCGAACCAGCGACCAGCAGCTTAGAAGGCTGCTGCTCTATCCATCTGAGCTACGGGCCCGGAAGCGGAGGCTGAAGCCTGCGCCTGTCTCGAATTGTCAGTGCGTCCACTGTCCCAGACGCGAGAACTTGAAGTTGTCGGAATAGGCCACCGTCCGGCGCACCGGCTCGTTGGGCTGCTCGACGCGATAGGGAATTCCGTTGCGCGTGGCATAGGCCACGGCCTCCGCCTCGCTGTCGAACCAGAGCTTGAGCTGGCTCTTCATGTCGCCCGACGAGGTCCAGCCCATCAGCGGCTCGATCTGGCGCGGCTGCTCCGGCTCGTATTCCAGCAGCCAGCGCTCGGTCTTGGCGGTGCC
This sequence comes from Hyphomicrobiales bacterium, assembly GCA_003241815.1. Lineage (GTDB taxonomy): Bacteria > Pseudomonadota > Alphaproteobacteria > Rhizobiales > Beijerinckiaceae > Allobosea. The sequence goes on along the minus strand of QBLV01000021.1, from coordinate 2,825 downwards.
GGACTGCATGGCCGTGCGGGCGGGGCGGTAGATGCGTGCGGTCATGGCTCTCGCTTTGGCCTCACCTGATAGCCTGGCCGGTTGATAGCTGGCCGGTGTAGTGATCCTCGCACCTGCTGGTGCAGGCTCGTGGAACGCCGGGAATGGTCGGGGCACCAGGATTCGAACCTGGGACCCTCTGCTCCCAAAGCAGATGCGCTACCGGGCTGCGCTATACCCCGACTGTCCATTCCACGCGTCGGCGTTGGCTATCACGTCCCGCGCTCGCGCCGCAAGCGAAAGCCGGCAAGAATTCAAGGCTGGAACCGGGCTCAGCGCTTGAACAGCGCGTGCTCGACCTTGTCGCCCGGCTTGATGCCGAGCGTTCTGCTGACGCCGCCATTGATCTCCAGCACCGATAGCACCGGCTCGCCAGAGGGAATCGTCCGTTGCGACAGCGGTTCAGTGTTTTCGGCGATGCGCGCGATCGTGCCGTCGGCCCGGATGAACAGCATGTCGAGCGGGATGAAGGTGTTCTCCATCCACATCGCGACGGGTTCGACGCGGACGAAATCGAACAGCATGCCACGATCCGCCGGCATGTAGCGGCGATGCATCAGGCCCTTCGCCCGCTGCTCGGCCGTCCGCATCACTTCGACCTGGAAGGCGTGGCGCTTGTCGCCGCTGACGATCGACAGCGTTTCCAGCGCCGAGGCAGTCGGCCCCGCCGGCGCGGCCTGGGCCAGCGTGAGCGGCCGCGAGGCGACGGGCAGTGCCCCCGCTAAGAGCGCTACAAGCATGATGCAGGCCGACGCGACGGACACAGCGAGGAAACGAAACTTGGCCCGCATCGATGTCAGCTCCATGGCGTTGCCTCCTTCAAACCTATGACGGCGGCGATGGCAAATCTGGGGCAGATACCCGTCAAGGCAGTGTGCGGGTCAAGCTTTTCGTCAGCATGGCTGACACGCCTATCTTTCTTTCGCCGCCGGCATGCGGCAGGGTCGCCGCCTCAGAACAGGAGACAGTCATGATCGCTCCGCGCGCTTGCTACCGCATGAGTGCCGCCCTCGCTCTTTCAGCCTTTGTGTGGGCCCCGCCAGCAGTGGCCGCCGACTTCCAGATCGACAACCTCCGGCTCGATTTCGGCGCGCTCGTCGTCTCCGCGCCGAAGGTCGCGGTCAAGGGCTCGCCGCTTGAGCGGGACGCCTTCCTGGCGCTGTTCAAGGGAGGCACGGGCGAGAGCGCGGCAGCGCGCATGAGCAAGCTCAACGCCGCGGAAATCACGGCGGCGGAAATCACCTATGAACTCGGCGTCGGCAAAGAAAAGCAGACGACGACCTATCGCGACATGCGCTTCACCAACATCCGCGACGGCAAGATCAGCCGCGCCGAATCGCCGCGCGGCACGTTCAAGGCGGACGGCGAAGCAGGGCCGATGACCGGGGCGATCGCGCAAAGCAGCTTCGACGACCTCGATCTGCGCCAAGCGGCACGGATCTTCACGGAGTCGGCGGCACCAGGGTCCACCGAACCGATGGTCGTCGTTTTGGGACGCCTGGATCAGGGCGCGCAATCATTCGACATGGGCGCGGCCGGCAAGATCGCCATCGGCAAGACGAGCGCACGCGGGCTTGCAGCCAAAGTGGGTCCTACCCCGCTCGGCGAGGTGATCACGCGCCTGCTGAATGACGCCAGCGCGCTGGAGGCATCGGGCTCCGACCCGAAGGTCGAGGCCTCCCAGACGGAGGCATCGAAGCGGGTCGGGCTGTCGGTGCTGTCCCTGTTCGAAACCGTCGAATACGGCAGCGGCGAAATGCGCGACGTCGCCATGACGATGCCTGTGCCGGCGGACACTCCCAAACCGAAGGGCAAGTCAGCCTCAGCGTCGCAGACCGTCGAGGTCAAAATCGCCCGCATCGCCTATGGCGAGGACACGCCTGCGAAATCCGGCTTCGCGCTCGAAGGGCTGCAATTCTCCGGTGGCGGCGGCAAGGGGTTGATCGATTCGATCAGCTATTCCGGCTTCGCCTTTGGGCCTGTGATCAAGGCGCTGCAGGAGGATCTCGCCAAGCCCACGACCGATGCCGATATGATCGACTGGCGCAAATACATCCCGACCCTGGGCACCATGCGGCTGGCCGGGCTTTCGGTCGATGCGCCGCCGATGCTGCCTGGCGGCCAGCCGATCAAGATCGGCCTCGGCACGTTCGAGCTGAAGGCGGGCGAGCAACTCAACGGCATCCCGACCAGCCTGCTCCTGACGATCGACAAGCTCATCGCGCCGATCACCGAAGGCACCGGCAACCCGGCGGCGCGCGACTTGATCGCGATGGGCATCCGCTCGCTCGATCTTTCGGCAAAGCTCGACATTGCATGGGAAGCGGCGCGCAACGAGCTCGCCATCCGCTCGCTTTCGTTTGGCGGCGCCGGCCTGGCACGGCTTGAGGCCTCCGCCACGCTCGGAAACGTCACCAAGGACCTGTTCGCCAGCGACGTCGCTCTCGCGCAGGTGGCGGCGTTGGGCGCGACGGCGCGCGGCCTCACCGCCAAGCTGGAGAATTTCGGTCTGATCGAGAAGCTGATAGCCAACGAAGCCCGCAAGGCTGGCCGCAAACCCGAGGAGATGCGCCAACAGTTTGCGATGATCGCAAGCCTGGGCCTCGCCTCAATCCTCGGCCCCTCCGACGCCGCCAAGACCCTGACGGCGGCCGTGGCGCGCTTTGCCGCCAGGCCTGGCACGCTGACCATCGAGGCCAGCGCGAAATCGGCCAGCGGGCTCGGCCTCGCCGACGTCATCGCCATCACCGACCCGACCGAAATCCTCGATAAGATCGATCTCAAGG
>QBLV01000219.1:2834-4847 GCA_003241815.1 Hyphomicrobiales bacterium | reverse complement strand
CAACCCGCCGATCCCCAAGCCACTCCGTCAAACGGGGGCATATTTCATCACCCTGCTAATGGTTGTGCGGCGCCCCGACCTGGCATCGGAATTATTCGAGCGCTTTGCGGATTGTCCCTCATCATGCGCCCGAAAAGCGCTTCACGACGGCTTTCAGGGTCAGGCCCTGCACAACGATGGTGAAGACCACAGCGGCGTAGGTCGCGGCCAGCAGAATCGGCTTCTCCGCGACGCTTGGCAGAGATAGCGCCAGCGCGATGGAGATGCCGCCCCGCAGGCCGCCCCATGTCAGGATCGGGATCGTGCCCTTCACGAAGTCGATGCGCGAGCGCAAGGTCAGGATCGGGATCGAGACCGCTAGGAAACGAGCAAGCAGAACAAGAGGAATGACCGCGATCGCGGGCCAGAGAAAGCTCCGGTCGAAGCTCAGAACCAGCACCTCAAGACCGATCAGTAGAAATAGAACCGAGTTCAGAACCTCGTCGACGAGCGTCCAGAACGAAAACAGGTGGCGCTGCGTCTCGTCGCTCATCGCGTCGCGCGGCCCGCGATTTCCGATGAGGATGCCGGCGACCACGACGGCGATCGGCCCGCTCATGTGAAGCTTCGATGCCAGTGCATAGGTGCCCATGGCGAGAGCCAGCGAGATCAGCGTTTCGATCGGATAGTCGTCGATGGCTCGCGTGGCGCGGTAGGCGACATATCCCGAGATCAAGCCGAGGATCGCGCCGCCGAGCGCTTCAACAACGAAGAGACGGCCGACCTCGGCGACGTCGACGCCGCCGGTCGCCGCTGCGGCGATCGCCACGATGAATGTGAAGATCACCACTCCGACGCCATCATTGAAAAGCGATTCTCCCGCCATGTCGGCTTCGAGCGTTTTTGGAACGCTGACCGATTTGAGCGTGCTCAGGACCGCGACAGGGTCTGTCGGACTGATCAGGGCGCCAAAGACTAGCGCCCAGGCAAAAGGGACAGCCACGCCAAACACGGCCGACAGCCACCAGAACCCGACACCGACCACGCTTGTCGAAATCAGCACTCCGACCGTCGCCATTAGTCCGACGGCCCAGGCCCGGCTCTTCAGCACCGCGAGGTTGACGTGGAGCGCACCGGCGAACAACAGGAAAGCCAGCATGCCGTTGAGGACAGCTTCCTGAAAGTCGATCTGCCGGAGCAGACGCCGAAGGTCCTCGTAGAGCGAGACGTCGGGCAAGGCGATCTCGACCCCGATAAGGATCAACGAGGAAACGAGGCCCATGACGAGAAGGCCAATGGAGTGCGGAAGACCGATCACAACGTGGTTGAGCCAGCCGAAGACGGCGGTCAGGACGAGCAGGATGGCGACGAGGTCGAAGGCAGACAGCATTGTCGTGGCACCCCAAGTCCGAGGACGGTCCCGGCACGTTCCGGGATCGTCGGCCATCGGCCGGATGCCGCTGCGCCGCAGACGTGCAGCCTGCAATCGTCATCGCGCAAAGAGTGAGAACTCGCAACCATGCACCCCGCTGACGCGTTCCAGAAGACCGCAGCCCGCGAAATTTGAGAGCGAACTTCTGATGTACCAGACTTCCCTATGACGTCGCGTTGGCTCTGGCTTTTGTCCCAACTCACACGGCGAATGTGGGTTCGCGCGAGCCTGTTCTCGATACTGGCGGTCGCCACGGCGCTCGTGGCCATCGTGCTGGGCCCCTATATCCCAGGCGATCTGCCGACGAAGATCGGCGCGGATGCGGTCGACAACATCCTCGGCATCATTGCGTCGAGCATGCTGGCGGTCACGACTTTCTCGCTGAGTACGATGGTGGCGGCGTATGCGGCAGCAACCAGCAACGTGACCCCGCGCGCAACGCGACTCGTGATGGAGGACACCACCACGCAGAACGTGTTGGCGACTTTCGTCGGTTCTTTCCTTTACAGCCTCGTTGGCATCATTGCGCTAAGCACTGGCGCTTACGGCAGTACCGGCCGAGTCGTCTTATTCGTCGTCACGGCCGGCGTCATCGTCCTCAT
>QBLV01000219.1:495-2824 GCA_003241815.1 Hyphomicrobiales bacterium | reverse complement strand
TCATCGTCGTCACCCTCCTGCGCTGGATCGATCATCTATCACGTCTCGGCAGGGTGACTGAGACGACGGCGCGAGTCGAAATAGCCGCCAGCAACGCGATGAGGCTGCGATGCGAACGACCTTATATGGGCGGTCGGCCGATGATTGACGTCCCCAAGGCTGCAAGGCCGATCTATGCATCAAGGATCGGCTATATTCAGCACCTCGACGTCGGAGCTTTGTCGGACATCGCGGAAGAGGGCAAAGGGACCATATTTGTCTGCGCAACGCCTGGCGCATTCGTTTCGCCGACCGAACCGATCGCATGGGCTGACCATCTCGGTTTCGATAAGCAGGAAAGCGAGATCCGGGCCTGCTTCACAATCGATGATGTGCGCTCGTTCGATCAGGATCCCCGTTTCGGTGCGTCCGTTTTGACCGAGATCGCATCGCGTGCCTTGTCTCCGGGCATCAACGATCCTGGCACGGCAATCGACGTCATCGGCCGTGCGATCCGGGTTCTCGCGATCTGGGCCGAACCGGGCGATCCGGAACAGGACATAATGTTCCCGCGGATTCACGTTGCTAAGATTGAGTTGGCGGACCTCTTCGACGATCTCTTCACGCCGACCGCCCGAGATGGCGCAGGCATCGTCGAGGTCGGGGCGAGGCTCCAGAAAGCGCTGAAGATCCTGTCGCGCCTCGGATCTGCGACCTTCGCCGAGACTGCGGAGCGACATTCGCGCCTCGCTTTGAAACGAGCGGAAGCCAACTTGAAGCTGGAGCAGGACATCATGCTGATCCGAGATCTCGCTAAAAAGGTCGAACGCTCGTGAGACGGGAGCCTGATTTTGCGGGGAGCAGCCGTCTTCGACTACAATTGAGCGTTGCGCCTCGGTGTCTTGCCCTTTCTGTTTATTTGATGCTCGTCCCGACGGCGCTGATTTCCTTTTTCGCCGCATCCGGCGATGCCTTTGCACAAACTTATTCGTTCGCACCTGGCGAAGCCAAGGCGGTGACCGGCGGCGCCATCGCGCAGGCTGGCGATCACGAACTTCATCTGAGCGGGATCGAGGCGCCAGAACTGGACCAGATTTGCAAGGACGAGGCAGGAAAGCGCTACCCGTGCGGACTGCGATCCCGCGATGCCCTGGCCGCCTTGCTTGCACGTGGTGCGACATGCACGGTCGAGCCGCGTGACAGGTTCAAACGCAACGTCGTGACCTGCTATGCCGGAACCACGGACATCAATGCCGAAATGGTGCGTCGCGGACAGGCGCTGGCCCATCGAGACTTCGATGGCCGACGGTATTCGGCCGACGAGGCCCGTGCCAAGCGCAGCAAATTGGGCCTGCACGCCGGTTCTTTTATGGAACCGGATCGCTGGCGGTCGGGCGAGCGCTGGTAGCGCATGATCGTTGAGCCAACGCGACGCGGCCATAAGATCGCGCTGATGATGCAGGATCATTTTGTTGTGAGAGGGTCACGATCGGTGCCGATCGTGACCCTCTCCAAACGCTGATATCTCTTTAAAATCTGCGGGTTAAAGGCAAATTTGGCGGGGTTAAGCTTCGGCGCCTACTGACAAACAGGTCGCGCAGCACGACGGCTCCTGCTGCCGCATAGGCCTCAATGACGATCAATCGACGATCTCGACCATGGCTGGATCTTATCGTCGGCAGGGTTGGGTCCTGCGTGTCGGCTTCGATCCTGATGATGTGCTTCACGAACCAAGCCATCATCGGCGTGTTGAGCGGATTGGCGTTGGCCTGCTCCTTCTTGGAGGGCGTGTCCAAACTGGTCGTCGCCACCGGATAGACGGCGACGGGCGCGGTCAGATTCTGGTCGCGGGCGGCGATCGCCGTGTTGATCGCGAGGTTGCCGCCGGCGCTCTCGCCTACGAGGGCGATCTTGTTGGGGTTGTAGCCCCAGCCCTGCGCGTTCTTGAGCACATATTTATAGGCCTCGATCGCCTCGTCATGGGCGGCCGGGAACTTGTTCCCGGGGCCCCCCGGGTAGTCGACCGAGACCACCGCAGCGCCGGTTTTTTCGCCAGCGCCGCAGGCGTTGCATCATAGACGTCGAGATCTGCGATCACCCAGCCGCCGCCACGGAAGAACACGATGACCGGAAGGTTCAAGTCCTTCGTCGCGTTCTCGGGGACGTACCAACGCAGTTTCAGATCGCCCATATCGGCGAAGCGCTGGTTTGAGACCTTCAGGCCCTCATGGGGCTTTAAGTCGAGCTTCTTGTCCTTGATCATCGTCATGACGGCATCGGTCGGGGTCGGCTGCTTGCGGGCCTCGCTCGGCTCCAATCCCTCGACGGGCTTGCCGTTCTGGCGTCCTTG
>QBLV01000219.1:0-485 GCA_003241815.1 Hyphomicrobiales bacterium | reverse complement strand
GACGCCAGAACGGCGAGGACCTCGGCCATATCGGCGTCTGGCTTGGACGCCGTCGGCTGCACTGCCGCAGCCGGCGCAGGCGTCGTCTGACCGACAGCGCGCCCCGCTCGCCCGCATGAGGCGAAGGGCCGAATATGTCATTGGGATCGAAGGCGTAGACAGTTTCGCCGCGATCGACAGCCCGGCAACTATTGGAAAGATCGCGGCCAGGAGTTTTTTTGCCAGCGTCTGAGTTCGGCACCGTCGATAGCCGGCCGCTTGCCCTCTCCTCGCCGACATCTGGGTCGCGACGCTTTCACGTGAGATGGACGGGATGCATCTGACCGTCTCGATGTTGCGTAACCAATCCAGTTCTTCAAAATAATACCGCCAGTCCCTGTGGTAAGAAGCCGGCGGTCTTTCGACGACTATAACCCCGCAATCGATGCCTTAACAGGGCGCTGAAAAAGGCGCTTCCCACGGGGAGCTTGGCGTGATTCCGTTGT
>QBLV01000218.1 GCA_003241815.1 Hyphomicrobiales bacterium | reverse complement strand
CAATATTCTTTCCATCCGCAAATCTGTCACTGTGGCGATCGAATCCAGATTGCGAGCGCGCCCCCAAGCGCGCATAGCCGCGAGCAAGGTCAGCGTCGCGCGGCGCAAACCTCCATCCGTCGTGGCGTCGGCGAGTTCAGTATCGATGCAGAAGCGCGAGCTTTCCGCGATCAGTTCGGAGCGCGGAGCCACGGCTCCGTCGAGCAGCTCCGGAAACGTGTCGGCCAGCATGTTGGGCCCGGTCGTCGGCAGCAGCCGAACGCAACCCAGGACGGAGCCGCGATCGGCGACGACGAGGTAGCTCGGATCGAGCGTGTCGTAGCGATCCATCTCGAGATCGCCGGTGACCGACACCGACCAGTCGAGCCGGTCCTTGAACGCCTTTCGCCTCAGCTTGTGCATGCCCATCAGCAACGAGATGTTGGCGCCGAATCCGGCGCGGCTCAATTCGACGATCTGCATCGCCCCCTCCGAATCGCGTTGATCTGGGGGCCAATCAACCAGATGCGGCCGAGCGCCGGACCTGTCGGATCTGACAGGGTGGATTCGCTCTAAAGTTGTGGCCGTGTTCTGGCCGCATCTATCCGGCAGAGGCGGCCCCGCATCGATCGCATGAGGATCTACAGGCGCGTGAAGCAAGGCGCCGCAACCACGGAGAACCGATGAAGACGGTGGAATTGGCCTATCAGGAACTGGTCGACGGTCTGCATTCGTCGGCAGGAGAAGCAGAGTTCGAGCGCGTCGGGCGGCGGGTCGCGGAGAGCATGGGCTTCCGGTACTTCGCCTATCTCGGCCTTGGCGAGGCGGATCCGGTTTTGATCTCGTCTTATCCCAAGCGTTGGAGCGAGCATTATTTCACGGAAGGCTACCAGGACGTGGATCCGGTGGTGGCGTTTGCCCGAAGCGGGCGCTCCACAATGCACTGGACCCGCGAAACCGCACGCCAGTTCCCGCTGCGGGCCCAAAAACGGCTCTTCGACGACGCCGATGAGTTTGGCATCCGCCATGGCGTCTCAGTCGCGATTGCAGGTGGGTTCAATCGGTTCGCCGCCTTTACCTTCGCGGTGGACGAGGTCAGTTCAGCGCATGGAAGGATGGTCACGGAGGCGAACGACATCGTCCAACTGATTGGGCTGACATTCCACGCTCACGCAGATGCCAAACTGGCCCTGCGGTCTCCGCGCATTGAGGCCGTGCCGTTGACCCAGCGTGAGCGGGAATGTCTCACATGGGCTGCTCGCGGCAAATCGATGGAGGCGACCGCGATGATCATGGGCGTCACGCCGCGCGCGGTGAAGTTCCACCTCGATAACGCGCGTACGAATCTCGGAGCTGAGACATTGCCGCAGGCGGTGGCTATTGCGCTGAAAGCGGGATGGATTGCCTGATCGGTTTCCGAAATTGGCCTGTGAATTTGAACTGTAGGGGCGGTCCCGGGATCGTAAGCGGCTGAGAAGTTGTCGGAATTCCGCAGCCGCGGATCACCAAACGCTGCGACTGCCAGGGCCATTAAGTATCTGTTAACCTTAAAGCTCTGGACGGCAGGCAAGAATCATGGCCAAACTTTTGTCGGGCGTAGGGCGATAAACCGCGTCGTGCCCGGCAAAGAGGTTCAGAATCTACAATGGCGCCGCAGGCCTTGACGACAATGCAGGGTGAGGACCCCGCCGACAAGATCGTCCGGCACGCGGGCATGCTCTCGGATCATCTACAGGCGCGACGCCAGCAGATGTACCCTCCGGATGCCCAGAAAAGTCTCCGGCATTTCATGATACATGAGGTGTCTAGGCTGACGTCGATCCCTGAATCTACGCTCAAGCTGATGTCGAACGAAGGCAAGGGGCCCGTTCCTGCGCGGCTTGAGAACAATCACCGCGCCTATACATTGGCGCAGATAAACGCGCTTCGCGAGTTGTTCGCAGCGCAACGGCCGGCTGAAGCCTTGCGATTCTTGCCGCATCGTCGCAACGGTGAACATTTGCAGATACTGGCCGTCGCCAATTTCAAAGGTGGCAGCGCGAAGACGACGACGAGCGCGCATTTGGCGCATTACTTGGCACTGTACGGCTATCGCGTTCTGGCGATCGATCTCGACCCACAAGCGTCTTTGTCCGCGATGTTCGGTGCGCAGCCAGAAATGGATGTTCAGCACAACGAGACGATCTACGCCGCCTTGCGATACGACGACGAGCGCCGTCCCATCGCCGAGATCATCCGGCCGACATATTTCACCGGGATCGACCTGATTCCTGGAAATATCGAGGTCATGGAGTACGAACACGAGACGCCGCGCTTTCTTTCGAAGCGCCAGGCTGGATCAGATAGCATCTTCTTCGAGCGTCTTCGTCTCGCTCTGGCAGAGGTTGAGGATGCCTACGATGTCGTCATCTTGGATACGCCGCCATCGCTCGGGTTCCTGACGCTTGGCGCAATCTACGCTGCTACCGGGCTGCTCGTGACCGTGCACCCTGCGATGCTCGACGTCATGTCGATGAGCCAGTTTCTTCTGATGATGGGCGATCTGATTTCGGTCATTCGAGATGCTGGGGCTACGATGAGCCAAGATTTCTTGCGATACGTCGTAACCCGGCACGACCCAATGGACCAATCGCAGGTCCATGTTGTGACCATGCTCCGCCACCTCTTTACCGAAGACGTTCTCACATCAACTGCAGTCGAAAGTGCCGCTATCGAAACCGCTGGTTTAGCAAAGCGCACGCTCTATGAACTCGAGCCCGGCAATATTTCGGCTGCGACAGCCAAACGGGCGCGAGAGTCTGTCGATGCGGTGAACGACCAGATACTTAGTTTGATCAAACGTAGCTGGGGGCGGACATGATGGCCAAGCGTCCCGGCGGAAAATCAATCCTGGCGAATTTCGGCTCTTTCTCTGAGCCCGAAGCTGCGGTTACGGATTTCCCTGCTGCAGAAGTTGGGCTGGCGGCGGTGCAGCCATTGCCCCGTGTCGGTGCTGGCGTCATAGGAGCAACCCAACGTTCGCTCACCGAACTGCGCGAGGAGCGCGATCGGCTTAAGGCACTTGTCGACGCTGGCGGCGCGGCTGAACTTGACCCCAAGTTGATCGACCCCTCCCCGTTCCCCGATCGGCTGCCCGACGATGACGATCGGGACTTCGAGGCGCTGAGAACTTTAATTTCGGACGAAGGTCAGAAAGTACCTATTCAGGTTCGCCGACATCCACTGAGTGATGGGCGCTACCAGGTCGTTTACGGGCATCGTCGGTGGCGGGCCGCGCTGGACCTGGGCATCAGAGTCAAGGCGACAATTCTCGCCCTATCCGACGTCGAACTCGTTGTCGCCCAAGGAATCGAAAATGCGGCACGCCAGGATCTGAGCTGGGTCGAACGTGCGCTATTCGCGAGCCGAATGGACGATGCCGGTATCAAATCCCGCGATATTCGCGCAGCTCTGTCCGTAGACGATCCGGAACTGGCCCGGCTGAGAGCGGTTTCTCGAAGCCTGCCAACCGAGGTTATCGAGGCGATAGGTCGCGCACCGAAGGTCGGCCGCCCTCGCTGGACTGCATTAGCAGTGGCGGTTGGCAGCGACGCCTCAGCCCTTGCCAGAGTGAAAAACGCCTTGTCAGGTGACAAGGTTTTGGGGCTGCCGTCGGACGAGCGGTTCAAGTTGGCGTTGGCATCGGTGAAGAAGTCTGCCGACCGGCCGCACAGGGAAATGAAGCTCAAAAGCCCAGCTGGCCAGATCGTCGGTAAGGCAACATTCTCGAACGAAGACGTCAGATTGTCGGTGGCGAACGGTCATGCTCCTGCATTCAGCGCCTTCCTCGAAGAGGAGCTTCCTAGCATCATGGAGCGATTTTTTGCCCGAGGGGGCGAGGTGTGATTTCAGCGACCCACGAGAACCTTGTCATCTGACAAGGACGGTAGGTCGATGGAGCCGGCAGAGGCCTTGGCCGAAGCTCAGACGATGTTGCAACGAACACAGAGGTAGCAAGCGGTAAAAAGAAAGGCCCCCGAAACAGCGTCTCGGAAGCCCCTCTCGTTCGTTTGGCGACATCGAGAATCCCACTTCCGCGAATCACAGTCAAGAGTCTCTGCAAAGAGATTAGACGCCGTTTTGGTGTGCGCTTTCGCTTTGCCTAAAAGCTGAAAGGCGAAACCATGACGCGACTCTCAACGACGCCCTTTGGGCGGCGATCGCTGACTCTTGCCCACGTGGCAAGCCAGGCGAGCGCAAAGACAAGGCCGCCAAAGAAGGCGGTGCACAAGTGGAATATCTTCCGTGCGATCTGCACGGCCAAGAACGCACTGGGTGTACCAGAGCGCGCCCTGGCCGTTTTGGACGCGCTGCTGTCCTTCCACCCGGAAACAGTTCTCACCGGCGAAGGCCTCATCGTCTTCCCGTCGAACCACCAACTCGGACTTCGTGCTCACGGCATGCCGATGGCGACGCTCAGGCGCCATCTAGCCGCCTTGGTCGATGCCGGCTTGATCGTCCGGCGCGACAGCCCCAACGGCAAGCGTTACGCGCGTAAGGGCAGGGGAGGGGAAATCGAGTTCGCCTTCGGCTTCGATCTGGCTCCCCTGGTCGTTCGGGCGGAAGAATTCGAAGCGCTGGCGGCCGAGGTCGAGGCGGAGGCGAGGGCGCTGCGCCTGGTCCGTGAGCGCATCACGATCTGTCGGCGCGACATCGTCAAGATGATCGCGACGGGGCTCGAGGAGGGCGTTTCGACGCAAGCACTCGGGCAAGGGCCGGCCGACTGGGCCGAGATCCACCAACTCTATCGCGGCATCATGGCGCGGGTTCCACGCAGTGCAACACGCCTGGCGTTGGAGCCAATCGCCGACGAGCTTTCGCTTCTCGCCGACGAAATCCTCAACCTGCTGGAAAATCATATCAAAACTCAAAATATGA
>QBLV01000217.1 GCA_003241815.1 Hyphomicrobiales bacterium | reverse complement strand
GGTGGTGACGACGAGCGCACGCGTTCGGTCGCCGCCTTCCGTCGCCGCGTCCAGCGCATGACCGGGCACCGCGCCTCGGACGTCGCCAAGGAGCGCGTGATGCGCGAGGTGATCGTTCCCGAGACGATCACGATCCAGGAACTTGCCAACCGCATGACGGAGCGCGGCGTCGACGTCATCCGCCTGCTGATGAAGCAGGGCGCGATGCACAAGATCACCGACGTGATCGACGCCGACACCGCCCAGCTCGTGGCCGAGGAAATGGGTCACACCGTCAAGCGCGTCGCCGATTCCGACGTCGAGGGCGGCCTGTTCGACACGCCCGACACCGACGACACCCAGGTCACGCGGCCAGCCGTCGTCACCATCATGGGCCATGTCGACCACGGCAAGACCTCGCTGCTCGACGCGATCCGCCAGACCCATGTCGTCACCGGCGAGGCCGGCGGCATCACCCAGCATATCGGCGCCTATCAGGTGATGACGCCGTCGGGTGCCAAGGTGACGTTCATCGACACGCCAGGTCACGCCGCCTTCACGGCCATGCGTGCCCGCGGCGCCAAGGTCACGGACGTCGTCGTGCTCGTCGTCGCCGCCGATGACGGCGTCATGCCGCAGACGATCGAGGCCATCAATCACGCCAAGGCGGCCGGCGTTCCGCTGATCGTGGCGATCAACAAGATCGACAAGACCGACGCCGCACCCGAGCGAGTTCGTGCCGAACTGCTTCAGTACGAGATCCAGGTCGAGACGCTGGGCGGTGAAACGCTGGAAATCGAGGTCTCGGCCAAGACCGGCAAGAACCTCGACAAGTTGCTCGAGGCGATCGCGCTGCAGGCCGAACTGCTCGATCTCAAGGCCAACCCGGACCGTCCGGCCGAAGGCACCGTGATCGAGGCCAAGCTCGACCGTGGTCGTGGCCCGGTCGCGACCGTTCTCGTCCAGCGCGGCACGCTGCGCACCGGCGACATCGTCGTCGCGGGTTCCGAATGGGGCCGCGTGCGCGCCCTGATCGGCGACACCGGTGCCCATATCAAGGAAGCACCGCCGTCGCTGCCCGTCGAGGTGCTCGGCTTCAATGGCACCCCCGAAGCCGGCGACCGCGTCGCAGTGGTCGAGTCCGAGGCCCGCGCCCGCGAGATCACCGACTACCGCGAGCGCCAGAAGCGCGACCGGATCGCGGCGCGTGGCGGCGGATCGACGGCGGGCCGCTCGCTCGCCGACATGATGCGCGACCTCAAGGAAGGCGCTGGCCGCAAGGAATTCCCGCTGGTCATCAAGGGCGACGTGCAGGGCTCGGTGGAGGCCATCGTCGGGACGCTCGAGAAGGTCGGCAATGACGAGGTGCGCGCCCGCGTGCTGCAGTCGGGCGTCGGCGGCATCACCGAATCCGACATCACGCTGGCCCAGGCTTCGGGCGCGGCCGTGATCGGCTTCAACGTACGTGCCCACAAGGAAGCGCGCGAGGCGGCCGAACGGGCCGGCGTCGAAATCCGCTACTACAACATCATCTACAACCTCGTGGACGATGTGAAGGCGGCGATGTCGGGCCTGCTGGCGCCGACGCTGCGCGAAACCATGCTCGGCAACGCTCAGATCCTCGAGATATTCGCGGTCTCGAAGGTCGGCAAGATCGCCGGCTGCCGCGTCACCGACGGCACGATCGAGCGCGGCGCCAATGTTCGCCTGATCCGCGACAACGTCGTGGTTCACGAGGGCAAGCTCGCCCAGCTCAAGCGCTTCAAGGACGACGCCAAGGAAGTTGTGGCGGGCCAGGAGTGCGGCATGTCCTTCGAGAACTATCAGGATATGCGCGCCGGCGACGTCATCGAGTGTTACCGCGTCGAGGAAATCAAGCGCACGCTGTAAGGCCCACCGCTTTAGACCCAGGCTGTTCATGGCCGGGCTTGCCCGGCCATGATGCTTTTCAGACCGTCCATCCGGTCCGATCCCGGAGAACGAGAACCATGGCAAAACCTGCAAAACCATCCGGCCCGAACCAGCGGCAGCTGCGCATCGGCGAATTGATCCGTCACGCGTTGGCGGAATTGCTCGCGCGCGGAGACATCCATGACGAGGTTCTGGCCAAGCACGTCATCACCGTGCCCGAAGTGCGCCTCTCGACGGATCTCAAGCTCGCGACCTGCTATGTGATGCCGCTCGGCGGCGGCGATGCGAAGCCGGTCCTGAAGGCGTTGAACGACCACAAGCGCTATATTCGCGGCGAGATCGCCCATCGCGTGAATCTGAAATTCGCGCCCGATATCCGTTTCCTGCAGGATGAGAGCTTCGCCGAAGCCGAACGCGTCGATGCCATCCTGTATTCCGACAAGGTGCGCCAGGACATCCTGAAGCAGCCGCTGCGGATCCATCAGGACGAACCGGCTTCCGACAAGGATTTGGACGATGAGTGACGTCGCCGCCGCGCAGGACGCCGTCGTTCCGGAGCAGGACGAGGGGCGCAGCTTCGCACCGCGCCCCAAGAAGCGCGACGTCCATGGCTGGATCGTGCTCGACAAGCCTGTCGGCATGACCTCGACCCAGGCCGTCGCCGTCGTCAAACGCGCCTTTTCCGCCAAGAAGGCCGGCCATGCTGGCACGCTCGACCCCCTCGCCTCGGGCCTTCTGCCGATCGCGCTGGGCGAAGCGACCAAGACGGTCCCCTTCGTCATGGACGGCCGCAAAGCCTATCAGTTCACGGTCGCCTGGGGTTCGCAGACCAATACTGACGATACCGAGGGGAAGGTCATCGCGACCAGCGATGCGCGCCCCGAGGAGGCTGCCATCGCAGCGCTGCTGCCGCGCTTCACCGGCACCATCAGCCAGGTGCCGCCGCAGTTCTCGGCGATCAAGATCGCCGGCGAGCGCGCCTATGATCTCGCCCGCGAGGGCGAGGAGGTGGTGCTGGAGGCGCGACCCGTCGAGATCGACGCGCTGCGCATCGTCTCGCATGACGGCGCCACCACGACCTTCGAGGCCGAATGCGGCAAGGGCACCTATGTCCGGGCGATCGCCAGGGATCTCGGCATTGCGCTCGGCTGCCTCGGCCATGTCGCGCATCTGCGGCGCACCCGCGTCGGTCCCTTCGATATCGCAGACTCGGCGAGCGTCGAAACCCTGCGCGAGAGCCCCGACAGCGCGGCGGCCGCCCTGCTGCCGGTCATGGCCGCGCTGGCGCTGATCCCGGAAATCGCCGTCCACCGCGACGCCGCGCTGCGGCTCAAGCGTGGCCAGAGCGTGCTGCTGCGCGGACGCGACGCGCCGGTCGAGAGCCAGGCCGTCTACGCAACCTCCGGCGGTGTTCTGATCGCCACCGGCACCATCGCACAAGGCGAATTCGTGCCGCACAGGGTCTTCAACCTCTGATTTTCCGCGCCCTGCGACCTTTCGAAAGGTCGCGTTAACGGCCGGTTCGCTATGTCTCTCTGACAACGCTCCAGCATATTCAAGGCCCCGCCGCGCACCCGCGGCATGGCTGCATGCCGGATTCGAGGCGGCGGCCGCGGGGGACTGAACGCCATGCGCGTGACGCACTTTCTGATCTGCACCATCGCGGCGGGCGCCGCCGCAATCCTGGCCAGCGGCTATGTCGGCTATCAGCAGATGCAAGCGCTTTCGACCGCTCGCGAGACACGAAGCCTCGTCGTCGCCTCGGAATCCGTCAGCCGCGTCATCGAGCGCGCCGCGATCGAGCGGGGCGCAATCACGCAGGTGATCCTCGCCGCAGACCCCGATGGAAAGATCGGAGCCGCCGCAGCGCAGGCCGCGCGCGATACCGATTCCCGAGTCCTGCAGATGCAGGAGAACTTCGCCGCCACCATCTTCGCCCAGCGCCCTGAACTGGCCGGGCCGGTGTCGCAGATCGGTCAGCGCCTCGCCGATGCGCGCAAGCTCGCGGTCGCCGAGGGCGCAAAGCCGCTCCAGCAGCGCGACCCGAAATCGGCACAGGTTTTTAGCGCCACCGTACTCGAATTGCTGAACCAGCAATCTTCGCTCCAGCGCCATCTCGGCGCACGCATCGGCGATCTCAACCCGGAAGTCAGCAACACGGTCTCGCTCGGCGAGCTTGCAACGACGATGCGAGAGGCCGCCGGAAGCCGCTCGGTTCATTTCACCCAATATGTCGGCAGCGGCGTCAAGCTGACGCCAACCGCCGTGTCGCAGGTCGACCGCTTCAGCGGGCGCATCGAGCAGCTCTGGGTCCTGGTCGATCAGGCTCTGGCCCAGATGGAGATCACGCCGCAGCTCAGGACCGCGATCGAGACTGTCAAGACCGGCTTCCGCGATGAAGAAATCAAGACCTACGGTGCCATGTATGAGGCGGCACGCGATGGCAAGCCGGCCGGCATGAGCCTTCCCGACTGGCGCGCCTGGACGCAGAAGTCGCTCGCGACGATCCTGCAGATGCGCGACGCCGCTTTCGAGCAGGCCAAGACCGAAATCGACGCGGGCCTGACACTGGCCGGCTGGCAGCTCGCCCTGTCGCTGGTTGCGATCCTCATCGTCACCGGCGCCGTGGTCGGAGTGGTATGGCTGTTCCATCGCGGCGTGGTCCGTCCACTTAGCCAGCTTGCCGACTCGGTTGGACTGATGCTGTCGGGAGCCGAGGATGCCAGGATTCCGGCCAAGGTCGGAATGGTTGAGGTCGACGCGATCAGCCACGCGCTGGGCGATTTCCAGGCCAACATCCATCGCGTCCGCGCGCTGGAGCAGCAGGAACACGCCGCATCCGCCGCTCGTCTGGCCCGCGCGCAGTCGATGGAGGCCGTGGTGTCCGATGTCGGCGAGGTCGTGGCCGCTGCTGCTGCCGGCGATTTCTCGGCCAGGCTGCAGATCGATCAGGCCGACGCACAGATGCAGAAGCTCGTCGCGGGCATCAACGAGATCAACGCGGTTGTGGATTCGGCGACGAGCGAGTTTGCCCGGGCGCTCTCGGCGGTGGCCGATGGCG
>QBLV01000216.1 GCA_003241815.1 Hyphomicrobiales bacterium | reverse complement strand
CCTGGTCGGTGGGCGGCGTCGGCGGCGCGACCTTCGAGCGACTGGTCCCGGCGCTGCCGTTTCTCGCTACAGGTTTCCTCATCAGTGTGATGTCGGGACGCAGGTTGAACTCGCTGGCGCTCGGAGACGATCTCGCCGCCGGGCTCGGCGAGCATGTCGCCGCCTCGCGCGCGATCGCCTCGCTGGGCGCGGTTCTCCTGTGCGGTGCAACCACGGCCTTGTGCGGGCCGATCGGCTTCGTGGGGCTGGTGGCGCCCCATCTCTGCCGCCTGCTGGTGGGGGTCGATTACCGCTGGTTGCTGCCCTTTTCCGCTCTCGGAGGGGCTTGCCTGCTCCTCCTGGCGGATGTGGTCGGGCGCGTCGTCGCGCGGCCGGCCGAGATCGAGGTGTCGATCATCACGGCGCTGATCGGCGCGCCGGTCTTCATCTGGATCGTCAGGCGCAGGAAGGTCCGCGAGCTTTGACCGCGCCAGGATTGACCATCGACGCTCCGCCGATGACGACCATCGCGGGCGGCAGGCAGCGGCGGCTGAACCGCCAACGGTTGACGATCGCCGTCCTGGCGCTGTCGGCCATGCTGATGGTCGGGCTGACGCTCACGCTCGGGCAATCCTTCACGCCACCCGCCACCGTGCTGCGCGTCCTTCTCGGCGAGGATGTCGCGGGTGCTGGCTTCCTGGTCGGGACATTGCGCCTGCCGCGCGCCGTGCTGTCGCTCCTGGCCGGAATGAGCTTCGGGCTCGGCGGGGTCGTCTTCCAGATCCTGCTGCGAAATCCGCTCGCCAGCCCCGACATCATCGGGATCACCTCGGGCGCCAGCGCGGCGGCCGTCTTCGCGATCACCGTTTTGTCGCTCGACGGACCCGTGGTGTCCCTCCTGGCCGTGGCGGCGGGGCTCGGCGTCGCACTGTTGATATATGCGCTCTCGGTCCGCAACGGCGTGGCGGGCACACGCTTGATCCTCATCGGGATCGGGGTCTCCGCCATGCTGAACAGCGTGATCGCCTATATCCTTTCGACGGCGCCCGCCTGGAACCTGCAGGAGGCGATGCGCTGGCTGACCGGCAGCGTCAACGGCGCGCAGCTCGGCGACGCCTATCTGCTTGCATCGGCAGTGATCGTCTTCGGCGGCATGTTGCTCAGCCAGCGCAGCAATCTCGAGGTCATGCGGCTCGGCGACGACATGGCGGCCGGTCTTGGCGTGCGCGTCGCCAGAACGCGGATCGCCGTCATCTTTGCCGCCGTCGGCCTGATCGCCTGCGCGACGGCCGTGACGGGCCCGATCGCTTTCATTTCCTTTCTGTCGGGCCCGATCGCCGCTCGCATCGTCGGCGGTGGCGCGTCCCTGCTCGTGCCATCGGCGCTGATCGGCGCGCTGCTGGCGTTGGTGGGGGATTATGCCGGCCAGTTTCTGCTGCCGAGCCGCTATCCGGTCGGCGTGGTGACAGGCGCGTTGGGTGCTCCCTACCTGCTCTACCTGATCATGCGTATCAATCGCAGTGGACGATCGTTATGACGGCACGCTTGGGCCCAGCCCTGACCGTAAGCCAGCTTTCGGCTGGATATGGCGGCACCGACATTCTCCACGATCTCGATCTCGATGTGCCGCCTGGCAAAATCACGGTGATCGTTGGGGCCAATGCCTCGGGCAAATCGACGCTCCTGCGCACCATGTCGCGTCTCCTGACGCCGAGCCAAGGACAGGTCCTGCTCGACGGCAAGGCGATCCATCAGACGCCGACGCGCGAACTTGCCCGCATCGTAGGATTGCTGCCCCAGTCGCCGATCGCGCCCGAGGGCATCACGGTCGACGACCTCGTCAGGCGCGGTCGGCATCCCCATTCGAGACTGTTCTCGCGCTGGAGCGCCCAGGACGAACAAGCCGTGGAACAGGCGCTCATCGCCACGCGAATCCTCGATTTGGCCGAGAGGCCGATCGACGAGTTGTCCGGCGGACAGCGCCAGCGCGTCTGGATTGCCATGGCGCTTGCCCAGCAAACCAGCATCCTGCTGCTGGACGAGCCGACGACATTCCTCGACATCAATCATCAAATCGAGATCCTCGATCTGCTCGTCGATCTCAACCGCGCGCGCGGCACCACCGTCGTGATGGTGCTGCACGATCTCAATCTCGGCGCGCGCTATGGCGACCACCTCATCGCGCTGGCGCAGGGGCACATGCATGCCGCCGGCTCGCCGGAGCGCGTCCTGACGGAAGAAAACGTGAAAGCGGTGTTTGGCCTTGAGAGCCGCATCATGATCGATCCGACATCGGGCCGACCGATGATGCTGCCGATCGGGCGGCACCGTATGCTGGGCGAGCCCGGCCAGACCGAGGAGACAAGGCCATGAGCGCCCATCATTCGTTCGAACTGACGGGCACGGCGGTCCTGCCGAACGCCGGCCAAATGCTCGACCAGATCTGCGAACACTTCGTCGAGCATGCCGAAGTCGAGCGCACGGCCGATCTCGCTTTGCTGACCAGCAAGCTCGGCACCGCACGCATCCGGTTGCTGGACCGAACGCTGCTGATCGATCTGGCAGCTCCGACCGAGACGGCCCTGCAGGTCGCGCAAAACAGCATCGCCGAGCATATGTTCTACTTCGCGCAGGACGAGGCGCTCGACCTGACCTGGTCGCGAACCGGATCGCCGGGCAAGCTTCGCAATTTCCATCAGGCCGTGGTCGTGGGCGCGCAGGACATCACGCCGCATATGCGACGCGTGAGAGTGTTCTGCGAGGACGTCGCACCGTTCGTCGGCGGTGACATGCATGTCCGCGTCCTCGTTCCGCCGAAAGGCCGTTCGCCGCTCTGGCCTGGCTATCGCGGCGACGGCCGCATCGCATGGCCGCAGGGCGATGATGCGTTGCTGGTGCGCCCCTACACGATCCGCGCCGTCGACATCGAGCGCCGCGAATTGTGGATCGACGTCTTCCAGCATCCGGCTCCAGGCATCACCACGCCCGTCGCAGACTTCGCCCGCGATGCGCAGTCCGGCGATGTGGTCGCGCTGCTCGGGCCCGGAAGTGGGGGTTTGCCGAAGGCCCGCTCCATCCTCATGATCGGCGATGAGAGCGCCCTTCCCGCCATCGCACGCATCGCGGCCGAGGTCGAAGCCGGCACCGAGATCCGGGCGATCATCGAGGTCCTCGACGCGGGCGAGGAGCAGCCGCTGCCGTCAGCCGCAAAGCTCGACGTCCGCTGGCTGCATCGTCGTAGCTATCACGAGGCCGGGGCCGGCTCTTTGCTGGAAGAGGCGAGGACGGCGATCGAAGCAACCGACGGCTCCACATTCATCTGGGCCGCCTGCGAAAAGGACGATGTGCGTGCGATCCGCTCGCAGCTTAAGGAGCGCGGTCACGACAAGAAGAACATGTATGTCGCCTGGTATTGGGAGACATTTCGACCGACCGCCTGACGTGATCTGAACGATGCCAAGGCGCTCACGCGCCACCTCGCTTCACGCGGAAGTCGAACACCGGGATGCCGAGCCTCTTGGCCTTGTCGGCAAGATTGTCCTGGATACCCGTACCGGGAAACACGATGACCCCGATCGGCAGGATGTCGAGCATGGCGTCGTTGCGCTTGAAGGGTGCAGCCTTGGCGTGCTTCGTCCAGTCGGGCGCGAACCCGATCTGCGGCACCTTGCGGTGATCAGCCCAACGCGATGCAATCAACTCGGCGCCCTTGGGCGATTTGCCGTGCAACAGCACCATGTCGGGATGCTTGGCATGAACCTGGTCGAGCGTCGCCCAGATCAGGGCGTGGTCGTTGAATTCGCTCCCGCCGGTGAAGGCGATCTTCGGGCCGGGCGGCAGCAGGACCTCCTGCGTGGCTCGCTTCTTCGCGTTGAGGAAGTCGCGGCTGTCGATCATCGCGGACGTCATGGCCTTGTGGTTGATCATCGATCCGCTGCGGGGGCGCCAGGGTGATCCGGTGTGGCGCTCATAGTGCTCGGCGGCCTGGTCGCGCATCAGCTCGAAGGCGTTCTGGCGCTCGATCAGAGTCTGCCCCTCGGCGGTGAGGCGTTCGAGTTCGACGGATTTGATCTCGCCACCATCCTGTTCGCGCTGGCTGCGACGCTGGGCCTGCTCGTTGTCGTCGAGCTCGCGTTCGATCCGGCCCGTCGCTCGGTGGAAGATGTTGACGGTCGACCAGAGGAGATCGCCGAGGTCGGGCTCGAGGCGGGTGTCCTGCAGGGCGCCGATCATGGCGCCGAAGATGTCGGAGATGGCACTGGCAACGTCGTCACCATCCGGAAGCGGTCGGGGATCTGGCTCATCTGCGAAGGGACGGTACCCGTAAAGCTGGAGCTCGGTGAGGACGTGCTCGGTCGGGGACAATGCGTGCTGCTCGAAATTGTCGTGGCTCATGGGATGCTCCCGTCGGTTGAAACCGCGACCCTCGCGGCCTTCATGGCGACGAAAGCCGGCAAGCGGGCTGGACCAGAACCCGGAGAGAAGCGCAGGGCCGCAGCGCAGCGGAGGATGCCGAAGGCCGGTTCTTTTGCTTCGCGATGCAAAGCCCGAAGCCGGGGCCCCCGCGCGGCTTGCCGCGCGGGGTGGAAGGGCGGCGGAAAAGAACCGGCCGTAGGCATTGCAGGTCCGGCCCGCTTGCGGGCCGATCGCCCTCTCGAAGGCCAGGTCGCGGTTCTCTCCGACGTCCCGGCGTTCAAGCGATGCCAACAACGAGAACTACGCCCCCTCCCCGTCCCGGCTATGCGGCCCGCGCCATGAAGCGAGCGACGTCCTGCGGGATGAGCTGGACTCGGGTTTGAGCGCGCAAGGCATCTATGCCGACGAGCCGAAGGTCTTCGTTGATGTCTCCAGTTGCCGGCGACAGCACGATTGCCTCGATCCCGGCGGCGTTCGCGCGTTCAACCAGCGTGTCTCTCGCACCGTCCCCGGCCCGATCGGCGTCGCGCACGATGTAGAGGCGCCGCAGTGTCTCCGGGAACAGGATGGCCGAGAGATGGGCGGCCGAGAGCGCCGCCGCCATCGGCATGC
>QBLV01000215.1:2379-5009 GCA_003241815.1 Hyphomicrobiales bacterium | reverse complement strand
CAGGGAGCGTGGCGGTTGGGGGCGCGGTTGAGCATCTCGTCGAGCGCGCGAGAGACATGGCTGAGCTCGCCGAGCTGCTTTTCGTCGACGCCGATGGCGAAGCGCTCGCGATAACGCTCCTTCAGCTTCAGCGTGCCGATCAGCGTGACCAGATTGGCGTTGCCGCAGCGCTCGCCAAGACCGTTCAGCGTGCCCTGAATCTGGCGCACGCCGGCCTCGATGGCGGCCAGCGAATTGGCGACCGCGCAGCCGCAGTCATCATGGGCGTGGATGCCGAGATTTTCGCCCGGTACGACCTTGGTGACCTCCGCGACGATGGCCGAGATCTCGTCGGGCAGCGTGCCGCCATTGGTGTCGCAGAGGACGACCCAGCGCGCGCCGGCCTCATAGGCCGTGCGGGCGCAGGACAGCGCATAGGCGGGATTGGCCTTGTAGCCGTCGAAGAAATGTTCGCAGTCGAGCATGACCTCGCGGCCGGCCGCTTTCGCGGCTTCGACGCTTTCGCGGATGCCGGCGAGGTTGTCCTCCAGCGAAATCTCCAGCGCGACATGGACATGGTAGTCCCAGGCCTTGGCGACGAAGACGATGGCGTCGGCCCTGGCCTGCAGCAGCGCGGCGATGCCGGGGTCGTTGGCAGCCGAGCGCCCGGCCCGCTTGGTCATGCCGAAGGCGGCGAACTTCGCATGTTTCGTCGGCTTTTCCGCAAAGAACGCCGTATCGAGCGGGTTGGCGCCGGGATAGCCGCCCTCGACATAGTCTATGCCGAGCCGATCGAGCAGGCCGGCCACCGCGCGCTTGTCGTCGAGCGAAAAATCGACGCCGGTGGTCTGCGCGCCGTCGCGCAAAGTCGTGTCGAAGAGGTGGATGCGCTGCGCGGTCACGGTTTGCGCCGCAGTTTGAAGCGCAGCACGCGCGGCACGACCATGGCGAGCATGACGAGCTTGATCGCGACGGATAGCGAGCCGGCGGGGCGGATTTTCGGGGTCATGTCTTGTCGTCCAGGGAAATGGGGAGCCGCCGGAGATCGACGGGCGTTTCAGGGTCGATCTCGCCGATCATGGCGGGTTTCAGATCGTAGATGGCAGCGACAGCTTCCAACGCGGCCGGCGCATCGAGATTGACGCCCCAGGACGCGACGGTGCGCACGAAGGCACGCGTCGTCATCAGCGTGACGGGATAGTCGACCTCCAAGAAGAGGTTGGGCACTTTGCGGTCCTCGTAAAGCACCACAGCCGAGGAGAGGCTGTCGGGCCGCCAGAGATCAACAAATTCGCGCAGAGCCAGTTCGCCGGAGTTCCGCAGCCCGGATTTGAGACGCGCATCTTCCGCCGGCGTGCGGGCGCGGCCCTTCAGCGCTGCGATGCCCTCGCCGATGATCGTCGGGACGCGCAGGAGCGCGTTACCCTCGGCCGCGATCCAGGCCGCGATCTCGGGCGCATAGGGCTTGCTCGCATCGCCAATCAATTCGTCCTCGACGCGGTCGACCAACACGATGCGCCGGTTGAGCCGGGCGAGCATGGGCAAAAGCCCTGCCGCCGCCAGCCGCAGGAGCGGGCCGGCATCGGCGATGATGATCGGTTCGCGGGAAGCGAGCGTCATCATCGCTTCACCTCCCAGCTCGTAATCGGCTCGCCGGTGGCGGGGTCCTTGCCGTCCTTGAGGGCGATGCCCATGGCGGCGAGCTCGTCGCGGATGCGGTCGGATTCGGCGAAATTTTTTGCGCGGCGGGCGTCCAGGCGGGTGTCGACCAATTCTTGGATAACGTCAGCCCGATTCCGCTCGACACGGTATTCAAGCCGCTTTCTGCGAGCCACAAACGCCTTGATATCTATGCCAAGAAACTCAACGTCCTGAACAAACTCCAGTGCCGTTTGGCCAACCGGAACCTCTGGCTTGAGCGAGCGCTGATAACACGCGTGCAAAACCGCGAGCGCGGCAGGGGTGTTGATATCATCACCCAAGGCATCGGTTAGCTGGGCGGAAGGCCCAATTGGTGGCAGCGCAGGCAAATCAGGCTGGGTAAAGGGAACTCTATCCTGCAGGATCGGCTCAATAAATTCATAGATCTGAGCCCAACGATCCAGCGTCTTCTCCGCCTCCTCCAGCGCCTTCACGGTCCAATCAATCGGCTGGCGGTAATGCGTCTTCAGCATCGCAAGACGCAGCACCTCGCCGGGCCATGTCCGGCCACCGAATTTTTCCGTCTCCAGCAGCTCGTTGATCGTGACGAAGTTGCCGAGGGACTTCGACATCTTCTCGCCCTCGACCTGAAGGAAGCCGTTGTGCATCCAGTAATTGGCCATGCGGCCGCTGCCGTCCGCGTTACCAAAAGCGCAGCAGGATTGGGCGATCTCGTTTTCATGATGCGGGAAGACGAGGTCGATGCCGCCGCCATGGATGTCGAAGACGTTCCTGGCGGGATCGTCGCAGGAGAGCCCGCCGCCGAAGGGTTCGAGCAGCTTGGCCATCGACATGGCCGAGCATTCGATATGCCAGCCGGGGCGGCCGGGCGTCGCGATCCCAGCCGGCGACGGCCAGCCGGGATCGACGCCCTCGCGGCTCGGCTTCCAGAGCACGAAATCCATCGGGTCGCGCTTGTAGGGCGCCACATCAACGCGGGCGCCGGCGAT
>QBLV01000215.1:0-2369 GCA_003241815.1 Hyphomicrobiales bacterium | reverse complement strand
AGATGCGCGACCGCCGGTACATGGAACAGCACATGCTCCTCGGCGACATAAGCGACACCGCGCGCGATCAGCCGCTCGATGATCGCCTTCATCTCCTCGATATGGTCGGTGGCGCGCGGCTCGGAATCCGGCCGCAGGCAGCCGAGCGCGTCGATATCGGCGTGGAACTGCGCGGTCGTGCCTTGCGTGACCTTCGCGATCGCCTCGTTCAGCGGGAGGCCCGGAAAGTCACGCGCCGCCCGGGCGTTGATCTTGTCGTCGACGTCGGTGAGGTTGCGGGCATAGGTGACGTGCTCGGCCCCATAGATGTGCCGAAGCAGCCGATAGAGCACATCGAAGACGATGACCGGGCGGGCATTGCCGATATGGGCGTAGTCGTAGACCGTCGGGCCGCAGACATACATCCGGACATTGTCGGGATCGACGGGGACGAAATCCTCCTTCGTCCGCGTCAGCGTGTTGTGGAGCCTTAAGGTCGGCGACATCGCGGAAATATCCTGGAAAACGGCAAAAAACGACGGAGAACCTGGCCGCTGGCCGGGGCGCTGTCTGTCTTTACCGTTTCAGGATGAGGACGTGAGCAGCCGGCCAGCGAAAGCTAGCGGCAAATCATGCAAATTGGGTGGA
The DNA here is from genome assembly GCA_003241815.1 of Hyphomicrobiales bacterium. Lineage (GTDB taxonomy): Bacteria > Pseudomonadota > Alphaproteobacteria > Rhizobiales > Beijerinckiaceae > Allobosea. The sequence goes on along the minus strand of QBLV01000215.1, from coordinate 1,742 downwards.
AGGCCCGCGTCATTTCGACAGAAATGCCTACAGCCGGCCTTCGCGTCAAGAGGGCGCCCCGCTTTCGCCGCACTGCACCATCAGAAGATCGAAACTTCATTCAATTTTAACGACCCGGAACCATCCTCGTGATTCGAGGGTTGTGCGCCCATCGGTCACGAGGAAGTCACGAAAATGCGCCGCGCCGTTGCCCTTGTCGGCCTGTTCGGGATCGTCGGAGCGGGGCTGTCGCTGTCTTTCCTGCCGACCAGCACCGTCGCTGCCCCCAGCGAGCAGCGCTCCTTCCTGATTCCCGCCAGCGACGGCTACGGCGTCGCGGATTGCCTCTCCAGCAATTCGGAATGCGGCAAGATCGTCGCCGACGCCTGGTGCGAGGCGCAAGGCTTTGCGAAGGCGAGCTCGTTTGGCCTGGCCACACGCGAGGACTTCACGGGATCGCTGTCGAAAGTGAAGACGGCTCAGGCAGCGCCCGAGCAGCCTCTGGTCATCACCTGCGGCGGCTGAAGCCGCCCGATCACTTGATCCAGTCGGCGCATTTCGCGGGTTCAGTCGTGCCGCCCCAGGGCATGATCGGGACCGTCGAGGTCGAATTCTGCGGCGAGCCCTCGATGAGCTTGTCCGAATACGCCATATAGATCAGCACATTGCGCTTGGTGTCGCAGCCGCGCACGATCTGCATCTTCTTCCAGATCAGCGAACGGCGCTCGCGGAAGACGACATCGCCCTGGTCGGATTTTTCCTTGAATTTGATCTGGCCGATCTGGCGGCAGGCGAGCGAGATTTCAGAGACCTCCTCCGCCACGCCGAACATGCCGGCGACACCACCCTTCTCGGGAACGGTGTAATGGCAGGCGACGCCCTCCACCACCGGATCATCGACGCCATAGACCGCGAGCTTGTGGTCCGGCGTCAGCATCTTCCAGACGGTCGACTTCTTGAAGATCAGATCTTCCTGCGCGGCAGCCGGCGCCGCCAAGGTCGTGAGGCCGAGCATTCCTGCAAGAGCGGCGGAAGCGATGGCTTTCATGATCACGTCTCTCCTGCGGCCGAGCGCCGACGGGCACGATATGGTTGCACGAAGGGCTTCGCGCCAGAGCCGGGAGGCGTCACGTCGCCAGCGGCTTGAACACCAGATAGGCCGCCGCGATCGCGCCCACGGTTCCGGCCAGGAACAGCACGAGCTTGAGCTGCGTCACCCGGCTGGCGAAGGCGACGTCGCCGGCCTCGACCTTCGGGTATTTGTCGAGCAACCGAGCGACGGCGAGGTTCTCGGCGATATCGGCCAGGCCGCCGAGCAACCAGCCGCCGCCGCAGAGGGCCGCTACCCACCAGGGCTGGCCGCGCATCGACAGGCCGACGATCAGAATCGCGCCGACGATGGCATAGGTGAAGGCGCAGGCGACGTCGGCCGGCAACACCCGGTTGCGATAGCGGGCGCGATGTTTCTCGCCATACATCGCGAAGAGCTTCTCGACATCGGCGACGTTGAAGCCGTTCCAGTCGTTCTCGAGCATGCGCGGCACGCCCTGGCGGCTCGACCAGAAGCCCACCGCCCAGAACAGAACCATCACCAGCACCGGCCCCCAAACGAAGAAGGCGAGCGGAACGGTGGCGGGGTAGAAGGCGACAGGGTCGATCATGAGGCTTTGACTTTCGCGGCGAACTTCGACGGTGGCGGCGACAGGTTATCCGCCGCCCCCGCATGCGCCAAGCTCTACGACGCGCGAGCCCCGGCGCGGTTC
>QBLV01000214.1:2165-5011 GCA_003241815.1 Hyphomicrobiales bacterium | reverse complement strand
AGCTTGGCCACCTCCTCGTCGACGATGTCAGCTTGAAGCGGGACAACCGTGGCATCAGGGTTAATGGCGCGGATCATCCTGGCCGCCACCTCCACCTTCGGCTGGCCAACGTCGGAGGTGATTGAGCCGACGAGACGGTTAAGGTTTGTCTCCTCGACTAGGTCGTGGTCAATCACCGTGATCCGCGTGGCGCCGAGATGGGCAAGTTGTTGGCACTCGAGCGATCCGGTCCCACCCGCACCGATCACGCCGAAGTGGAGGCGGCGCAGCAGCCGTTGCCCCGGCGCTCCGAACGCCCGGACCTGCCGATCGTCACGTTCCTGATCGGAGACGCCCTGCAGGGGCGAATGGAGCATGAGCCTCTCTCCCACTTCCCATACGTCGATTTCATCATCGATTCCGAGAGGGCGCGCACGGCAGCCCTGCGGCCCGATCACCAGCGCGACATGTGGCACTGGCGCCGCTCGCCGAACAAAATACGAACCCAGATCCGTTTCGCCCGCATCGTCGATCAGCGAGAAATGCGGATGGCCTGGGCTGGCAGGATGCGTGTGGATCGCGATGACGGCCATGCCGGTGACCCGGCTGCGGTTTGCAACCTCGATGAGGAAAGACGATTTGAGGATCGCAGATACGCAGGTACGGCTCTCATATGCCTCGTCTGGCACGGGTCCGGCGTCGGTGACGATCCATGTGCCGTTATGCGCATCGTGATGGGCATACGCGATGGCACAGCTCTCCAGACCATTGGCGTCGAGCAGCGTCGACGCCAGGTCAGAGTAGAGAGGTGCAGGAAAGCGGACGCGGCTCATTGGACCTGCCTCATTCGATCGATGACCACATTCATCCACGTCGACAGTGTGTCGCGGTTGGGGTTCCACGGTCCCGTCAGATGCCACGAGAACCAAAGTGCTGGCTCGACGGTCTCCGGGACGGGAGTTGACGCCGAATTCTGTGGTGAACCCCCATGTGCAAGAAGGAGATCGGGATCCGCCCAGAAGCAGTCGAGCTGCGCAAACGGATATCCTGGCGGGACGATGAAGCGGATGGTGGTCAACGACTTCGACCATCCCTCCGGCAGGCGGACGCCCGGCACGGTGACGAGCGTGGTGCCGCTCGGCAACTGCCGGGTCTGAACGTCGCCGAAGCGCTCCCGCAGCTGCTCCAGCTGCATGTCGAAGACGCCGCGCATCAGCCGAAGTTCGCCTTCGGGACTGACGAGAAGCGGCGGACACCATGCTTCGGAACAAGGCTCACAGCCTCATCATCGGCGATGATGCGGTCCGGGTCGTCGCCCTCACCCTCCAGCGACAGGTCATGCTGCGGATCCCAGTCAGATACCATCGCTTTGATCTGCGCGCCGGTCAGCTTCTTCTTATCGGTCTCATAGGGCTTGCCGTTGACGGAGAAGTTGTAGGTGACCTTGTTGGGCGCAGTGATGAACTTCTCGACGCCGTTGACGGCGAGATCCGCATCGGTGCCCGGTTCGATCAGCTTGTCCTTGCCGCCACGCACTTCTAGGAAGACCGCCTCGTCACTGCTGATGCCGGCGAGCACACGCAGCACCGCTTCAGGGATGGACGAACGGCCCCACACGATGCGCGCCTCGTTGAGCTTGACGCGGTAGAGCGGGTCGGTGCTGAAGGTGATAAAGCGGTAGGCGGCACGGTCGCGCAGATCGACCTCCTCGTCCGCCCGGACATCTTCGAAGTCGCCTTCGGGAGTGACCACGAACAGCGAGTGGCCGTCGATGTCGTTGATGCCAGCCTTCTTCAGGATCTGGCGGCCAAGCGGAACCGGATCGTCGAGGATAAGCGGGTGAAAATCGACGTTGTCGACAGCGAGCGAGACCCGGTAGCGACCGGGGCGCAGGGGGCGATCTTCCTGCACGGCGAGTGCGACATCGTCGATGTCGGGGTTTTCGATAAGAGACATATTTCGTTTTCCTGTGGACCTCGGCCTGATTGCGTCGGTCTCACAGGGTCAATCTCGCCAGCATCGGCTGACCGGTAATTTTGGTCAGAGATTTTTTTGCAGTCTGCCGTCGGCCACTGGACCGCAGGTAAAGAAGACGGGACAGAAAGGGCATGTGCGGTCGGATCGCTCAGGCGTGAAGCTTCCGCCCTCGATCGCCGCGAAGACTTCGGCAAGCTTTTCCGTTCTCTTGCCGAGAGCCTTATGGTCGAACTCGACCCTTGTAGTGTGATCGACGTCGCCGAGTTGGACGATCTCGACTGTGCAGCCGGGAAGTGAGTTGGCGGCCGCCATCTGGAAGGCGGCATCGGCGAGGCCTTGTCCGGTCTTGGAGGATCGGTGCCCCGTCCGAACCATCCGCACGATATGCCGTCCACCAGGAGCCATCACGACATCGTCTGCGCTTGCCGAGACCGTTGTCGTTCCGATGCCTGTTCGGAGAGCAGGCGGTATTGAGCGGGTTGTGCCCGCGCACATCGTCACGAACCGCTGGACGAGCAGGGTCGCAACTTCGCGGTGCAGCCGATACTCGTCCCCCGCCAGTGGCCCTTCAGACCATCTCTCGTCCAACAGTCTCTCCATGTCACCAAGCGACACGACGGAGGGGTCAGTGGCGGCGATCTCCGTCACGATGGCGCGCACCAGATCGTGCATTGTCGTCATGGTTGTCCGCGTGCGTCGACCGCCGACGCCAAGCACATGGGTGTACAAAAAGCGCCGTGGGCACCGATCATACAGATCAAGTTGTGCCGTCGTGATCTTGATTTCAGGCCCCAATACGATCGGGAGCGGCTCATCCTCGGGGTCCGGTTTCCGGTCCGCATGGGGCGTCGCCGCGCGGGTTGTCGTTACGCCTAGTCGTGCGATGAAAT
>QBLV01000214.1:1632-2155 GCA_003241815.1 Hyphomicrobiales bacterium | reverse complement strand
GGCAGCGACATAGAAAAGGCATTCTTGCTCGAGTGCGTGATCCGCAGCAGCCAGAGCAACCGTTCCGCCTTCTCCGCCAGCGATCATGCCATCTGGAACCGGACAGGCCGGCTTACGTGCCGTGCTGGGCATGCTCCCCTTATTCAGACCCATGAGGTGCACCACGGGGAACTCGAGTCCCTTGCTACCGTGAATGGTCATCAGCCGGACCGCGTTGATGCCCTGAGCGGCCAGCGGAATCTGTCGAAGATCCCGTTCATCGGCGAGCTGGACAAGCCGCCTAATCCCGTCGAGCGTGCGCTGGATCGGCAGACCCGGCCCTGGACGTTGAGCGCGCAAGAAACCCATTAGCTGCCAGATCGCCACGCCCATGGCGCGACTGGAGATATCGTCCGTGGATGCGATCAGCGCCGCCGTTCGTGTCCGGTCGAGCATGACATGCGCCAGCGCTGCCCAGGGAAGCGCATCGGTACCAAAGCCGTCCAGCATGCCGGCCACCCGGCGCATGGCGTCAGTGTCAGCT
>QBLV01000214.1:819-1622 GCA_003241815.1 Hyphomicrobiales bacterium | reverse complement strand
CGTTGCGGCACCCGCCAGACTCAGCCCCGTCGACAATCCCTGCAGCGAGGGCTTGCGCACCAGTCCCATGGCCCGCCGGTCGACGAGCAAAGACAGAACGGACAGCAGATCCTTGACCTCGGGTCGTTCGAAGAGATTGCCAAGGTAGAGAACGGGGATTCCGCGCCGCTCCAGTTCACGACCCATGCGGTTAAGCCGGTCGTTGCCGGGGCAGAGCACAGCCTGATGGCGGAAGGCGACGCCCCGAGAGAGGCGCAGAATCTCGTCGGCGAGTGCGTCCGCCTCGTCGTCGTTAGCGCCGAAGGTCACATGCTCTGGCGGGATACCGCTGGACGGTCGATCTGCTTTGAGGGAGGCATCGCCGGTGCCAGCCTGCATGCCTCCACCGAACTTCGAAAATGCTCCGACGATCTCGGGCGTCGAGCGATAGTTGAGACGCAGCCGATCGCCAGTGCCACCAGGGAAGTCTTCGGTATTGAATCGCGACATATTGAACGAGGATGCGCCACGGAACCTATAGATCGCCTGCCGCGCATCACCGACGGCCCAGAGGTTTTTACCCGCATCCGTCAGTCGTTGGAGCAGCCTCACGCTGCTGCGGTTTACGTCTTGATACTCATCGACGAGGATATGGCTATATGTCTCGCGCAGGATCGAAACTGCTTCTGCGTCGGACTCGAGCAGCTGTACGGGCAGAGACACCAGATCGCCGAAATCCACTGCGCATGCCGCAAATTTCAACTCTTCGTATTTCTTATAAACAAGGGCAACCTCAGCGCACCGTCCCGCAGCATTGCGGGCGT
>QBLV01000214.1:0-706 GCA_003241815.1 Hyphomicrobiales bacterium | reverse complement strand
CGTCTGGATCGGCGGCCTTGTCCAGCATCTCCTTGGCGAGCGCAGCGTAGCGGTCAGCGTCCGCGACCTCGTCTTTTGCCCGGGATACCGCGGTGAGCATGTCCTTGAGCGGACGGTCGGGATTCATGAACTCCCGATGGTGAGTGAGGTTCAGTGCGAGATATTCGCGCTCCATGATCGCGATCGCCTCGCTACGATCCATCATGCGGGGCTCCTTCGGGAAACCCAGTTGCTTGTGGTATCGTCGCACCAGATCGAGACCGAAGGCGTGGAATGTCCCGATCCACATCGCCGATGCCGCCTCTGGTCGCAGTCCAGCGATGCGCTCAGATAGTTCTCCGGCAGCCTTGTTAGAGAAGGTCAGCACAAGGATCGACCGGGGATCGATGCCTTCGTCGACGAGGCCGGCAACGCGCCCGACGAGGGTCTGCGTCTTTCCCGTTCCCGGTCCCGCCTCCAGAAGATATGGGACCCCACGATGGCGCGCGGCCTCGCGCTGCTCGTCGTTGAGCGGCTTCGGAGGGCTTACCTCGGCCTCCTCGGGTTCCGGCTCGACCGCCGGAATCAGCAGCGCGTCGAGAAGCTGCAGCGCGACGACATCGAAGGGCGCCCCCAGCTTCGTTGCGATCTCCAACGCCGTCATGCCCTCAAGGTGGAGTGCGCGAGCCCGTTTGCGCGGTAGCAGGAGCTCGCGACCGAACAGGTC
>QBLV01000213.1:3732-5036 GCA_003241815.1 Hyphomicrobiales bacterium | reverse complement strand
GCTCCAGCACCAGCATCTGCAGTTTGCCCGGGGTGGTCTCGCGCGCGACATCCATGACGGCATTTCGCGCACCATGACAGCGTCGGTCCAACGCAAAGCTTGAATCAATCAGCCAGCACTGATTCAGGTTGGTGATACGTCGCCCCTATCGACGCTAGGCCTGTAACGCCATCGTCAGGGCACTGGGCTACTGCGATATCCGCGAAGCAACTCGGTCCTTCTCGTATGAGATGCCCAAGCTACTCCCCTCGCGACCAGATCAGCCTCACCTAGAACCAGAGGACGTGGGGCCTTGAAACAGTCTATCCTCGTCGAGCTGGCGCGTGGGTCGCCCGGCGCGATCACGGCAATGTCTCGAAGGCTCCCCATGAACGAAAAGTCGAAGCAGCGCATCGATGCCGATAACGCTTTTCTCAGGATCCAGACGCAATCAATGGTGCGCGATCGCATCCTGTCCGAAAGCGATACAATCGCCCAGACCAGAGACGCCAATACGGCCCGGCTGAGAGACCTGCGCCTGCAGAAGGAGACGCAAGCGCGCGAGGCCGCAGCAGCAGTTCCGCCCAAGCTCATTCCTCGATAACGCCCGAAGCACGATTGAAACGACGATATTGATTTCCTCGCCCGGCGAACCTCGTCCGATCAATAGATCGCCCCTTCAGCGCGTAACAGTCCCAAGCAAGGTCGGCTCGCCAAGCCTAACAGCCTGATCCTTGCCACTACGCTCGCTTCTTGTCGCGCTTGCGGCTGCCGATCAGCGCCATCAACATCGGTCCAAGCGAAAACTCCCCAGCCTGCGCCTTTCGAGTCAGTTCGCGCAGATAGCCGCCGGCGCTGCTGATCGCCTCGCCGCGCTGCAGGATCGCCGCTACGACGATCGAGGCCTGGACCTCGTCCATGACGCCGATCGCTTCCTCCCAGGCGCTCGGGCTGATCCCCAGCATCGGCCGGACGACGGCGACCGTCGCCATGAAGTCGCGCCAGTTGGCGATCCCGCCCTTGGCATAGTCGATCAGATCGGGACAGGCGTCCAAAACCATGCCCAATGGGAACGTCCCTTCCGGCACCCGCTTCGGTTCCGGCACAATCTCCAAACCGCAGCCCCTGCTTTCTGGAAAGCGTGGTTCAAGATCAACAGGGGAGTCTGGATTTGAATTCTGTATGTGCCGCTCATTGTGAGACTCATTGCCGCTCATATTTTGAGTTTTTACATGAGTTTCCAACAAGTTGAGGATTTCGTCGGCAAGCAGCGAGAGCTCGTCGGCGATTGGCTCCAGCGCCAGACGTGTCGGGTTGCGCGGAAT
>QBLV01000213.1:0-3722 GCA_003241815.1 Hyphomicrobiales bacterium | reverse complement strand
TCTCGGCCCAGCCGACTGGACCCTGCCCAGCCTGCTGTGTCGGGACCCCCTCCTCGATCCCCGTTGCGATCATCTTGACGATGTCCCGCCGGCAGATCGTGATACGCTCACGGACAAGGCGCAGCGCCCGGGCTTCCGCCTCGACCTCGGCCGCCAGGGCTTCGAATTCTTCCGCGCGGACGACCAGGGGAGCCAGGTCGAAGCCGAAGGCGAATTCGATCTCACCTCCCCTGCCCCTGCGCGCGTAACGCTTGCCGTTAGGGCTGTCGCGCCTGATGATCAGCCCCGCGTCGACCAACGCCGCCAGATGGCGCCTTAGCGTCGCCATAGGCATGCCGTGCGCCCGCAGCCCGAGCTGGTGATTTGATGGAAAGACGACGAGGCCTTCGCCGGTGAGAACGGTCTCCGGATGGAACGACAGCAGGGCGTCCAAAACCGCCAGGGCGCGTTCGGGTACGCCCAGCGCGTTCTTGGCCGTGCAGATCGCTCGGAAGACATTCCATTTATGGACTGCCTTCCCCGGCGATCTTGTCTTCGCGCTTGCCTGGCTTGCGACATGGGCAAGCGTCAGCGATCGCCGCCCAAAAGGCGTCGTCGAGAGTCGTGGTTCCATGATTCTTGCCTCGTTCAGGCAAAGAAATCCTGCTCGCCGAAACGGCGCTGAATCTCACAAGAGACTCTTGACGGTGATTCGTGGAAGTGCGATTCTCAGACTGCCAGGTATGAGAAGGGCTTCCGGAACTCTGTTTCGGGGGCCTTTTTCTTTGCTTCAAACGCTCCTTTTGTCGGTGAGTTACGGGGTTTAGGCATCTGCACGGCGCTTGAAGGCCGCATAGATCTCAGGAATCGTCTCGACGAGATATGCGCCGAAATCGGCAGCCACAGCCTTGTCGATTGTAACGGTCACTGCTTTAGCATCGTCACGGATGCTCGCGACTCGAAGGCCGTCTTCGGATTTCCAAATTGTTGGCCGCACGGCCTTGGACTTCTTCGGCGCTAAAGCCTCGAAGATTTTGCTGAAGCGCTCATCGGAACTCAGCGTGGAGAACTGCACTCCGTCCGCCGCCTTGCGCGCCTTCTCTATAGCAGCGGCGCCGTCGAGGCGTGTCGACAACTCGACCCAACGATCGCGCCCCGCCTTCGGCGCAGGCCCAATAGCTTCGATGATGTTAGAGGGGATTTTGACTGCCGAAGAGATGAGACGAGACAATCCCGACTTGTCGACCGACAAGGCGGACATGATCGTTTCGCGAGTGAAACCGCCCTCTTCTAGCCGAGCTGCGAAGAGAGCTTTTTCGATGAACGAAAGGTCCGTCCGGGCACTGTTTTCTTGCCCCTGGGCAACGACCAGCTGCTCATCGGTAAGAGGTTTAACTATAGCCCGAACCGTTCGCCCGAGCTCCTTCAAAGCTCTCAACCGCCGCCGCCCGTAGGCGATCTGATAGCGCCCTTCTTGGCCTGGATGAGGGCGGACCAGTATGGGTACCTGCTGGCCATGATCGCGGATCGATGCGACCAGGAGATGATGGTCGTTGTCGGTGTCCGCGAGACGATCGGCGATCGGCGATGCGTCGATTATCTCCGCGACGAGATCAATCACCGAATGCGCCTTCATCTGCTCAATCGAACGGGTCACCGCACCAATAGCGCCACCCCGCGGCCCGAATGCGCTCGACTGCAGACCATGTATCGACTGTATGAGGCCATCAGGCTGAGGCGTGGCCACAGAGTTGCCGGCCGGCAACTTTTCATCGAGCAGTCCCGCCAAGAGGTTCTTGCGAGCCATCAGCCTCGCCCCCAGCTTGACAGGATTAGTTGTTCAATCTCGCCATTGACGTTGTCCAATGCCTCAAGCGCTCGGTCATATGTCGATCGAGTGAACTGATCGCGGCTGACCTCATAGAGCGTTTGTTTGGTGATTCCGGCGTCTGAGATAGCTGTGCTCTTGAGCATGGGGTAATTCAGAACATGTTCTCCAAACATGGAGCGCATGAAAGACATCATCTGGTTCTGAGGGCCGTCACCGGGCTCATACCGCGTGATCAGATAGCGCATCCAATCATATCCCATGTTGCCGCCGGCATTGGCGACGACACCGAGCAGATCGGATGTCATGATTAGAAACTGACACATCGACATGACGTCCAGCATTTGGGGGTGAACCGTAACCAGCACCGCCGTAGCGCAACACAGTGCTGACAGGGTCAGAAAGCCGAGTTGGGGAGGGCAATCTACGACGACGATGTCATAGTCGCCCGCAACCGATGCCAGAGCCGCATCCATCCGGGTGAAGAACATCGTCTCAAGCTGCTTCTGGCCCATCAGAGCTTTCGGAGTTTCGTGTTCAAACTCCATGAGCTCAAGATTGCCCGGCACCATATCGAGATTGGCGAAGTACGTTTTCCTGATAATATCTTTCAGGTTGCGGCGTTGGTCGTCATAACGGATTGCTCCGTAGAGCGTCTGATTATCGCCGACATCGAATTCTGGCTGGAAACCGTGAAGTGCTGAAAGACTCGCTTGGGGGTCGAGATCTATCGCAAGAACGCGATAACCACGCAGCGCATGATACTGGGCCAAATGGGCTGCGGTCGTTGTCTTGCCGCTGCCACCCTTGAAATTGACAACTGTGATGACCTGGAGATGCTCGTTGCGGTCACGGCGCGGAACATAGCGGCGATCAGCCTTGCTGCCGACATCTAGAAATTCCCGAAGCGCCTGGATGTCCTCGACGGTGTATGATCGCCGTCCTTGCCGGCCCACATCGACCTGCGGGCCCTTGCCTTCGAGAGACAGTCGCCGCAGGTAGCCGTCATTGATGCCAATCAATTTTGCGGCTTCGATCGACGAAAAGCGCCGGAGCGTCTTGCGGGCTTCCGGTGGAAACAGCTGATGTCTATGAGCTTGCAGTTTTGACGAAAGCTCGCGCGCATGTGCGCCGACCAACTCGTGGATCGCCTTCTTGGGCTGGACAAGATTGAGGGCAGCTTCCACAGCGATCTCGCGTAAACACGGAAAGAGGCGCGCATAGCGCCGATTGCCGTGACAAGATCACCCGATTCCCTGAGTCTGGCAAGCGATTAAGGGTTAATGAGTGGTTAACACTTACAACGCCCGCTTGGCAAAGTTGCCGGCCGGCAACTCACTTACTTCGTATGGCATGATGCTACCGGTAGCGACTAAGCCGACACGACCGCAAATGGATTTCGGATCGTTTAGACACTCATCAATGACGAGCCTGTATCGCATGCCTTCTGACCAAAAGTTACACAATCGAGCAGGAGTGCCGCCGCGAGCATCATCGATTCGTAGACCGACAGCCGAAATCGTTCCGCAAGTTCAACGCCAGCGGGGTGCGTCTCAAGATCGAGTGCGGCGATAGGTTCCAACAACACTCTGATGGCATCGAACCGCGAGACCAGTCGGGAAGTGTGCCCATGCGGCAGCCCTGATGACCTCGCTGCGTCAGGAAATTGCTCCCATCCGCAGCGCGATCTGTCAACGGCGGTCGGATTCCAGGCCATTGGGGCGGATTAAAAGCAGGCCAGTGGCGGCGTGGGGGGACGATATGCAAAGGGCCCCGATCGGGGCCCTTTGCATATCGTCGCGTTGGTTTCTGATCAGCTTGTGGTGATCTCGCCGGTGTCGGGATCGACGTGTTCGGCGGTGGCCTGGTTTTGCTCCGCCGCGGCGAGGCTGCGCCGGCGGCCGGCGGATTGCTT
>QBLV01000212.1 GCA_003241815.1 Hyphomicrobiales bacterium | reverse complement strand
TACCCCCGCCGGCATTGATGGCCATGTGCTCGATCGCGACGGCCAGCGCGTAGGCTTCATTGACACCGGACTCGGCCAGATCCTCGGAAGGCTTTGCGACGATGCCGGTTAGGGTCGGATCAAAGCGCCCGAGCACCCTGCGCGCCGCGTCTGCCGAGGTCGCGGCGAGAGCACCGATGGGAGCGCAGCCGCCGGCAAGCCCGGCGAGAGCGGTGGCGATGACGACGCGGCGGGAACTGGTCTGCATGGGCTTGGCTCCTAATGCGGGGTAGCTGCGTGGGGCACGCGGGAAGGGTTGGGGGGATGTCAGGCGGCGGCGCGCGCAAGGCGCAGGATCGAGGCGCCCAAAGAGCTGCCCCAGTTCGTTTCGTCTTGATGCTGGCGCACCCCCTGCCAGAGCATCGGCACTTCATCGGCGCAGGCTTGCAGCGCTTCCGCCTGGGCGAAGGCACCTGCCATCGTTTCGGGCCGCTCCTGCATGATGGTGACGGTATGCTCTAGAAGCGCGTGCTGCGCGTCTGCATGGCGTGCCAGGGCAGCATCGTAGCCGGCTGCCTTGCGGATGCGCTCGCACTCGCCAAAATACATCTCAGCGAGAACCAGCTGAGCCTGCTCTTCCCGCAAGCGCTTCAATTGGTGGGTACGGCGCTGGATCGCACCTTTTGGGCTGACACGCGGCGACAGCGGGCCGTCATATAGCTCCTGCCACCAATCGACGCTTTCCTTGAAGGCCTCCAGCGTCTTGACGCGATGCTCTCGCGACAGAATGCGGCCGGTTAAATCGCGCTCGTAATCGTAGAGCGTCGCCTTGTTCCAGACGGTGATTTGCTTCGGCGCGCGCGGCCAGTGGGGCGCCCATGCCTTCGCGATGGCGTCGCGCTCGGCCAGCGCGCCACGGCAGGCCTTTTGCAGGCGAGGGGTCGCATCGCCGAGGGCCAGAAGCGTGGCGCTTTCGGAGGGGCCGGCGACGGTCGCGAGAGCGGGGCCGGCGGCACCGGTGGAAGCGGCGGCAAGGCCGAGCAACATCCGGCGGCGGTTGAATTCGGGCAAGCCGGTAGCGGCTGCATGGAGCTTTGATGCTAACAACCGGCAATCAGCTACGCGCCGCCCGCAGCCTTGTCGCGATGGACCAAGTTTCCTTGGCCAGTGCGTCTGGCGTGAGCGCGAACACAATTCGCTCGATGGAGGCGAGGGGAGCCGAAACGCTGAGCAGCGGCCTTGATACGATCAAGCGGGTGCAGATCGCGCTAGAAGCGGCCGGCGTTGAATTCCTGAACCACGGCCAGCCAGGCGTCAGGTTGGCGAAGCGGCATGGCGCGACAAGCGGGGAGTCCTGATGCCCCGGACGCCTGCGAGGATAAAGCAAGCGGATGTTGCTCGGGCCATTCAGGCCGTTGCAAAAGCGAAGGTGCCAGCCACAATTGAGATTGATCGCGATGGCACGATCCCGATCAAGATTGAGCAACCAAATCCTACTGAGAGCGAGCCAGAGCCGAACGAACGGGATGAGGTGATCCTGTGACGGCGACCATTTGAGGCAAGCCACTCGCAAGTGCCACCGCGAAAGGCGGCAGCCTATTTCTGCGAAAACAGCTTCGATGCATAAACAAAAATGACAGAGCAGACCGCTATCGTCACAGCAGGCATAGACATATTAAGGACGAAATTGACCGGATCGTCGTTCCACAGGGTTTGTGTGCAATCTTGGCGCCCGTTGCGTGATGATTGACGGCAGACAGTAACTCTGCCCGTGACCAGCGCCGCCGCTACGATCCATGTTGCTGAAGCGGCTATCAGCGTGGATACAAGCCGCGCCCAAATCATGCTTACTGCCCCCTTCATCTCGACACGACTATTCGGCTAATCCTAAGCGGAAGCATCATGCAAACGAGGGAGGTTCAGCCCGTGCCGGACCGACCTTTTCGCGGCGCTGGGCATCGCGCCTGACGGTATCCTCGCCGAGGTAGCGCGCGCTGTGAAGAAAGACGGCGAAAGCGGTGAGGACGGCCGGCCGGCGCAGTCTTCTCTGCTCTGACCGGAGATGCGCGGCCAGCAGATTCTCGCCGTGTCGTCAGTTTGAATGACGCCCGATGCTGTTGGCAGTTCCTATGCTGCTACGCGAGACGACGAAACTGAACCACTGCCGCCCGTGCATGTCGAAGTCAGGGTTTCGCAGAAGAGGATGTGCGGTTCGGGGAAGGCGAAAAGCAATGCTTCGAACAAACTTCATGCCACCGATCCACGGTTATCACTTCAGCAACAGCGACATAAAATGGGAGATGCATCCCGGCGGGCCGAACGGAGCGAATCTGTGCGGCGGGATGGTGTACAGCGCGCTCGATCATCATTACGCCCGGAAACCCATTCCGAAGAATTCCGATCCTCCGCCTGTTCGTACGCCGCTCAACGCGCACATCTATTCGCGCCAGGTCAGTGCCCATTTCTACACGGTGCCGCGTCTGACCCGCAGCACGATCCTTTTCATGTTCCAACAATTGTATGTCGATAGCGTCGCCAGCGAATACGATTTGATCCGCCGCTCGATCGCAGCCAACCGGCCAGTGCCTCTCTTCCTGATCAAGCTCGGCGCATTCGAAGGTCACCATGTCCTGGTCACCGCCTGCAAAAGCTCGCCATCGCTAGGCGGGCCGATCCTCGAGCTCTATGATCCAAATAATGAGAACACCACGACTTACATCGAGTCGCACCCCGCGGCGAAGCGCTTTACGATCAGCGCGTTGAAGGCCGAACCTTATCAGATCCGCGGATTCTTCGTGGACCGGGGCTACAGGCTCAAGTCGCCTCCGGACTTCCCCAAGCCGCCGCCGCCCGGCCCTTCTCCCGGGCCATCGCCAGGACCGCTGCCGCCGCCGAACCCGCCGCCTCTACCAAGCCCCGTATCGAGGACGCACACCGTACAGCGAGGCGAAAACCTCAGCATAATATCTCAGAAATATTATGGGACGCAGTCGAAATGGGCGGTGATCTACGCCGCGAACAAGGCGGTCATCGGCAACAATCCGAACCTCATCAAGCCGGGGCAGATGCTGACGATCCCGACCTGAGTGGCGCAACTCGGCATCGGCCTAACTGTGCGCTCGTCTTTGCCAATGGCGTCTGCGGTGGCGGCGGCGAACGACGCAACGGACAAGTTGTCCGCCGCGTTACCTTGCGCCCGATTACTGGCATGGGCTCCGGCCACGTGAGCCGCTGTCTCCGGGTGCAGCTCCAGATAAATAGCTTTGCGACGCGCCGTTTGCTTTGCGCGGTCGGCGGGGCTCAAATTCCGCCCGGCAAAGGTTCTCGTCAATCATCGCCAGTTCGAAACGGCAACCGGTTTTGTAAACCGCTGGACGATAGCGCGTCTCTTTTACACGGAGAGAGCCGCTGTTTAGACCACTTGTCTGGGGGACAAGGGGTCAGAAAGTCGGTCGAGCTGACGATCAAGTAGACGGCTGCCGAGATTTCAGCGGCCGAGGCGAACGGTTTCCTAAACCGTTACATAGAGCACTCCCTTACCGGGAGTGGTCAGGGTTTAACCGCACGTCTGGGAGGGGCCGTCCTTCCGAGAGACGGTCACTGCTTTTCCTAGACCTGGCGCTTTACCCGCACCACCTCCGCCAAAGCCAGGAGCAGGTGATAGAGTACGCGCACGGGGATAGGCGCAACGATTGGGGCACCGGTCGCGTCGATGCGGTTGTGCCACAGGCCCGTTTTGGGATCGACGAACCGGTCGAACATCAAGGCCAGATGCGGATCCAGTCGTGCTGCTGCATCGACATCGCTTTCGAATTCGATGCGGGCCACCAGCGCTTTGAGATATTCGGTCTGCGGCCACAGCAGAGCAGCGCCGTCCAGCACAGTGCCGTCATGGCTGATCTCGTTGACGACCGGACGCGCCGGACCATCGCCGTGGTGCCTTTGGGCGAAAGTGTACAGCGTCCGTGCCGCCGCTTGGCTGCTCGTCCCGCCGGTCAGCCGGTCGTGGTGATACAACAGCCATGTCCACTCATAATGGTGCCCGGGCTCACGCCTCTGCCCTGGCCCACCGGAAGCCGCCTGCCAATCTTGCGTGAAGAACTCGCCCAGCGAGTCCGTCCTCCGATCTAACATGCGTTCCTGCATCAATCCGACCAGAGACGTGGCGCGGTTGAGCCAGCAACCATCGCCCGATGTCTCTGAAAGTGCGTGGCAAGCTTCAAGCAGATGCATATGGGGGTTTTGTCGTCGAGGCAGGGTGCCGATCGTATCCTCGGCGAAGCCGCCAGCCGGATGGCTCAAATGGCGCTCGATGAAGACCATGACCTCGTCGGCGCGCTCCAGCCAGATCTGCTCGGCGCTGGCCCTTGCAAACCAGCCGCAGGCGAAGAGCACGAAAGCGAGGTCGTACAAGTCGGACCTCGCATCAATAGGTTCCCCGCCACGCGTGCAACGGTGGCTGAAGCGGCCGTCATGCCGCCGGCAGCGGTTCCATAGAAAACCCATGCCGTGACGTGCGGCTGCGAGCGCGCCAGGCACGCCAAGTAGATGCCCGTGGCTGAAAACATAGGTAAGCCGCGCTGTGACGAGCGTCGTGCAGATGTCGCTATCAAGGGGCGCCCCGTCCGGCGCGACACTCTCAACGAATGCTGGCCGGTCCGGATGATAGACTCGCGCTAACCAGGTTGGCAGCAACGTATCGGTCAGCCAAGTTGCTATAGTGTCGGCTTGGTATCCGCGCATTGCTCTCGCCCTCGCATCTTGCCATGCCGCCCGTTCCGAGTTGCCGTGGTCAGCGGCATGAAATATCCGACGCGATGAAAAGCAGCGAGAGAACAGCATGCCGCATCATGTGTAGGGAACGTACCTCAATGGAGCGATTTGATCAGACCCGTGATGCATTCGAGCATGTCATCGGTGGGTCTGACCGATTTGATCCTTTGCCCGCCGTCACCAGTTTCAACCACTTGTAGGTCGATCGCCAACGGTAGTGTCCGCCGTCGGCGCTTTTGAGACAGTTTAGGGGTTTTCGGGAAGGGAGGATTTCTGGATCATCGCAGCCATTCAGGAGCG
>QBLV01000211.1 GCA_003241815.1 Hyphomicrobiales bacterium | reverse complement strand
CGCATGATCTCGGCCTCGCTCAGCGGCGGGTCGAGACTGCGAAGCTGCGTCACGAGGGCGGCCCGGGCGCGGTCGTAGATGGCGCTGCGCGCCGCCGGCGATGTGTCGGGAAGCCCGGCGACGGCTCGCGCCAGGATGGGATAAAAGTCGGCCATTGGCCTCACTTGTCGTTGTTGGGTGCCTGCGTCAACTCTGGAAGGGTCAGGCGTGTTTCAAAGGCGGGGCAACTTTCGAAGGGCGGGTCAACGCGGAAGCCGACAATCCGGCGTGGCCGGTCAGCCCTCGAAGGGGTTATGGACCAGGATCGTGTCGTCGCGCTCGGGGCTGGTGGAGAGCACCGCGACGGTCGCGCCGATCAACTCCTCGATGCGCCGGACATATTTGATCGCCTGCGCGGGCAGGTCGGCCCAGGAGCGGGCGCCGGCCGTCGAGCCGTCCCAGCCTTCGATCGTCTCATAGACGGGCTCGACCCGGGCCTGGTCGCTCTGGCCGGCCGGCAGGTGCTCGAGAATCTCGCCGTCGAGCTTGTAGCCGGTGCAGACCTTGATCTCCTTGAAGCCGTCGAGGATGTCGAGCTTGGTCAGCGCGATGCCGTCGATGCCCGACGTCTTGACCGTCTGGCGCACGAGGCAGGCGTCGAACCAGCCGCAGCGACGCTTGCGGCCGGTGACGACTCCAAATTCCTTGCCCTTCTGGCCGATCAATTCGCCGATCTCGTCGAAGAGCTCGGTCGGGAAGGGGCCTTCACCGACGCGGGTCGTATAGGCCTTGGCAATGCCCAGCACATAGCCGACAGCCGATGGGCCCATGCCCGAACCCGTCGCGGCCTGGCCGGCGACGATGTTTGACGAGGTCACGAAGGGGTAGGTGCCGTGATCGACGTCGAGCAGCGCCCCTTGCGCGCCCTCGAACAGGATGCGCTTGCCGGCGCGGCGCTGCGCATCGAGCAGCGCCCAGACGGTGTCGGCATAGGGCAGGACCTGCGGCGCGATCTCCTTGAGCTGGGCGAGCAGTTCGACGGCGTTCACCTCGTCGATGCCCAGCCCCCGGCGCAGCGCGTTATGATGGGCCAGCAGCCGCTCGATCTTGGCCTCCAGGATCGCGGGATCTTTCAAATCGATGACGCGGATGGCGCGACGGCCGACCTTGTCCTCATAGGCCGGGCCGATGCCGCGTTTGGTCGTGCCGATCTTGAGACCGATATTGGAGGTCTCGCGGAAATGGTCGAGCTCACGATGCAGCGGCAGGATCAGCGTGGCATTGTCGGCAAGCCGGAGGTTGTCGGGAGAGATCGCGACGCCCTGCGTCCGCAGCCGGGCGATCTCCTCGACGAGATGCCAGGGGTCCACGACGACGCCGTTGCCGATGACCGAGAGCTTGCCGCCGCGCACGATGCCCGAGGGCAGAAGCGAGAGCTTGTAGACATTGCCGTCGATGACGAGGGTATGGCCGGCATTGTGGCCGCCCTGGAACCGCACGACGACATCGGCCTGGCTCGACAGCCAGTCGACGATCTTGCCCTTGCCCTCGTCGCCCCACTGGGCGCCGACCACCACCACATTTGCCATGGTTCAGGTGTTCCTGCTGTCTTGCGTGTGTCTTGCTCGTGTCGCTTCCGGCAAGCGCCGCACATGAAAAA
The DNA here is from genome assembly GCA_003241815.1 of Hyphomicrobiales bacterium. Taxonomy (GTDB): domain Bacteria; phylum Pseudomonadota; class Alphaproteobacteria; order Rhizobiales; family Beijerinckiaceae; genus Allobosea. Next base: position 3,460 of record QBLV01000211.1, on the reverse strand, counting down.
CCCCGGCGCAAGACCGGGGTTCCGAAGGCAGGTACTTGCAGGTCCTCATGAGCCAAGCGCGCGCCGAGGTCAAGCTTTGCGCGCATGGAAGGCGTGCCCGGGAGCGTGTAGAACAGGCTGGGACTTCCATCAGCACGCCTCGCTGGCCGGCTTCACGCTGGCCCCGCGTGGCGGGCCGGTGGCCAAAATCACGGATATGCGCGACGGCGCGAAGGGGATGAAAGATCATGACGAGCGACCTCGACAGCTGGCTCGAACGGCACCATGCGGAGTTCACCGCGATCCGGCGCGACATCCACGCCCATCCCGAGCTCGGGCTGGAGGAAACCCGCACGGCGGCGCTGGTGGCCAAGAACCTGCGCGAATGGGGGGTGGAGGTCACCGAAGGTGTCGGCGGTACCGGCGTGGTCGGCGTCATTCGCGGCCGGCGGCCTGGCCAGCGGGCCGTGGGCCTGCGCGCCGACATGGACTGTCTGGCGCTGGAGGAGCAGACCGGCCTTCCCCACGCCTCGCAATACCCCGGCAAGATGCACGCCTGCGGCCATGACGGCCACACCACCATGCTGCTGGGTGCGGCGCGCTATCTCGCCGAGAACCCCGATTTCGCCGGAACGGCGATCCTGATCTTCCAGCCGGCGGAGGAGGGGCGCGGCGGCGCCAACGCCATGCTGGCGGACGGGCTGTTCGAGCGCTTCCCCTGCGATTCGATCTACGGCCTGCACAACACGCCGGGCATGCCGGCCTCGCATTTCGGCACCACGGTCGGGCCGTTCCTGGCCTCGGCCGACAGCTGGGAGGTCATCTTCCGCGGCGTCGGCGGCCATGGCGGCTCGCAGCCGCATCTCTCGACCGACATCACCTATGCGCAGGCGCAGTTCGTGCTGGGGCTGCAGGGCATCGTCGGGCGCAACGTGCCGCCGCTCGACACGGCGGTGATCAGCGTCGGCTACATCCATGGCGGCTCGACGGAAGCCTCGAACGTCATTCCCTCCGAGCTCGTGCTCGGCGGCACGGCGCGGACTTACTCCGCCGAAATCCGTGACACGATCGAGCGGCGGATCGGCGACCTCGCTTCCGCCACGGCGCTGGCCTGGGGTTGCCAGGCGGAAGCCACCTATCATCGCGGCACGAGCCCGCTGATCAACAAGGCGGAGCAGGTCGAGGTCGCGGTCGCTGCGGCCTCGGCCTCGGTCGGGGCGGCTCATGTCGATGCCAAGCTCCGGCCCGGCACCGGCGGCGAGGATTTCGCCGAGATGATGCTGATCAAGCCCGGCGCCTTCATGCGTATCGGCAACGGCGTCGCGGGCGACGGTTCGTTCAAGGGCCTGCACACGCCGCTCTACGACTTCAACGACGAGATCATCCCCGACGGCGTGCGCTACTGGGTCAATATCGTCGCTGAGGAACTGGGCATGGAGCCGCAACCGCAGGCTGTGGCGGCTTAAGGACGAGGCGCACCTCAACGTCGTCCCGGGGCTAGCCCGGGATGACGTTGAGGGTGGCGAGACCCGCGGTGCTTTGCAGGGCTCCCCTCCATTCCTGTCGGTTGCGCGCTTGCGAGCTTGCCCTGTAAGCGGCTGTTCCCGAAACCAGTCGGTCACCGCCATGCAATCGCTCGCCATTTCCACCCTGACGATCTGCGGCATCGAGGAGTTGCCGTCGCACAGCATCCGCCGCGTCACCCATGTGCTGTCGCTGCTCGACCCCGACCTGCCGGAGATCGACACCTTTGGAACCTATGGCGAGCACCATCGCGTGACGCTGCGCTTCCACGACATCTTGGGCCCCTCGCAGGGCATGACACCGCCCCAGCCTCGCCACGTCGAGCAGATCCTGCAGTTCGGCGAAGGCCTGCGCGAGGGCCTGAGCGAGCGGGTCGAGGGCCATCTCCTCGGCCACTGCCATATGGGCATCTCGCGCTCGACGGCGGCGATGCTGATGCTGATGGCGCAAAACGATGCGCAGGCCGACGAGGACGAGCTGTTCGAGCGCCTGCGTGGCGTGCGCCCGCAGGCCTGGCCGAATTCGGTGATGATCGGCTTCGCAGACGAGCGGCTCGGGCGCGCCGGGCGGCTGACCGGCGCCCTGCGCCGCCATTACGGGCACCAGCTCAAGGTCCAGCCGCAATATACCGACTGGATGACGCGGCTGGGCCGCGGGCGCGAGTTGGCGATGGCGGTCTAACCCCGCTCGGTTAGCACGTGAACCACGCCGTCATCCCGGGCTTGCCCCAGGATCCATCGTAGAGGGCCGCCGCTGGGCCGGGATTGCGCCCTATGATGGATCCCGGAGCTCCGCTTCGCTGCGTCCGGGATGACGGAGAGGTTCGACGACGCGATGACGTCGTTAGAACCACCATTCAATTCACCGGCCGCGACGTCGCTCCCGGCATCGCCTGCGGCGCATAAGTCACCTCGCGGTCGCCGGGCCATTTGATCCGGTACGCGACCTTGATCTCCTTTTCCGCGCCCGGCGCGAGGTCGAAGGTCCAGGCGGAGACGCCGCGCTTGTCGCCGACCTGCTTTTCGGTCGGCGGCGTGGTCTGGGCACTGATGCTCTCGACCGTGATCGCGGTGCTTTCCGAGAAGGGAATGCGCTCGCTAACCGTCACCTTGACGGGTTGGGCATGCAGGCTCTTCACAACCGTCCTGAACTCCCGCAGATCGGTGCGGGTCTGGCCGAGCCAGGTCGGCTCGTTTTCGCGGCGGCGGACGGGCGCGCGGGCGACCTTGAGCTTGTCGTCGGCGCCGAAGCCGAGCTCGACCTTGTCGCCCGGCGCCACCAGCCCGATCCGGCCGCGCCCGATATAGCTGCCGTCGCGATGCAGCGCGACCGGGCCCGGCAGGAGAGCGGCGGCCTCCTCATGGGTGAAGCTCGCTTCGAGATAGGCGGTTTCCTCGAGCTCGGGCGTAACCCGGGCGGTCAGCGTCGGCTCGACCTTGCCCTGGCTCAGCACCACGGTCTTCGAGGAGCCGTCCTGCGGGATGGAGACGCGGCCGGGCACCTGGAAGCTCGCCTGATAGGCTGACGCCTCGACCTGCGCGGTCTGGACGCTCGCCTGCACGTTGCGGTCCTCGAGCGAGACCGTGGGTCCGAAAGCCCGGCCAGGCGCAGGGGCTGCGGCAGGGGCAGGGGCAGGGGCAGAGCGTTGCATTGTCTCTTTGCGAGTCTGATAGACTTCCGGCGGCTCGAAGAACATCACCTGCATGGGTGCAAGATCGGGCGCACGGGTCCCGCCGGCGGAGCGCGTGGTCGACAGCGTGAGTGCGACGTCGCTCCAGTCCTCGCCCGTGCGCTGGCGCAGCTCGGCCCGCCGGACGAGGTCGATCGCGGGCTTGGCGGCGCCGCTGCCGGTGGTCAGCCTGGCCTCGTATTGCGGCGTCCAGCCGGCGCCACCGACGCGATAGGTCACCGCGAATTCGGCCGCGACGGGGGCCGTCGCCTCGACGGCGATCGTGAC
>QBLV01000210.1:895-5189 GCA_003241815.1 Hyphomicrobiales bacterium | reverse complement strand
CTCCGGCAGCGCGTCGAAGACGGTCGCGCGACCTTCGGGGTCGTGGTTGGTCGTCACGAGGCCGCGCGGCTTGTGGTAGAGCCACATCCGCGTGCGCTCGCGCGCCGGCAAGGGCTCGCCGTCGATCAGAACGACATCGTCGGGGCCGATATCGCGGGCCGGGCTTTCCAGCACCCTGCCATTCACGCTGACGCGGCCCTCGAGGATGATCGCCTCGCTGTCGCGGCGGGAGGCCACACCGGCGCGCGCCATCACCTTGGCGATGCGCTCGGGCTCGAGGATCAGGGACGGCAGCAGCTTGGCGTCGGAGACCGGGGCCTCGTCGCGCGGCTGGCGCGGGCGCTCAGACCTGTCGGAGCGGGGCCGGTCGAAGCGCTTGGCCCCGGCTCCAGCGCCACCGGGACGCTCGCCACGCGGCGCAAAGCCCTCGCGCTGTGGCCGGCTCGAGCTGCGCTCGCCATCAGGCCGGGCGCGGAACGGGCGCTCACCGCCTGCGCGCGGAGGTCTTTCCTGGGGAGGCCTGCTGGAGCTGCGCTCACCGTCAGGGCGAGCCCGGAACGGCCGTGCCGGGCCATCCGCGCTGTCGCTGCGGCTGCGGAACGGTTTGCGTTCGCCGCCCGCCGATGCGCCGGCGCGGGGACCCTTGCCCCCGAATCCGCCGCCATCGCGGCCGCCGCCCGATCCGCCGCCACGGCCGCCGGTTCCGCCGCCCTTGCGCGGGCCCCGGCTTTTCTGATTGTTGTCGTCGCTCATGACTGCTCCTGAGCGTGCCGCGCCGAAAGTGCCAGGCACTTTCGCGAATAGGTCAGGCTCGAATTCTGGGTATAGCCGGCGCTTGTAGCAGAGCACCCCGGCGCCTGCGAGCGCCAAAACAGAGGTTTCATGACGCAACCGCAGTCATCGCCGCCAATCGACGCCATGGCGCTCGCCTTCGACGAGGCGCGGGCCGCCGCCGCGCGCGGCGAGGTGCCGGTCGGCGCCGTGGTGACGCGCGCGGGCGTCGTGCTTGCCAGCGCCGGCAACCGCACGCTGGAGCTGAAGGATCCGACGGCGCATGCCGAGATGCTGGCGCTCCGCCTGGCTTGCGACGCGAGCGGCTCAGAGCGGCTGATCGGCTGCGATCTGCACGTCACGCTCGAACCCTGCCCGATGTGCGCTGGCGCGATATCCTTCGCCCGCATCCGTCGGCTCTATTTCGGCGCGGGTGACCCCAAGGGCGGCGCGGTCGAGAACGGAGTCCGCCTCTATGCCAGCCCGACCTGCCACCATGCGCCGGAGGTTTATGGGGGCTTGCGCGAAAGCGAGGCGGCGGAGCTGTTGCGGGATTTTTTCCGAGATCGGCGCTAAAATTCGACCGCTGGTCGGCGCCGACGGCGGCTCGATCCGACAAGGGCCCTTAACCGCTCGGCCGCCTCATCTGGTCAGGACAGCGATCGCGGCATCGAGGCGGCTGTCCATGGCAGTCGCCTGGCTCGGTGTCGATCGCTCCAAGACGGTGGCCAGCGCATCGATCGCCAGCAGGGCATCCCGCCTTGCCTGCTCGACGGCGCCGCTCTCGGTTGGGGCGTCGAGCGCGCGTGCGAAGAGGTCGATGCGTGTGACGGTCAGGAACGTTGCCTCCTCGACCTCGGACGAGACGACGATCAAGTGCAGGACGTTCTCCAGATGTGCCTCGGCACTGGGGCTGAGCGCCCTGGCATTCAGCGCATCGGCGCGGAATACCGCGCTGCGAAGTGTCTCGATTTCCGATGTCAGATAGTTCTGAGCTTCATCGAACATCTACCCCTCCACGACGAAAACGCGCGCAGCCTAATGAAGCTGGCATGCGGCGCAGCGTGTTTCACCGCCGGCCCGGTTCCTTGGTTACCCGACCGGTCAGATATTGCTGCAAATCATCTCCTTATCGGCCGGCATGCTCGATGCCGGCCACCCGCCATCGGGGCAGACGATCCCATTATCGACGCCGTATCGTCATGAAATGACCCGATCGAGCCCCGCTTCCGAACCCATCCGGCTGTTAGTTGGGCAGGCCATTCGCAACCGATGGAAGGAAACTCCATGCGCATGATCATGCTGGCTGCCGCAGGGGCCGCATTCATTCTGGCAGGGCCGGCCAGCGCTCAGGCTCCCATTCCCGAAGCCGCGCCAAAGCCGCCGCCCGCATCCGCGCCGCAAGCTCCCGCGACCCCGCCCGCGATCAAATCCGTCAGCGTCGTCGATCTCGACGAGCTTCCCGAAGCCACGCGGGGCCAGATCAACGAGCTTCTGGCGACGCGAACGGCCGACCAGCTCGAGCGGCTTCGGAAGGCCATCGAGACGGCGCCGGTCGCGAAGGCGGCCCTTGATGCCAAGGGGCTCACCGCCCGCGACGTTGTGATCGCCCAGATCGACGATGCGGGCGAGTTGACCATCGTGACGAAGAAGGCTGGCTGATCGGGCGCCGCCCGGCGCGGCATGGCGTCGGGCGGTCAACAACTGAGGTCAGGTTTGAAGAAGGTCAGGCCCGCGGGAAGCGGCCCGGCGTTCTCACGCTCAGGCGGGCAAGTCGAAACGCGCCTGCCATGCACCCATCGCGGCTTTGCACCTGGATGAATGGTGGGCCTTCGTTTTTGGCGGCTGTTTTGCTCGAGTTTTAGCAAGATGGTCGCGGTCTCCAGGAGATGAATGGCTATAGCTGCAGATCATCTCATTAAGGGTCGCCTTCTTTTGGCCTTTTGATCCATCTAATGGCTCCCGCGAACCGCTCAGCCAGACCATGTGATGGTGGCTTGAGCCTTCCATTCCCCTATCATGTCAGGTTAGTAATGCGTTGTATTGTTGCGGCCGTGATCGTCACGGTCTGTTTGCCTGTGCTTGCGCATGCAGAGCCCGCGATCGAACAGGTATCCTTCCAGCCGCAGGTGAAAAGCCTGCGCTGTCTCAAGCCGGAAGCGGTCGCCATGGTCAGGGAACTGGTCGAGAAGATCGGCCCCATCCAGATCACCTCGACCTGTGGCGGGCGCCATGCCAGGAACTCGCAGCACTACCGTGGCAAGGCGATCGATTTTCGCCCTCTGGCCACCACACCACGAAAGGCTGCCGCGATAGCCAAGACGCTCGACGATGTCGGGGGCGTCGGCTCCTATTCCAACGGCCTTGTGCATGTCGATGTCGGCGACCGACAACTGGCCTGGTACGGCCTCAAGCGCGCCAGCCGCCGTTATGCCTATAACAGCCGCCGCTGACGTGCCACGCCTTGGTCGGAAACATCAGCCGATCGACCGCACCACCAGATAGCTCCCCAGCGCCAAGAGCCCGGCGAAGAAGCAGAGCTTGAACGTGCTCGCCGAGATGCGGTTGCGGATGATCGTCCCGACCGCCATCCCGGCGAGCGCCGGCAGCAGCGCCAGGGCCGAGTGCCATGCCACTGTGGCATCGAGGGCTCCGCTGCCCAGTAGCCCGACCGAGAGCGCCAGCGTCGAGACGATGAAGGAGACGCCGAGCGCCTGCACCAGTTCGTCCTTGTCGAGGCCGAGCGCCTGGAGATAGGGCACGGCCGGCAGCACGAAGACGCCGGTCGCAGCGGTGGCGACGCCGGTGGCGATGCCGATGACCGGTCCGAGCCAGGCTTCCATGCCGGGGGAAACCCGCAGCTTCGCCGCCTTCAACCCGACCAGCGCATAGAGAACCAGCGCGACGCCGAGCCAGAGCGTGGCCGACCCATTCTTTTGTTGCTCCAGCAGGCCGGCGCCAGCCCAGGTCCCGACGCAGATGCCGGCCAGCATCGGCCAGAGTCGGATCAGGATCGCCTTCAGTCCCGGGCCGGTCGCGATCTGCCAGCCATTGGTGATGAGGTTGGGCACGACCAGCAGCGCCGCTGCCTGCGCCGGAGCCATCACCACGCCGAGGATACCGACCGCGATGGTCGGCAGGCCGAGCCCGATGACGCCCTTGACGAAGCCTGCCAGCAGGAAGGTCGCGGCGATGAAGAGGATGAGGTGCTGGGTGTCCATGGACAGCTTTCTGCCATTGCCGCCGCCTTCTGTCGCGGCCCCACGCTACTGTCGCCGCCGTAGCGTTCCTGCTTGCCAGCCATTCCCTCGCGAGCATGATGCGCAGATGAGCACCAACGCTCCCTATCTCGCCGAGATCGCCCATCTGATGGGAGACCCCGCCCGCGCCAACATGCTGCACGCGCTGATGGATGGCCGTGCCCTGACGGCCAAGGAGCTGGCCTGGCTCGGCGGCGTCGCGCCGCAGACGGCGAGCGGCCATCTGGCCAAGCTGCTGGATGGCGGTCTGCTGGCGGTGCCCG
>QBLV01000210.1:0-885 GCA_003241815.1 Hyphomicrobiales bacterium | reverse complement strand
GGTCGCCGTCCAGGGCCGCCATCGCTATTACCGGCTGGCCGGCTCCGAGGTCGCGCAGGCTCTGGAGGGTCTGATGGTGCTCGCCGGGGCCGAGACGTCGCGCCGACGGCTGCCCTCGCGCGTCGGCGCTGAGCTGAGCCAGGCCCGCACCTGCTACGATCATTTCGCCGGCCGGCTTGGCATCGGCATCCATGACGCGCTGGTGGCAGGAGGACATCTCGCTGTCGCCGGGGGCGGCTATGGGCTGACGGTCTCGGGCGAGGCGGTCTTCGCGGCGCTCGGCGTCGATCCCTCGCAGGCGAAGCATCGGCGCGCGGCTCTGCGGCCCTGCCTCGACTGGAGCGAACGCAGGCCGCATCTGGCAGGCCACCTCGCCGCCGCGCTGGCCTGCCGCTGTTTCGAGACGGGTTGGGTCACCCGCCGCAAGGACAGCCGCGCCGTGACGCTGACACAAGCGGGCCGGGCAGTTCTGAGCGAGGCCCTGCCGGGTTTCCGCTGCGATGCGCCGGAGCCTGTCAGCCCTGCGCTTCCAGCGCGAGCGCCAGCTTTCGTTTGACTTCCTCCTTCACGGGCAGGGCAGCATCGAGGATCGCCTTCGTCTTGAAGAAATCGAGCCCGCCGACGCCGTCCGCTCCGGCGCGGATCAGGATGTCGGGCGGCTGGCGCTCGATCATGCGCTGCACGATGGTTCGCGTCAGGATCTGGCTGACGCCAAGCATGGCCTCGAGCGGCTCGGGCACGCGCCCTTCGCTGATCGTCGCGGGCGCACTGGTGTCCACCGCCATGACGATCCGGCCCGGCGCCATCAGCCGATCGTAAGGCAGCGGATTGATCGCTCCGCCGTCGATCAGCACGCGGCCATCGATCACCACCGGCCGGATCCGG
>QBLV01000020.1:32180-41854 GCA_003241815.1 Hyphomicrobiales bacterium | reverse complement strand
GATGGTCTTGCCGACGAGGTCTGCGCCGGCGTCGAGCAGGGTCTGGACCGCCCAACCATGGCGCTCGGGAACGGGATTGAAGGTTGCCCAGTCGTGATTGCCACCTCCGGTTGGCAGTCCCGCGACGTCGAACAGATCCTTGACCGCGAAGCTCAGCCCCGCGAGCGGCCCGCCGGTGCGACCCGGTATCCGAACCCGCGCGCCCGGCACGAAGGCGTTGACGACATCATCCATGGTGATTCCCGAAAATCCGTTCGTGGCTATCGCTTGTACGCAGAATGCCAGCCGCAGCGCTGCCTGTCGCCATGCGCCCCGGCGCCGGGCCCCTGCAGCCGGCGCACGGCAACAAAAAAGGGCCGCCCCGAAGGACGGCCCCGATCTGTTGGCGCAGGCTGGGTGGCTTAGCGGGCGACGACGACGCGGGTGCCGACCTTGACGCGTTCGTAGAGGTCCATGACGTCCTCGTTGAGCATGCGGATGCAGCCCGAGGAAACGGCCTGGCCGATCGTCTCCGGCTCGTTCGAGCCATGGATGCGGTAGAGCGTCGAGCCGAGATAGAGCGCGCGCGCGCCCATCGGGTTTTCCGGGCCGCCGGGCATGAAGCGCGGCAGATCGGGGCGGCGCTTCAGCATCTGTGCCGGGGGCGTCCAGGTCGGCCATTCCTGCTTGCGGGTGATGCTCTGCGAGCCGGCCCAGTCGAAGCCGGGACGGCCGACGCCGACGCCGTAGCGCATCGCCTTGCCGTCGGGCATCACGAGATACAGCCGGCGCTCGCTGGTGTTGATGACGATCGTACCAGGACGATGCTTGCCCTCATAGGACACGATTTCGCGCGGGATGGCGGTGGCCTGCGCCTTCGCCGGGTCCTCATAGGTGAACAAGGGCTGGCGGGTCAGCGGATCGATCTCGGCACGCGCGGAGGTGGCGACGGCGAGCAGACCGAGGCCACTGAGCATGGTCATACGGAGGAAACGGTTCATCAGGACCTCAGGCGAGCGGCGACAGGAGAGCGGATCAAAAAGCTGACGCGAAAACGTCAACATCTCCTCAATTTCCTGTCAGAGTCACGCCACACACGCAATCCGGCCGTCATCACATCGGTGCGAGCGCGCCGGCTTTGGCGACCCTCGTTGCGTGCTTGCAACAACCTCGATTTGCCCATGGCGCCGCTGAACCGAAACCTGGCTTCCGCCAGGCACAGGCGGTTCGGTGGGGAATTGGCCCTCAGGCGTCGAGATCGGCTATGCCGAAGGTCTGGAGCAATTGCTTGCGGTCCATGCAGCTCACATCATAGGTCACCGCGCGGCCTTTGAATTCCGGCCGCTGGCCGAATTCTCTGGTCATTTTCGTAGCGATGGCGTCGATGCGCGCTTCGCAGGCCTCGACGCTGGTGAATTGCACCTCCGCCACACGCGCCGAGGTGCATTTGGGCTCTCCCGCCACGCAGGCCAGAATGATCATGGTGAATGCGTCCATCCCCGGTCCTTTCGGATGTCCATCGTCCCCAGCCGGGGATGCGCAGCAAGTTCCGCGCCAAAACGCGTTAGCGCTTGTCCCCGCAGTGTCGGGTGGGGAGATAAGGGGTCGCGGCCGCGCGCAGGCGTGTATTGTCGAGGTCAATCCGCTCCGAACGTAAAGCGAGGTTTGAAAGCGTGCCGCATCCTCCCCTCCATATCGACTTCCTCAACGCGCTGGATGTCGAGGCGTTGAAACTGACCGATGCGGAAATTATTGCCGCCGTCGAGGCAGGTCTTGCAGCCCAGGGCCAACGGCAGACCGAGATCGAGCCCCGTGTACACCTGATGCCGAAGGCCGGCGCCAACGGTCATTTCAACGTGCTGCGCGGCGCCTTTCGCGCGCCGATCAACCGGGCCGGCGTCAAGGTGATCGGCGACTTCGTCGACAACTACAAGCAGGGCCTGCCCTCCGAGATGGGCCTCCTGCTGTTGATGGACCCGCTAACCGGCGTCCCCACAGCGATTGTCGATGGCAGCCACCTCACCGACATGCGCACCGGCGCGATCACCGCGATCGGCGCCAAATACCTCGCCCGCAAGGGCTCGAAGGTGCTGGGCCATATCGGAGCGCGCGGCACGGCCTACTGGAATGTCCGCCTGCTCGATTCCCTCTTCGATTTCGACGAGATCCGCGTCCATTCGCGCCGCCCCGAAAGCCGCGACGCTTTTGGGGCGCGCCTCTCGGCCGATCTCGGCAAGCGCGTGATTGTCACGGAAGACTGGCAGAGCTGCGTTGAGGGCGCCGACATCGTCGTCGAAGCCTCCCGGCTGAATGCGCCCGAGCCGATGCTGAAGACGCAGTGGATCAAGCCCGGCGCCTTCGTCGTGCCCTATGGCACGATGAGCGCGGTGGAATTGTCGCTCACCGACATCATGAGCAAGCTCGTCGTTGACGATTGGGGCCAGTGCAAGGGCGGCCCATTCGGGAGCTTGCGCGCTCATGTCGAGGCAGGCCTGCTCTCGGAAGCGACGCTGCATGCCGAGATGGGCGAGATCGTCGCGGGCCTTAAACCCGGCCGTGAGAGCGAGGATGAGACCATCCTGTTCTGGCATCGCGGCCTGTCGCTGTCGGACATCGCGCTCGGGCATTTCATGCTGGAGAAGGCCAAAGCGATGGGGCTGGGCCAGCGGCTGCGCTACGCGTGAGCCTGATCGCCAATGCCCGGATGTATGCCGTCGATGCGGCGACGGCGGCGGCATGGGCGGCTTTGTTCGCGCGCGTGTCCGCGCTCAGCGGTGTCCCGCTCGACGTGATACCGCATGCGGCACCAGCGCCGCTGGAAGAGCTCTGGCGGCGCGAGGATCTCGGGCTCGCCTTCATCTGCGGCTATCCCTTCGCGGATGGAGGTTTTCCGGTCCGCCCCGTGGCCGCGCCGATTCCTGCGTCGGGCGACGGCCGCCCGCTCTATGCGACGCATCTGGTCGTGCGGGCCGACAGCGACATCGCGACGCTCGAGGACAGCTTCGGCCGTCGTCTCGGCTGGACGGTGGCGCACTCCCAGTCGGGCTTCAACGCGTTGCGCACGCATCTGCTCGCGGACTGGCGGGCGAGGGGGCCGCTCTTTGCCGCGAGCATCGGGCCGCTGCTGACGCCGCGCCGCGTGATCGATGCGCTGCTCGCCGACGAGATCGATATCGGCCCGCTCGATTCCTACTTTTGCGACCTCCTGCTGGCGGTCGAGCCCGCGACTGCCGCGCGGCTGCGGATCGTCGCGACCACGCAACTGCGCCCGATGCCGCTGCTGGTGGCGTCACAAGGCGTCGAGGATAAGGTCGTCGCCTGCCTGCGAGCGGCCCTTCTCGATGCGGATAGCGACATCGCCATGCGCGACATCCTCGGACGCCTGCGCCTGTCGGGTTTCGCGGCAGTCGATCCGGCGGCCTATCGCGTTCTGGTCCACGAGGCGGACGCCGCCGAGCGCGCGGGGTACCTTCAGCCGGGATGACGGGGAGGTTCTGTCAGGAAATCGGTGCCGTCCCCGCACTGCGCGCCCTGATCGCGGCCAGCGTGATCTGGCCCAGCGCCATGCCGTCCTCGCTGACAATCGTCGCAGCATCGCGTCCCTCGGCAAGCAGCGCCGACAGCACCTCCCGCACGGACAGCGAACCCGGCAGGTTGAACTGGCCATCGCCGCCCGGCTCGACGACGTCGCTGGCCCGCACCAGCGAGAGCCGCCGCAGCGCCCGGTCGGCGCCGACGAAATCCGCCACGAACGCGTTCGCAGGCGATGCCAGCAGGCGGTCGGGTGTGTCGTATTGCACGAGTTTTCCGTCCTGCATGATCGCGACGACGTCGCCCATGCGGATCGCCTCGTCGATGTCGTGCGTCACCAGGATCACGGTCTTCTTCAGCCGCTTCAGGATGGCGAGGAATTCCTCCTGCAGCCGCCCGCGCACGATCGGGTCGACCGCGCCGAACGGCTCGTCCATCAGCATGACCGGCGGGTCGGCGGCGAGCGCGCGCGCTACACCGACGCGCTGGCGCTGCCCGCCCGAGAGATGGCGCGGATAGCGCGAGAGATAGTGGGCGGGGTCGAGCCCGACGAGCTCCAGCATCTCCTCGGTCCGCGCCTTGATGCGGGGCGGCTCCCAGCCGAGCAGCCTGGGCACGGTGGCGACGTTCTGTGCGATCGTCATATGCGGGAACAGGCCGATCTGCTGAATGACGTAGCCGATATGGCGCCGCAGCTCGACCGGATCGGCCTTCAGAACATCTCGGTCGCCGACGAGGATGCGGCCCGAGGTCGGCTCGATCAGCCGGTTGACCATCCGCATCGTCGTCGTCTTACCGCAGCCCGAGGGGCCGATCAGCACGCAGACCTTGCCGGTCTCGATCGTCAGGTCGAGCGCATCAACGGCGGGCTTGACCACGCCGGGGAACAGCTTGGTTACGGCTTCGAGACGGATCGTCATGAGGCTCCCAATCGCAATTGGCGGGTCATCAACCGCTCGAGCAGTGCGAAGGCGACTTCGACAAACAGGGCCAGTCCCGCCACCGCGACGGCGCCTGCGATCAACTGCGGAAAGTTGAAATTCGCCATGCCGGCAGTGATCAGCTCGCCGAGACCGCCGCCGCCGATGAAGGCGGCCAGGGTGGCCGCCGAGACGATCTGCACGGCTGCGGTGCGAATGCCGGCGAAGATCACGGGCAGCGCCAGCGGGATTTCGATGCGCGTCATCACCTGTGCGTCCGAGAAGCCCTGTCCGCGCGCAGCCTCGACGATGTCGGCATCGACCTCGGTCAGGCCGGTATAGGTGTTCAGCAACAGCGCCGGCAGCCCGTAGAGCGTCAGCGCCACGACCGAGGGCAGGAAGCCCGTGCCTAGCAGCGGCAGCATGATCACCAGCAGGGCGAGCGACGGAATCGTCCGCAGGATGTTGACCAGCGCGATGGCGGCGTTCGCGAAACCCCGATGCCGCGTCAGCAGCAGGCCCAGCGGCAGCGCGATCAGCAGCACGGCGGACAGCGCGACACCGGTCAGCCAGAGATGGTTCTCCAACGCACCGAGGAAGATCGAGGGGTTGGCGGCGATCCATCCGGTCATCAGGCGTGCTCCGCCTGGTTGGCGCGCAGGCGCAGCTCGACCCGGCGCAGGCTCTCGTCGCAGAGGATGGCGAGCGCCGAGGTCACCACCGCCCCGGCCACGACCTTCTCGCCGAAATCCTGCGTGATGCCCTGGAAGATGATGTCGCCAAGCCCGCCGGCATTGATGAAGGCCGCGACCGTCGCGACCGAAACCTGCGTGACGACCGTGATGCGGATCCCGGCGATGATGACGGGCAGGGCGAGGGGCAGTTCGATGGCGAACAGCCGCCGCCAGCGGCCATAGCCCATGCCGTCGGCGGCATCGAGGACGTCGGGCGAGATCTCCTGCAGCCCCGTCGCGACATTGCGGATGATGATGAGCAGCGCATAGGCGACGAGCGCGACGATCGCCGGCCAGAAGCCGAGGCCCAGATAGGGGATCAGCAGCGCGAAGATCGCCAGCGCCGGCACGGTGTAGAGGGCGCCCGACACCAGCAGCACGACGAGCGCGAAACCCGGCCGCCGCGCGGACAGCACGCCGAGCGGCAGGCCAATGGCCAGCGCGATGGCCAAACCCACGCCGACGAGCTGGATATGCTCCCACAGCGCGATCAGCAGCCGGTCGTAGTTCTCGATCGTCCAGCTCATGCGACCGACCCGGCAGGAGCAGTCACGTCAGCCAGCACGAGGCCCCCGGCCTCGATCGCCAGCGCCAGCGCCTCGTATTCGCGCCCCATGGGCCGATCATCGTCGAGGCGAGCGACATTGTGGCGGACGAAGCGATGCGCGGCGGCCGTCCCGCGCCCGAGCGTGATCGCGTCGCGCAGATCGACGGCTTCGGCTGCGACGACCAGTTCGATCGCGGCCAGCCGCGTCAGCCGTTTCGCGATGGCATGTGTCTTCTCGACGATGGCCGGCGTCATCGGCGCGTAATCCTCGACGCCGTCGGCGACGGAGAGCGTCATTGCACCCAGCGGCAAGGCGAGGTGGCGGATCTCGGCTTCCAGCGCTGCGACCGTCTTCTGGGACGTAGCGAACCCCGAATGCGAGCCGCCATGGCGCGTCAGGAAGCGCGGCAGGTCGCTGATGGCAGGGGACATCAGTTTGATGATCCGCGCAGCCGATGTCGTCGCCAGATGCGACAGCGCGAGGCCGGCCGCCTCCAGCGTCAGCGCCAGTTCGGTCGTGTCGAAATTGACGCTGGAGAGCATGGTGTCGCGAGAGACCATCACGGCGGGGCTGTCGCAGACGCTCGCAAGCTCCGCCTCGACGGCTGCTCGTGCAGCTTCGACCGCGCGGGTCGCGTGACCCGCGACGGGAGCGAGACAGCGGAAGGACAGAGGATCCTGACCCCGGCGCGCCGTGCCCGCCTCGAACAGGTCGCTGCCGGCAAGCAGCGTGCGCAGCCGATCGACGCCGACGCCATGAGCCGGCATGGCGCGCATCGTGGCGAGATCGGTGTCCAGCGGCGAGAGATTGGCGCGAAACGCTTCCAGCGAAAGCGCACCCGCAGCGACGCCGGCCTGAAGCGCCTTGATCACTGCGTCCATGGCGAGCGCCGCCAGACCCACGCTTTGCGAATTGGCATTGAGCAGCGCCAGACCATCCTTGGGGCCGAGTTCCGGCAGCGCGATGCCGGCTGCCGCCATCGCCTCGCCGCCCGGCAGAACCTGACCGCCGAACTCCGCTTCGCCTGCGCCGATCAGCGGCAGGAAGGCCTGCGCCAGCGGGCTGAGATCGGCCTCGCCGAGCGATCCGATCCCGCGCACGACGGGGTGGAGCCCGGCATTGAGCATCGCCACGATGGTCTGCGCCAGCGCCGGCGACAGCCCCGAGGCGCCGTGGCAGATGCTCACGAGACGCGCGAACAAGAGCGCTCGCACCGCCTCGCTCGTCAGCGGCGCCCCGACGCCGACGGCCCGCGCGCGGATGGCGCGGGCCTGAAAGGCGGGAATGGCTTCTGTCGAAAGCCGCGTATCGACGGCTGCGCCAAGGCCGGTCGTCAAACCGTAAATGCTGTCGCCGCGTTCGAGTGCGCGCAAGACGACCGCCCGCGCGGCCAGCAGACGCGGGCCGACGGATCCGTGCAGGATGACCGGCGCGCGATCGCGCGCGACCGCAACGATCGTTTCGATCCCGATCGCCTCCCCGCCGACGACGATCGCGACGGACGGTCTCCGAGTGTCCGATGCCGGCGCGGCCTGCGTGCTCAGTTCCCCAGCCCCCGGGCCTTCAGGAAGGCCATCGCCACCGTGCGCGGCTCCTTCTTATCGACCTCGACCTGACGATTGAGCTCCTGCATCGTCGCGTTGTCGAGCGCGGCGCCGACCTTCTCCAGGATCTCGACGATCTTGGCGTTGGCGGCGATCTCGGGCCGCACGACTGGCGCCAGGAAATAGGGCGGGAACAGCGCCTTGTCGTCGTCCAGCGCGACGAATTTGTCGGCCGCGATCTGCCAGTCTGTCGAGAAGCCGTTGGCGACCTCGATCTGCTTCTGGTTCAGCGCGTCATAGCGCAGGCGCAAGGCCGCGAACTGCTTGAACTCTGCGAATTCAGCGCCGTAGACCTCCTTCAATCCCTTGATACCGTCCCGGCGGTCGACGAATTCGGTGCCTGCCCCGAGCCGCAGCTTCGACGAGGCTTTGCCGAGATCGCTCAGGGTCTTGAGGTTGAACTCCTTGGCGGTTTCGGGCCGCACCACGATCGCATAGCCATTATTGATGCCCGACGGCTTCAGCCAGGTCAGGTTGAACTCCTTTTCGTAGAACGCCTTGACCATGCCGCGCACCTTCTCGGGATCGGTCTCGGTCACCCCTTGCGCCTTCATCACGGCGTTGAGGCCGGTGCCGGTGTATTCGGGATAGAGATCGATCGCGCCGCTCTTCAGCGCCTCATGGGCGACCAGCGTGCCGCCGAGATTGATCTTGCGCTCGACCTTGAAGCCCGCCCCTTCCAGCGCCGCGGCGTAGAGTTCGGCGACGACGAACTGCTCGGTGAAGTTCTTCGAGCCGATCTTGACGGTCTGGGCCGACGCCGCCGACAGGCCGGTCGCCAGCATCGCGGCAACCGCAAAGACTGTTGTGAAAAGGCGCATGGCTTGGGTTCCTTGGCGTCTGAGGAGGGCAGGCTAGCAAGCGGGGTGGCTGGTGCAAGGAGCGGGGGAGACAAACAACGGTGATGCGTCTTGGGGGCCGCCCGATGGACAAATCGAGCGCTTGGCGAGGCTCAGGGCAGGGCGTTGCGTTCGCCGCCCCGGATCGCCACCGGCAGGCGGTTCTCGATCGGGGAGAGCGGGCAGACCCAGGCTTCGGAATAGGCGCAGGACGGATAATAGGCGAAATTGAAATCGAGGATCAGCCGGCCGTCGGCGCTGCTGCCGAGATCGGCGCTCTTGATCGTGTCGAGCAGATAGCGGCCGCCGGCAAAACTCTCCCGGCCGTTCGTGGCATCGCCGAAGGGCAGAAACACGCCGCCGCCGTAACCCTCGATCCAGTACAGCGTCAGCTCCTTGCCGAGCGCGGACTCCAGCCCGATCGTCATGGCGAAGGGCACGAGCGTTACCGTCCCGTCCTTGCCCGCTTCGAGCGCGATCGTCTCACGGTCGATGGCGGGGGCCATTGCGACCGTGAAACGCAGCGCCGGATCATAGGAAAAGCAGTCGATGCCGCGAAACTGCGACCGGCGTGTCTGCGACAACGGCGATTGCGGATGCTCGCGAAACAGCCGGTCGCGGACGCTGCGCCAATGTGCCCAGCCCTCGCGCTCGGGCATGGCGCGCACGGCGGCATAGAGGTCGGCCACCTGGCGGCGCCAGTCATGCAGGCTCGAGAAGCGCTCCAGCGCGCGGGAAGCCGGAATGCGCTCCGCCGCTTCGATGATCTTGCCCATGATGTCCGCCTCGCAAACAACTGCCATACGCCGATGCGGCGACCGCAGATCAACGCGCGGGAGCCTGTCGGGTTGCAGCGCTGGAGATTGTGCCGGCGCGTCGTCAGCTCTTGTCAGGGGCCGGCTCCTAGGTCAGCCGCCGCTTCTCCAGTTTGCGCGCCAGCGTGCGGCGGTGCATGCCGAGCCGGCGGGCCGTTTCGGAGATGTTGAAATCGCTGTCGACGAGCGTCTCGTGGATGCGCTCCCATTCGAGGTTCTTCAGCGAGGTCTGGCGCTGCGTCAGCGGCACCTCGGCATCGCCCTCGATCTTGCCGAAGGCGGCTTCGATATCGTCCGTGTTGGAGGGTTTGGCGAGGTAGTGGCAGGCGCCGAGCTTGATCGCCTCCACCGCCGTCGCGATGCTGGCGAAGCCGGTCAGCACCACGATCTTGGTCTCGGATTCGTGGGCGTGCAGCATCCGGACGCATTCCAGTCCCGAGCCGCCGACGACCTTGAGATCGACGACCGCGTAGCGCGGCGTCACGGTGTCGAGCAGCGCGCGCAGGCTATCGATGCCGTCGCAGGAGTGCACGGTGTAGCCACGACGCTCGAAGGAGCGGCGCAGGACGGGCGCGAAGGCGAGATCGTCCTCGACGATCAGCAGCGTCCTGTCATCGGGCATGGCTGTTCTCCGTCGCCATGCTGCCGGGCGCGAGCGCGGCAAGCGGCAGGGTCACGGTGACGCGGGCGCCGCGGCCGCTGCG
>QBLV01000020.1:13852-32170 GCA_003241815.1 Hyphomicrobiales bacterium | reverse complement strand
CCGAGCCCACCGCCCGGCCGCCCCTTGGTCGAGCGATAGGGTTTGCCCAGCGTGGCGAGAATTTCGGGCGAGAAGCCCGGCCCCTCATCCTCGACGATGATCGCCAGCGCCTCCTCGCGCCGTTCGACCCTGACCCCGACATGATGGGGCGAGGCCTCCAGCGCATTGTCGAAGATGTTGCAGATCACCTGCTTCAACGCCGGGTCGGAGACGATCGCCGCGTCGGGCGCGAATGCATTGACATAGTCCAGCCGCGCCGGTGCCTGATGCGATTGCCATTGCGCCACGAGATCGTCGACGAAGCGCCGTACCGTCGTCCGGCCCGGATTTTCGGCTCGCGTCTCGCCCGATGACATCAGGATGCCGGAGACGATCGTCTTGCAGCGGTCGAGCTGGCCCTGCATCTCGCCGAGCTCCTGGATCAGATCGGGCTGGGCCTTGAACACAGGCATGTGCCGCCAGTCGTTGAGGATGACCGACAGCGTCGAGAGCGGCGTGCCGAGTTCATGGGCCGCGCCCGAGGCCAGCAGGCCCATGCGCACGATATGGTCCTCTTCGACGGCACGCTGCCGCAAATCGGAGAGGTTCTCGTCGCGAAGACGCAGGTTACGGCTGATGCGCTGGATGAATAGCACGAGCAGCCCGGCCGCGATCAGGAAACAGATGAACACGCCCTGGATGTAGAGCCGGGGCACGCCGTCATCCAGTTGAACCGGCAGGGCAAGCGGGCGGTGGACGCCCATCAGCCCGACGAAGCAGAGGCTCGCGAGTGCGACGAGAACCCAGGTCGACCAGCGCTCGAGCAGCACGGCAGCAAGCCCGATCTGGAGCAGATAGAGGAAGATGAACGGGTTGGTCGCACCGCCGCTGAGATAGAGCTGCGTGGTCAGCGCGCCGAGGTCGAAGAGTAGCGCCCCGAACAGCTCGGCGTTGCTGACCTCCGCAGCGCGACGATGGTGGCGCAGCAGGCTGGCGAGGTTGAGCAGCACCAGCAGCGCGAGCACCAGCGCCATCTCGCCCAGCGGCAGGGCCAGCCCGAACCCCCAATGCACGATCAGGATGGTGAGGACCTGGCCGCCGACCGCCAGCCAGCGCAACTGGACAAGCAGAAGCAGGTTCTTGCCGTTCGTTGTGTCCTGGACGCTAATGCTCTGCCTCCATGCCGCGCCGCAGCCGGTACTCGCCGCGTAGCACGAAGATCGTGGCGCAAGCGAGCATCAGCGCCAGCGCAAACCAGGTTAGCGCGTAGACGAGGTGATTGTCGGAGAAGCGCAGCACGGTCAGCCCGCCGACGGGGAACCCGCCGGGATTGGGCGTGGCATCGGCATCGACGAAATAGGGGGCAGCTTCCGTCAGGCCGCGCGTTTGCGCGATCGAGGCGACGTCGCGCGAATGCCAGCGGTTCTGCGCCGGTGCGTTCTCACGCAGGAAACCGCCGCCGGGCTCGCTCGGGCGCAGCAGGCCGATGACCGAGACCGTGCCGCCGGGGAGAGCTTCGGCGCGGCTTTGGGGATCGCGCCGCTCGGGCGGCACGAAACCGCGATTGACCAGCACGGTGAAGCCCGCATCGCTGACGAGCGGCGTCAGCACCCAGAAGCCGCCGCCGCGCTCCGTCACGGCTTGCACGAGTGTCTCCCGGTCATGGAGGAAACGGCCGGTCAGGCGGATGCGGGTGTATTCGTCCCCGGAGATGCCAGCCCAGTGCGTCGGGCCGGGCGCAGGCACCGGCTCGGCCCGGATGCGGGTCTCGACCCGCTCGATCAGCGACTGCTTCCAGGCAAGCCGCTGCAGTTGCCAGATGCCGAGACTGGTCAGACCCGCGATGCCAATCAGCGCGACCGCCGCTGCGATGCAAAGAACCAGGAGAGGCCGGGGCGCAGGCGCCCCGGCAGATGCGTTCACGGCACCTGCCGCATGTCGTGGGGCGGCATCATGTTGGTGTTGAGGTGGTACATCACCCACAGCGAGCCGGCGAGCACGATCACCACGATGATGAGGGTGAAGACCAGCGCCAGCATCGTCCAGCCGCCTTCGGATTTCCCGTTCATGTGCAGGAAGAAGACCATGTGAACGACGATCTGCACGACCGCGAAGCCCATGATCGCAAACGCGGTCAACTGGTTGCTGCCGAGCGCGCCCGACATCACCAGCCAGAAGGGGATCGCGGTCAGGACGACCGAAAGCAGAAAGCCGATCATGTAATCGCGGAAGGAGCCGTGCGCGTGCTCGTCGTCGCCATGCGCGGCGTCGGCGTCGTAGTCGGGCTGATGCTGGACGTTGGTTTCCGAACTCATCGCAGCATCCCCATCAGATAGACGAAGGTGAAGACGCCGATCCAGATGACGTCGAGGAAATGCCAGAACATGGAGAGGCACATCAGCCGGCGGCGGTTGGCGGCGATCAGTCCGTGCTTGCCCACCTGTGCCATCAGCGTGAACAGCCAGATCAGGCCGAAGGTGACATGCAGCCCATGCGTGCCGACCAGCGTGAAGAAGGCCGACAGGAAGGCGCTGCGCTGCGGCGTCGCACCCATATGGATCAGGTGGTGGAACTCGTAGAGCTCGATGCCGAGGAAGGCGAGGCCAAACAGCGCGGTCACGGCCAGCCAGATCTGTGTCGCCGCGACCCGCTTCTGCACCATCATCAGCATGGCGAAGCCGAAGGTGATCGACGACAAAAGCAGCATCGCCGTGTTGAGCGCGACGAGCGGCAGGTCGAACAGATCCTTGGGTGCAGGGCCGGCCGCGTAGTTGGCGCCGACAACGCCGTAGATCGCAAACAGGATCGCGAAGATGAGGCAGTCGCTCATCAGATAGATCCAGAAACCCAGCGGCGTGCTGTGGCCTTCCGGATGGGGATGCTCGTCCCGCAGGTAGAAGACGGGCGCCTCGCCGTTCTGCGGAGCGGTGATCGAACTCGCCATGGTCGTCAGGCCCTCGATCCGGCGAGCAGGCTGGTGCGTTCGTCCTCGGCTTGAACGACCTCCTCCGCCGGAATGTAAAAATCGCGGTGGTAGTTGAAGCTGTGGGCGATGGCGGTCACGACGATCACGGCGAAGGACACCGCCGCCAGCCACCAGATGTGCCAGATCAAGGCGAAGCCCAGCGCGGCCGAGATGCCCGCCAGCACGATTCCTGTCGCGGTGTTCTTCGGCATATGGATCGGCCTGAAGCCGTCGAGCGGCCGCACATAGCCGCGCCGCTTCATGTCGGTCCAGGCGTCGTTGTCATGCACGACCGGCGTGAAGGCGAAGTTGTAGGCCGGCGGCGGCGAGGAGGTCGCCCATTCCAGCGTGCGCCCGTTCCACGGATCGCCCGTCACGTCGCGCAGCTCGTCGCGCTTCCAGATGCTGTAGGCGATCTGCGCCAGGAAGCAGACGATGCCGAGCAGGATCAGGAAGGCTCCGACGCCGGCGATGACGAACCAGATCTGTAGCGACGGATCGTCGAAGACGCGCATGCGCCGGGTCACGCCCATCAGGCCGAGGATGTAGAGCGGCATGAAGGCGAACCAGAAGCCGACAACCCAGAACCAGAACGAGAACTTTCCGAGCAGCGGATGCAGGCGGAAGCCGAAGGCCTTCGGGAACCAGTAGATCATGCCGGCGAACAGGCCGTAGAGCACGCCGCCGATGATGACGTTGTGGAAATGCGCCACCAGAAACAGGCTGTTGTGCAGCACGAAGTCGGCCGGCGGCACGGCGAGCAGCACGCCTGTCATGCCGCCGATGACGAAGGTCAGCATGAAGGCGATGGTCCACATCATCGGCGCTTCGAAGCGGATGCGGCCGCGATACATCGTGAACAGCCAGTTGAAGATCTTGGCGCCGGTCGGGATCGAAATGATCATCGTCGTGATCCCGAAGAACGAGTTCACGCTCGCGCCCGAGCCCATCGTGAAGAAATGGTGCAGCCAGACGAGGTAGGACAGGATCGTGATGACGACGGTGGCATAGACCATCGAGGTGTAGCCGAAGAGGCGCTTGCCGGAGAAGGTCGAGGTCACCTCCGAGAAGATGCCGAAGGCCGGCAGGATCAGGATGTAGACCTCCGGATGGCCCCAGATCCAGATCAGATTCACGTACATCATCGGGTTGCCGCCGAAGTCGTTCGTGAAGAAGTTGGTCCCGACATAGCGGTCGAGCGTCAGCAGGGCGAGCACCGCCGTCAGCACCGGGAAGGTGGCGACGATCAGGATGTTGGTGCACAGCGACGTCCAGGTGAAGACCGGCATCTTCATCAGGGTCATGCCGGGGCAGCGCATCTTGACGATGGTGCAGATCAGATTGATGCCCGACAGGGTGGTGCCGACACCTGCGACCTGAAGCGCCCAGATATAGTAGTCGACGCCGGGGTCGGGGCTGTAAGCAATCCCTGAGAGCGGCGGATAGGCCAGCCAGCCGGTGCGCGCGAATTCCCCGATGAACAGCGACATCATCACCAGCACGGCACCGGCCGTGGTCATCCAGAAGCTGAAATTGTTCAGGAAGGGGAAGGAGACGTCGCGCGCGCCGATCTGCAGCGGCACGACATAGTTCATCAGCCCCGTCACCAGCGGCATCGCCACGAAGAAGATCATGATCACGCCATGCGCCGTGAAGATCTGGTCGTAGTGATGGGCGTTGAGATAGCCCTCGGAGCCGTTGAAGGCCATCGCCTGCTGGATCCGCATCATGATCGCGTCGGCAAAGCCGCGCAGCAGCATGATCAGACCCAGCACCATATACATGATGCCGATCTTCTTGTGGTCCACGGAGGTGAACCATTCGCGCCAGAGATAGCCCCAGAGCTTGAAATAGGTCAGGGCGCCGACGA
This sequence comes from Hyphomicrobiales bacterium, assembly GCA_003241815.1. Lineage (GTDB taxonomy): Bacteria > Pseudomonadota > Alphaproteobacteria > Rhizobiales > Beijerinckiaceae > Allobosea. Next base: position 27,356 of record QBLV01000020.1, on the reverse strand, counting down.
CGGCGAGGCCGCCGAGCGCCACGACCGCAAAGGTCGCGATCAGGATCGGTTCATGGATCGGGATCGACTCGAGCGTGAGCCGTCCGAAGAGCAGGGAGTGGGGTGCGGAAGCGCTGGTCACGGGAAACTCGCTTCAGGAATTGGACGGCCGGGCCTGGCTCAGCAGCTCGGAGAAGGACTGCGGCCGGCGCGACGTAAGGGCAGGAAGCGGCAAGCCGAGGCCGCGCATCGGAGTGAGGTCGCGCGGCGTCGTGTCGGCAGGTGCCTGGGCCAACATGGCCTTGGCTTCCTCGATGGTGCAGATCGAGGCGATATAGCTCGGCTGCGCGCCAAAAGGCGCCTCGCCGCCGCGGCGGGTGTATTTGTCATAGGCGAGCGGCAGCGTGGTATGAATGCCGGCAAGACCGAGGCCGCCCTTGGCATCGAGCGCCATCATCTCGTTCATGCACATCTTGCCGGGCTGGACGCAGAGATTGCGGATCGCGTCGAACAAGCTCGGCTCTGTTGCGGCGAAGAATTTTACCGGCACATTCTCGCTGGGGCGCTCCAGTTCGAGATAGGCCGCACGGTCGAGCGTGCCGCCGGCTTCCTTCGCCTTGGCGACCCATGCATCGAAATCGCCCTCGGACAGGCCGAGGAAGCCGAAGCGCATGCCCGAGAAGCCGGCGCCGCTGTAGTTGGCCGAGAAGCCCTGATAGCGGCCCGCCTTGTTGATCACGGCATGAAGCCGTGTCTGCATCGCCGGCATGGCATAGATTTGGCCCGCCAGCGCGGGGATGTAGAACGAGTTCATCACCGATGAGGAGGTGATGCGGAAATGGATCGGCCGGTCGAGCGGCGCGGCGAGCTCGTTGACGACGGCAATGCCCTGCTCGGGATAGATGAACAGCCATTTCCAGTCGAGCGCGACGACTTCGACCTCCAGAGGCTTCATCGCGGCAGGAACGGGCCTTCCGGCCGCGATCCGGTCGAGCTTGCGATAGGGGTCGAGCAGATGCGTGCCCATCCAGGTCAGCGCGCCGAGGCAGATGATGATCAGCAGCGGCGCTGCCCAGATGATCAACTCCAGACCGGTCGAGTGGTCCCAGTCCGGCTCATAGGTCGCCTGCTTGTTGGCTGCGCGGTAGCGCCAGGCGAAGAACACGGTGAGGGCCATCACCGGAATGATGATGATCAGCATCAGCACCGTCGAGATCACGACGAGGTCGCGTTGCTGCGCTGCGACGTCTCCGGCGGGAGACATCACCACGAGATTGCAGCCGCCAAGGACGGCAAGCATCGGAATCAGGGCGGCAAGTCGCAGACGGTTCAAGGCACCAACCTTTCGCAAGGCCATGAAGGCTAGACCGCTAGCTGCACTGCAGCGAAGGTGACATTGGACAATTTGCCCAATGCCGCCCTTCCATCGGATAATGCACTAGCAGCGCCTCTGCGGCAAAGTGCTACGGTGCCGCTCTGCCTTTAAAAGCCACGCGCGAGGGTGCAGCTCATGGCCCACATGCCGACGACGCAGATACCCGCCACGAGAGAGCGCGATTCCAGCCATCTGAGCGAGAGCCATGGCAAAGTGAATCCCGGCGAGATGGCGATCGGCGTCATCATCGGCCGCACCTCCGAATTCTTCGACTTCTTTGTCTATGCGATCGCCTCGGTCATCGTGTTCCCGAAGCTTGTCTTCTCCTTCACCGATCCGCTGACCGGCACGCTCTACTCCTTCGCGATTTTTGCGCTCGCCTTCATCGCACGACCTTTCGGCACGCTGATCTTCACCGCGATCGACCGCAAAACCGGCAAGAGCGCCAAACTCACCATCGCGCTGTTCCTGCTGGGAACCTCGACCTGCGCGATCGGCTTCCTGCCCAGTTATGACCGCATCGGCGCACTGGCGATCTGGCTGCTCGCGCTGGCGCGCATCGGCCAGGGCATCGCGCTTGGCGGCACCTGGGACGGCATGGCCTCGCTGCTCGCGCTCAACGCGCCGCAGCGCCATCGCGGCTGGTACGCGATGATCCCTCAGCTCGGCGCACCCTTCGGTTTGATCGTGGCAAGCGGTCTCTTCGCCTTCTTCGTCGGCAACCTCTCGGCCGAGGATTTTTACGATTGGGGTTGGCGCTACCCGTTCTTCGTCGCCTTCACCATCAATGTCGTGGCCCTTTTCGCCCGGCTGCGCATGGTCGTGACCCCCGACTACCAGAAGCTGTTCGAGACGCGCGAACTGCAGCCAGCCCCGATCGTCGACACGCTGCGCGCCGAGGGCCGCCATGTCCTGATCGGCGCCTTCACGCCCCTGGCGAGCTTCGCCATGTTCCATATGGTCACGGTGTTCCCGCTCTCCTGGGTTTTCCTGTTCACGCAGGAAGGTCCGGCGCGCTTCCTCGTCATCGAGGCGGTCGGCGCGGTCTTCGGCGCAGCGGCGATCGTTGCCTCGGGCCTGATCGCCGACCGGATCGGCCGACGCGCGCTGCTCGGCGGCTGCGCGATCGCGATCGCGGTCTTCAGCGGCTTTGCGCCGCAGCTACTCAATGGCGGTATCGCCGGCGAACTCGTCTTCATGATCGGCGGCTTCATCCTGCTGGGCCTGTCCTTCGGCCAATCCTCGGGCGCGGTCGCCTCTGCCTTCTCGCCGACCTATCGCTACACCGGCTCGGCCTTGACCTCCGATCTCGCCTGGCTCTTCGGCGCCGGCTTCGCGCCGCTCGCGGCACTCGTGCTCTCGACCCAGTTCGGCCTGCTCTCGGCAGGCGCCTATCTGCTCTCGGGCGCGGTCGTCACGCTGATCGCGCTCCGGTTGAACCGGCAATGGGAGATGCGCCGTGCCGATGAGGCGCGGGGGTGAACCTCGTCTAAGCTTGCAGCAGCGCGACGGTGTGCGGATCGCGCAGCCCGCCGCAATATCGCGTGATCGCTTCAGCGAACAGGTTTCGTTCGCCCTCCGCCGCGAGGGAGAACAGCGTCATGCTGGAGACGAACTTCAGGTCGTCCGGCGAACTGAAGATCTCGTGCAGGGTCCGGCCCTTCACCGCCAGCACGGCGTCCGTGCATGCGCTCAGGCGGGCGCCTAGCACGGGATGCCCCAGATAGGCGCGCGCCTCCGCGAGCCCGGACAGTCCATAGTGTTGTGCCGTCTCGGATGATCCCAGCCCGCGCAACTGTGGGAAAACGAACCACATCCAGTGGCTGCGCTTGCGGCCCTCACGCAGTTCCGCGAGCGCCTGCGCGTGGACCGGCGCCTGGGCCGCGATGAAGCGCTGGGGATCAAAAGGGTCGCTCATTCCAAGGAGGTGGTGCAGCATCGGGCGGATGCAAGCCGCGGTGGGGCTTTCCAGCCGCTGATCGATCTCCGGAAAGGCAATATGGCTGAGGATCCGCTCGTCAGGCGCCGCCGCCAGTTCCCGAAGCTGAAGGGCTGGCAACGCAACCGCAACGGCAACTGGCAGATCGAGATCCGGCAGTTCCGCGTGACGATGTTCGAGAACGCACTCGGCTGGGGCGCCGTGATCAGCCACCCGAACCGGCCCGAAGGCAGCTTCACCCCGGGTCGATGCGGCAACTTCGCGGAGGCGCAGGGCGCCGCGTTCGAACTGCTGGTCTCGCTCGAAAAGCGGCTCGTGGACGCCTGAGGCACGCCCGCGCGTGGAACGCGCGGCAAAGCAGGGCAAAGCGATCAACGGGGAAGGATGGTGGGCGACACAGGGATCGAACCTGTGACCACTCCCGTGTGAAGGGAGTGCTCTACCGCTGAGCTAGTCGCCCGCACCGGCGCCTCTCCTAGTCGCAGCGCGCCATGGCGTCAAGAATGCGCGGCGACCTTGCGATCGATCCCGCTACCAGCTCCCCCGCCCAGCACCTGCCGAACCGCCTCGGGCAGGGCGTCGAAGTGCTGGATGACCAGATCGGGTTCCAGCGTCTCGATCGGCACGTCGGTATAGCCGAAGGGCACGCAGATCGTCGGGATGCCGGCGGCGCGCGCGGTCGCGATGTCGGTGCGCGAATCGCCGATCATCACGGCGCGTGCCGGATCGGCGCCTGCCGCCTCGATCGTCAGGGTCAGGTGCCGTGGATCGGGCTTGTGGAACGGGAAGCTGTCACGCCCCGCCACGGCCGCAAAGCGCTGCGAGATGCCGAAATGGTCGAGGATCAGCCGCGTGTGCAGGATCGGCTTGTTGGTGCAGACAGCGAGCGCATAGCCATCGGCCGCCAGCGCGTCCAGCGCGCCGAGCACGCCGTCGAACAGGAAACTGTTGGAGGCCACGTCCTGCGCATAGATCAGCAGGAAATCCTCGAACAACCGCTCCAGCATCTCGTCGTCGAGCGGGCGGCCGGAGACGCGGAAGCCGCGCTCGATCAGCGCGCGGGCGCCGGCCCCGACCAGTTCGCGCGCCCGTTCCAGCGGCAGCGCCGGCAGGCCCTCGCGCTCCAGAATGACGTTCAGCGTGCGCATGATGTCGGGCGCCGTTTCGGCCAGCGTGCCGTCGAGATCGAAGACGACGATGGGGGGCAGGCTCGTGGACATGGCTTTCCTCACGCGGCGGCAGCGCGCTTAAAGGCGCTTGCGTCCGGCTTTGCAAGCCCGGTGAGGCCATCATCCCGTGCCCCGGCAATGATGCTATCGTGCCGCCGATTCGCGAAAAGGACCATTGCGGTGTCGATATCACTGAGACGATTGGCGGCCCTGGCCGTCTGCGGATGGCTCGCCCTCGACGGGGCAGCCCTGGCCGCACCCTTCGAATTCGCGCCCGCGCCCCAGACCGATTTGAACCGGGTCTATCGCATCGACAAGGCCACCGGCGAGGTCGCTGCCTGCCAGTTCCAGCTCAAGGAGGGCGGCGTCGGCGTCACGGTCTGCTTCCCGCCGGGCGAGGGGGCCGGCCCGCAGGCCCCCAGCGACTACAATCTGATGCCGTCGCGCCATGAGCGCGAGGGTGGCATCTTCCGGGTCAATATCCGCACCGGCGAGATGAGCATCTGCTACGTCTTCGACGACAAGACCGTGTGTACGCCCCAGGCGAAATAACCCGCCGAAACAATCCGCCGCCGGGGCGGGCGAAAAACGCAGGACCTATGGCCGTCATGCGCCGCCGCCGGTCGTCAGCCGCGACGCCGGCATGCTAGAGCATGCGCGTCTTTACGCATCCGCGTTCTTTCCTTCGCATCCCCGGGGCCCGCCATGCTCAAGCTCAACGATCCGTCCCTCCTGAAATCGCAGTGCCATGTCGATGGCGCCTGGATTGGCGAGGGTGTCGATGCGGTCGATAATCCCGCGACCGGTGAGGTGCTGGCCAAGGTGCCGCGCTTCGGCGCGGACGAGACCACTGCCGCCGTCGAGGCCGCCTCGCGCGCCTTCAAGCCCTGGGCCAGGAAGTCCGCCAAGGAGCGTTCGGTGATCCTGCGCAAATGGTTCGACCTGATCATGGCCAATCAGGAAGACCTCGCCCAGATCATGACGGCCGAGCAGGGCAAGCCGATCACCGAGGCCCGCGGCGAGGTCGCCTATGCCGCCTCCTTCGTCGAGTTCTACGCGGAGGAAGCCAAGCGCATCTATGGCGAGACGATTCCCTCGCCCTTCCCGAATTCGCGCATCATCGTTCAGAAGCAGCCCGTCGGCGTCTGCGCCGCGATCACGCCCTGGAATTTCCCGGCCGCGATGATCACCCGCAAATGCTCGCCGGGCCTTGCTGCGGGCTGCACCTTCGTGGTCAAGCCCGCGCCCGACACCCCGTTGACGGCACTCGCTCTGATCGAACTCGCGATCCGCGCCGGCTTCCCCAAGGGCGTGCTCAACATCGTCACGGGTGATGCGGTCGCCATCGGCAAGGTCATGACCAGCCATCCCGCCGTGCGCTTCATCGGCTTCACCGGCTCGACCCCGGTCGGCAAGCTGTTGATGCAGCAGGCGGCCTCGACCGTGAAGAAGGTCGGGCTGGAACTGGGCGGCAACGCGCCCTTCATCGTGTTCGACGACGCCGATGTGGATGCTGCCGTGCAGGGTGCCATCGCCGCCAAGTTCCGCAACATGGGCCAGACCTGCGTCTGCACCAACCGCCTCTTCGTGCAGGACGGCGTCCATGATGAGTTCGTCGCCAAGTTCGCGGGCGAGGTCGCCAAGATGAAGGTCGGCAACGGCACCGAAGTCGGTGTCGTGCAGGGCCCGCTGATCAACGAGCGCGCGGTCGAGAAGGTCGAGCGCCATGTCGCCGACGCGGTCAGCCAGGGCGCCAAGGTGATGGTCGGCGGCAAGCGCCACGCGCTGGGCCGCACCTTCTTCGAGCCGACCGTGATCTCAGGCGTCACCACCAAGATGCTGGTCACCAATGAGGAGACCTTCGGTCCTGTTGCGCCGGTCTACCGATTCAAGACCGAGGAAGAGGTCGTCGCGATGGCCAACGATACGCCGTTCGGGCTGGCCGCCTATTTCTATTCGAAGGACCTCGGCCGCGCCTTCCGCGTCGCCGAAGAGCTCGAATACGGTATGGTCGGCATCAACTCGGCCATGCTCGGCACCGAGGTCGCGCCCTTCGGCGGCGTCAAGGAATCGGGGCTCGGCCGCGAGGGCTCGCTCCACGGCATGGATGAGTTCGTCGAGATCAAATACATGCTCATGGGCGGGCTCGGCGCGTGAATCCAGATGATCTCAAGAAGCTCGCGGCTGCGCGCGCGCTCGAACTCGTGACGCCCGGCATGCGCCTGGGCCTCGGCACAGGCTCGACGGCGAAGCATTTCGTCGATCTGCTGGGAGAGCGCGTCGCCGACGGGCTCGAGGTGATCTGCGTCTCGACGTCTGAGGTGACCGAGGCGCAGGCCCGCGCGCTCGCCATCCCGATGTCGACGCTCGACCAGACGCCGGAACTCGATCTGACCATCGACGGCGCCGACGAGGTCGACTCGCAGCTTCGCCTGATCAAGGGCGGGGGCGCTGCGCTGTTGCGCGAGAAGATCGTCGCCGCGGCCTCCGCGCGCATGGTCGTGATTGCCGACGACAGCAAGCTGGTCGCGACGCTCGGGCGCTTCCCGCTGCCGATCGAGGTCGTTCCATTCGGGCTGGAGGCGACACGTCGCGCCGTGGTCGCTGCGATTGCATCCGTTGGTGCTGCGGGCGAGATCGTCCTGCGCCGGAAGCCCGATGGCAGCGTGCTCGTCACCGATGGCGGCCACTACATTCTCGACGCCCATCTTGGCGTGATCGCGCAGCCGGAGTCGCTGTCGGCTGCGCTCGCCCTGATTCCCGGCGTCGTCGAGCACGGGCTGTTCCTGGGTCTCGCCACCGCCGCGATTCTGGCGGGTGGCACGGGTCTCACCATTGTCGGAGCGCTCGAATAGCGGGCTTAACGCCACCCGATTGTGCCCCCACGGACCGATCCGGTTCTACAAGCTGCGACATCGCTCTGCCCTAAAACCTTTCCACTTTGCGGTTCGATGCTCTATGGAAACCCTTGGTGCATCTCCGGCATCGAGGCTGCCTTGAGTCGCATCCGGCCGGGCGCCACTGAAAATGACCATGCGTCCGACGTGTCATGATTGGCGCGGGCCGCGATCCAGCTGTGAATGCGCGAACAGGCGCATGATGAAGGGGCCAACGCCATGATCCGTTACCATCTCGCCGGCGCGGCCGTCAGCCTGGCTCTCGTGCTCGGCATGCCCGCTCAGGCACAGACGGCACAACCGGCGCAGCCCGAAATTCCGCAGAGCCATCTGGTCGCTGGCCGCGACGTCGTCGTCCTGTCGGGACTGGCCGAGTCCTTCGAGGCGATCTATCTCGAGTTCCGCGAGCGCGTCACCCAGACCGTCGGCACGACCCGCCCTGAGGTCCGAAAGGACATGAACGAAGTCATCGAGGCGCTCCGGCCGGAATATGAGAAGAAGCGCGAGGAAATTATCGCCTCGGCCGCCTTCATCTTCGCCAAGCGCATGACTGAACCTGATCTGAAGGAGGTCGCGGCGTTCTTCCGGTCACCGGTAGGCCAGCGCTACAACGCGATGCGCCCGCGCGCCATCGACGAGATCTTCGCGCTGCTCCAGCCCTGGAGCATCCAGACAAGCAACCTGCTGTTCGACCGCTTCAGCGAGGAAATGCGCAAGCGCGGCCACCAGATCTGAGCCGGCCGACGCAGGTCGCAAGGCGCCAACCTTATGAAGCCGCTCGCCCTCGGGCCGGCGGCTTTTTCGTTGAGTCAGACCGGCGACGCTCGGTTCTGGCGCCGCTCGGTTCCTGTGAAGCTCAGTTCTTGGGCCCGATGCGGACGTGTTCCTCGTTCTGGAGCGGATCGACCGGCTGCACGCCCGTGGCGCGGTTGACCATCACGGTGACGATCCAGAGCAGCACGCCGATGCCGATCAGCACGCCGGCGATCTGGTACTGGACGCCGTCGCGGCCGGTCCAGGGACCGGCGAAGAAGGCGCAGGCCAGCGCCCCCACGATCGGCAGGATCGTCGGAGTGCGGAAATGCTCGTGCTCGACTTTGTCCTTGCGCAGGACCAGCACGGTGATGTTGACCACCGTGAAGACGCACAGCAGCAGCAGCGCGGTGGTGCCGCCCAGCGCCGGGACTTCGCCGACGAAGGTGATCAGCGCGAAGGCGAGCAAGGTCGTGAAGCCGATCGCGATATAAGGCGTGCGCCGCGTCGCGTGGACCTTGCCCAGGAACGGCGGCAGCACATGCTCGCGGCTCATGCCGTAGACCAGCCGGCTCGCCATCAGCATGTTGATCAGCGCGCTGTTGGCGACCGCGAACATGGTGATGAAGCCGAAGATCCAGAGCGGGAAGTTCGGGGCGCCGGCCTGCACGACCTTAAGCAGCGGCGTTTCGCCTTCGCCCAGATCCTCAGGCGACACCAAGGTGATCGCCGAGATCGAGACCAGCACATAGATCACCCCGGTGATGACGAGGCCGGTCAGCAGCACCTTGGGGAAGATGCGGCTGGGGTCCTTGCACTCCTCGGCCATATTGACCGAATCCTCGAAGCCGACCATCGCGAAGAAGGCGAGCGTCGTCGCCGCGATCACCGGCCAGAGGACGCCGCCGTCGCCCGTGGTCTTGAATTCGAGCACGCGGGAGACGTCGCCCTGGCCGGCCATGATCGCCATGAAGCCGATACAGATGATGATCAGCAGACCGGTGAGCTCGACGCAGGTCAGAATGACATTGGCCTTCACGCTCTCGCCGACGCCGCGCAGATTGACCGCCGCCACCAGCGCCATGAAGCCAAGCCCGATCGCGGTGATGCCGAAGGTGCCCGACAGGCCGAGATTGAAGGCGTTCGACATGTTGGCGGCAAAGGCGCGCGAGGCGGTCGAGGCCGAGGTGATCCCCGAGCACATCACCGCGAAGGCGACGATGAAGGTGATGAAGTGAACGCCGAAGGCCTTGTGCGTGTAGAGCGCTGCGCCGGCCGCCTTCGGGTATTTCGTGACGAGCTCAAGATAGCTGAAGGCCGTCACCATCGCGACGATGAAGGCGATGAGGAAAGGCAGCCAGACCACGCCGCCGACCTGCTTTGCGACCTGGCCCGTCAGCGCATAGATGCCGGTGCCGAGGATGTCGCCGACGATGAAGAGCAGCAGGAGCCAGGGGCCCATGACCCGGTGCAGCGAAGGCTCGACCGTCGTCGGCGCGCCAGCGGGGGGGACGGGGATGTCGGTCATGGCGTGTCCAGGCTCCGGCTGCAGGCTGCAGGCTGCAGGCTGCAGGGCAGCATGGTCCGAGCACAGTGGCGCCGCAATTCTTCTTGTCGAGCGGGGTTCATGTTGCTTTCTCGTCGTGACAAATATCGCGCACGGGGTCAGTGCGCCCGGCTGGACAACGATCTGACGGAAGCGGTTGCATGAATGATGGTCCAGTCCTGGTGACCGGAGGCTCGGGCTTCCTCGCCGGGCATTGTATTCTGGCGCTGCTGGCTGATGGCCATGAGGTTCGCACCACGCTGCGCTCGCCGGCTCGTGAGGCTGGCCTGCGAGGAGCGCTGGCGGCGGCCGGGATCGACCCGGGCCAGCGGCTGAGCGTGATCGCGGCCGATCTCACCCACGACGCCGGCTGGGCGGAGGCCGTTGCCGGCTGCCGCCATGTCCTGCACGTCGCTTCGCCACTGGCGGCGGCCGCGCCCAGGCACGAAGACGAACTGATCATTCCGGCGCGGGAGGGCACTCTGCGCGTGTTGCGCGCAGCCCATGCGGCCGGGGCCGAGCGGGTCGTGATGACCTCTTCCTTCGCCGCGATCGGCTATGGCAAGATCCTCACCCGTCCCTATTCCGAGAGCGACTGGACGGATGCGTCGGCACCCGGCCTCGCCGCCTACCCGAAATCCAAGACGCTGGCCGAGCGGGCCGCATGGGACTTCGTCGATGGTGAGGGCAGGGGGCTGGAACTGGCCGTGATCAACCCGGTCGGCATCTTCGGGCCGCTGCTCGGCCCCGACATGTCGGCTTCGATCCTGCTGGTGAAGAGCATGCTGGAAGGGAGATTGCTGGCGCTGCCGCGCCTGATGTTCGGCGTCGTCGATGTCCGCGATGTCGCCGATCTGCATCTGCGCGCCATGACGAACCCCGCTGCCGCGGGCGAGCGCTTCATCGCCACGGCCGACGACTTCATGTCCATGCAGGAGATCGCCCAGGCCCTGAGGGACCGGCTCGGGCCGGCTGCCGATAAGGTCTCCACGCGCGTACTGCCGGACTGGCTGGTGCGCCTCGTTGCCCGATTCAGCGCCGCCGCGCGGCAGGCGGCGACGCCGGAACTGGGCCGGACCAAGAATGCGTCGAGCGACAAGGCCCGCGCCATGCTGGGCTGGGAGCCGCGTCCGGCCGTCGAGGCACTGGCCGCGACGGGCGAGAGCCTGGTCAGGCTCGGACTGGTCGCACCGGGTCGCTGAGGCCCGGCTCAGTCCTCCGCCGCCTTGAACCTGTTGAGCCCCTTCATCACGAAGGGCGCGACCAGCGCGATGAAGGCCAGGCCGAGCAGCGTTGCCGAGATCGGATTCTCCAGCAGGATCATCGGGTCGCCGAGGCTGATCTGCAGCGCGCGACGCAGTTGCGCCTCGGCCATCGGCCCCAGGATGAGCCCGACCACCATCGGCGCAACGGGATAGTCGTAGCGCCGCATCAGATAGCCGAGATAGCCGAACAGGAAGAGCAGGCCGAGTTCGACCGGCGAGGCGTTGACCGCGAGCGTTCCCATCGTCGCAAAGACCAGGATGCCGGAATAAAGCCAGGGCTGCGGCACGGCGAGCAGCTTCACCCACAGCCCGATCAGCGGCAGGTTCAGGATAACCAGCATGACGTTGGCGATGAACAGCGAGGCGATCAGGCCCCAGACCAGATCGGGCTTCTCGGCGAACAGCAGCGGGCCGGGGTTCAGACCGTATTGCTGGAAGCCCGCCAGCATGATCGCGGCCGTCGCCGAGGTCGGCAGGCCGAGCGTCAGCAGCGGCACCAGCGTACCCGCCGCCGAGGCGTTGTTGGCGGCTTCCGGCCCGGCGACACCCTCGATCGCGCCCTTGCCGAACTCTTCGGGGTACTTGCAGAGCTTCTTCTCGGTCGAGTAGCTCAGGAAGGTCGGCACCTCGGCACCGCCGGCCGGCAGCGCGCCGATCGGGAAACCAAAGGCGGTTCCGCGCAGCCAGGGCGCCCAGGAGCGCTTCCAGTCCTCCTTGCTCATCCACAGCGAGCCTTTGATCGGAATGATCTCCTCGGGATCGCGGAAGCGCTTGGAGGCGACGAACAGCGCCTCGCCCACGGCGAACAGGCCGACCGCCAGCGTCGTCACCTCGATACCGTTGAGGAGTTCCGGTACGCCGAAGGTCAGCCGCGCCTGGCCAGTCAGTTTGTCGATGCCGACGAGGCCGAGCGTAATGCCCAGGAACAGGCTGGTCAGCCCGCGCAGGGGGGAATCGCCGAAGGTCGCCGAGACCGTGACGAAGGCGACGATCATCAGTGCGAAATAATCCCAGGGGCCGAACTTGATCGCGATCTCGACGAGCCAGGGGGCAAGGAAGGCTAGCCCGATCGTCGCAATCAGGCCGGCGACGAAGGAGCCGATCGCCGACGTCGCCAAAGCCGGGCCTCCGCGACCCGCCTTGGCCATTTTTGAGCCTTCGAGCGCGGTCGCGAGCGAGGCGCTTTCGCCCGGCGCGTTCAGCAGGATCGCGGTGGTCGAGCCGCCATACATGCCGCCATAATAGATGCCGGCGAACATGATCAGCGAGCCGGCAGGGTCGAGCTTGAAGGTCACGGGCAGCAGCAGCGCCACGGTCAGCGCCGGCCCGATGCCCGGCAGCACGCCGACCGCGGTGCCGAGGAACACGCCGATCAGGCAGAACATCAGCTTGGACGGTTCGAGCGCGACGCTGAAGCCGTTGAGAAGTGAAAGGGTGGTCTCCATGGCCGGCGGTCCTCAGAGGAACAGGCGTTCGAGAGGCCCGGCCGGCAGCAGCAGGGTCAGGAGTTTGGCGAAGACGAGGAAGATGGTCAGGCCCATCACGAAGCCGATCGCAGCATCCATGGCGAATGCCCGCCGACCGAAGCCCCGCGCCGTGAACGAAAACAGGATCGTGACGGCAATGGTGAAGCCGCCGCCGAAGGCGATGCAGGCGATGAGGCCGACCAGCCCGCCGACGATCCACAGAAGGGCGCCGGTGTCGGCCTCTTCGGGCTTGGGCAGGCCGTCGCGGAAGGCGACGACAAGATGCGCGAGGCCGAGCAGTACGAGGCCGACGCAGGCGACATAAGGCATAGCGGTCGGGCCGACGCCGTAATTCGAGGTGATCGTCTGCTGGGAGGCGTCGTAATAGACCACTCCCGCCACGGCGAGCAGCGCCAGGCCGACGATGAGGGCGGGCCGGTCGGCTCCGCGTGCCAGTTTGTCGTTCGTCATGGCGGTTCTCGAGTCGGGCGATGCGTCCAGGGCAGAGGTTGCGGAGGTCCATAGGGGGCCGATTGCCCGGCCCCCTTCGTCGACCCGCGGCGATGCAGGGGCCTTACTTCACCAGGCCGACATCCGTCATCACCTTGGCGACGCGGATCTGCTCGGCCTTCAGGAAAGCTTCGAAATCGGCGCCGCCCAGATAGGCATCGTCCCAGCCGCGAGCCTTCAGGATTTCGGCCCATTCCTTGGACTTCACCAGCTTTGCCATGGCTTCCGACAGCGTCTTGGTCTGCTCGGCGGAGAGGCCGGGAGGGGCGACGACCGAACGCCAGTTCATCAACTCGAGATTGACGCCGCCCTCCTTGAGGGTGGGGGCGTCGGGCGCATTGGCCAGACGGGCCGAGGACGACACGCCAACGACCCGCAGCTTGCCGGCCTTGATCTGACCCTCGAACTCGCCATAGCCGGAGATGCCGGCGGTCACGCGCCCGCCGAGCATGGCGGCAAGCGCCTCGCCGCCGCCCGAGAACGGAATGTAGTTGATCTTCTTGGCGTCACCACCGGCGGCCTCGGCGAAGAGCGCGGCGAGGATGTGGTCGGCACCGCCGGCGGAGCCGCCCGCCCAGGTCACCTTGGCCGGATCGGCCTTGACG
>QBLV01000020.1:0-13842 GCA_003241815.1 Hyphomicrobiales bacterium | reverse complement strand
CGCGTTCGGCCAGATCCTTGGCGGTCTTGATCGGCGAATCCGTCGGCACGACGATGACCAGCGCCTCGGCGGTGAGCCGCGCGATTGGCGTCGTCTGCGACAGGTTCACCGGCGATTTGTTGAGCAGGATCGCGCCGACCATGACGAAGCCGTTGACCATCAGCTGCGAGCCGTCGCCCTTGGCGTTGATCAACTGGGCGAGGCCGATCGTGCCGCCGGCGCCGGTGACGTTGGTGACCTGCACGCTCTTGGCGATGCCCGACGCCATCAGCGCCTGCTGCATCGAGCGGGCCGTCCCGTCCCAGCCGCCGCCGGGCGAGGCGGGCGCCATGATCTTTAGTTCGAGCTGGGCGAAGGCCGCGGTCGAGAGGCCCGCGACCGCGAGCGCCACGATGGCGCCGCGCTTCAGAATGGATGTGAGCATGTGAATTTCCTCCGCACGCGGCTTCTCCGCGCATTCTTCAAGGCGTCCGGCTTGCCACTGCGGGCTCGGCGCTCCCCCGTCAATTGCGCCCGATTGCACAATCATGAGTCAAGAGATTTCACAGGGCGGCGTTCGTTCTGCGCGTTATCGCCTACTGGCAGTCGCTCTCGCCATGGCGTAAGCGCTGCCAGACGGTCGGGCCGCAATCGCGGCATGCCGACGCTGTCCGAAGCCTTCGAGGATGCCATGGCTGAATTCGACGTCGATCTCTTCGTCATCGGGGCTGGCTCCGGCGGAACCCGCGCCGCGCGCATCGCGTCGGGCCACGGCGCCCGCGTCATGATCGCGGAGGAGGACCGTATCGGCGGCACCTGCGTGATCCGGGGCTGCGTGCCCAAGAAGCTCTTCGTTTATGCCAGCCGCTTCGCCGAGGAGATCGAGGACGCCGCCGGCTTCGGCTGGGCGATTTCCAAGCCGAGCTTCGACTGGCCCACGCTTCGTGATGCGGTCGCCAATGAGGTGACGCGCCTGTCGGGCCTCTATCGCAAGGGGCTCGACAGCGCCGGCGTCACGATCCGCGAGGAGCGCGCGACCGTCGTCGATGCGCATACCGTCCGCCTGGCGAAAAGCGGCGAGACGATCCGCGCGAGGCATATCCTGGTAGCGACCGGTGGCTGGCCTGCCTTCGATCCGCCGATCCCTGGCGGCGAGCTCGGCATCTCCTCCAACGACATCTTCCATCTGCCGAGCCTGCCGAAGCGCATGCTCGTCGTTGGCGGCGGCTTTATCGCGCTCGAATTCGCCAGCCTGTTCGTGCGGCTGGGCGTCGAGGTCACCGTCCTGCACCGCGGCGACAACATCCTGCGGGGCTTCGACGAGGATGTCCGCACGCGGCTGCGCGATGCGCTCGAACATGCCGGCATCCATTTCCGCCTTGGCTGCACTGTCGAGCGCATCGAACTCCTTGCTGACGGCACGCGCCGTGCCCATTGCGCCAGCGGCGCACCGATCGATGCCGAGGTCGTGCTGGTCGCGACCGGGCGTCGTCCGAACACCAAGGGCCTCGGCCTTGGGGAAGCCGGCGTCGAGCTGGGTTCGCTGGGCGAGGTCATCGTCGATGCGAACTCCGCCAGCAGCGTGCCGTCGATCCATGCGGTCGGCGATGTCACCAATCGGATCAGCCTGACCCCCGTCGCGATCCGCGAGGGCCACGCCTTCGCCGACACGGTCTTCGGCAACAAACCTTGGCGAATGGACCATGCGATCGTCGCCTCGGCCGTCTTCACCACGCCCGAGATCGGAACCGTCGGGCTGTCGGAGGTCCAGGCCGCTGCGGCCGGCCACGAGCTGCGCATCTTCGAATCCGCCTTCCGCCCCATGAAGGCGACGATCTCGGGCCGGGCCGAGCGCATCTACATGAAGCTCGTCGTCGATGCGAAGACCGACAAGGTGCTCGGCGTCCACATCCTCGGCCATGACGCCGGCGAGATCATCCAGGCCGTCGCCATCGCCGTCACCATGGGCGCGACCAAGGCCGATTTCGACCGCACCATCGCGCTGCATCCGAGCGCCGCCGAAGAACTGGTGACGATGCGGACGGCGCGGGTGGGGTAGGGCGCCACGATTGCGTGGAGGCGTTGTCGAGCATATTCTAGAATTCTGAGGGGCGCATTCTAGAAAGAGGCGCTTCGACGGGCATCAGCATCAAGAACGCCGAAGTCGAGGCGCTGGCCCGCAAGCTCGCCAGCAGGCACGGCAAGGGCCTGACCGCGATCGTTCACGACGCATTGCGCGAGAAGGCCGAGCGCGAGGCCGCCGAGCCGACGCTGTGGGAGAAGCTCGCGCCGATCCATGCCGAGCTCGCCAAGGCAGGAAAGACCGGGCTCGTTGCCGACAAGGCATTTTATGACGAGTTGAGCGGCGAGTACGAGCGTCTCGATGAGGCAGATCGGTGATCGTGGTCGATGCGTCGGCGATGATTGCGATGATGGCGCGGGAGCCTGATGGCGCCGAGATTTCCAGCCGCCTGGAAGACTTGCCGCGCGAACTGCACCTGCGCAGTGCGTCGACAGTGACGATCTGGGAGGCGGCTTCCGCCATTGCGCGGATCGACCGGGTCCCCCGTGTCCGCGCGCTCGAACTGGTCGATCAGTTCTGTCGCCCTGCCGCTATCGAGCCCATTGCACCCGATATGGCGATCCCAGCGCTCGCGATCGATGCATCCGAGCGCTATGGGATGGGCGGTGGGCGACTTGGCATCCTCAATCTCGGCAATTGCTTCTCCTACGCGACCGCCCGGCACCTCAAGGCCCGGCTGCTGTTCAAGGGCGACGCGACTTTGGCCGCACCGATATCGAGCCGGCTTGAGGGCCGCCGATATCCGCCTGGTTCGACTGATTCAAAGTCGGAACGCGTTGAATCTCTGCCTGATCCGATTGAATCGGTTTCTCAAACAGTGGAATCATTGCGCGAGCCGATGCTCGCAGCACCTTGAAACTGTTCAGGATTCGCTAACCATAATTGCTGCGGGACTCGGTACCGAGCGCCTGACCGGCCCGGTGGCCTTCGCCGCGCCATGGGTGTATAGGCCCGCCTTCGCGCTTCGAAGTGGTTAACCGGCGCGATGTCAGTCAGGAGCCAAGGCCCATGTCGGAGCGGTGGACGCCCGAGAGCTGGAGGGCAAAGCCCGTCCAGCAGATTCCGGATTATCCGGACCAGACAGCCCTGAGGGCGGTCGAGCAGCAGCTCGCCGGTTTTCCGCCTCTGGTTTTTGCGGGTGAGGCGCGCAAGCTGAAGAAGGCGCTCGCGAAAGTCGCAAGCGGCGAGGCCTTCCTGCTCCAGGGTGGAGACTGTGCCGAGAGCTTCGGCGAGCACTCGGCCGACAACATCCGCGATTTCTTCCGGCTCTTCCTGCAGATGGCGGTGGTGCTGACCTTTGCCGGCGGCTCGCCGGTGGTGAAGGTCGGGCGCATCGCCGGCCAGTTCGCCAAGCCGCGCTCGGCGCCCACCGAGACGATCGGTGGCGTCGAGCTGCCGAGCTACAAGGGCGACATCGTCAACGACAACGAGTTCACGGCGGAAGCGCGCATCCCCGATCCGCGCCGCCAGCTCGAGGCCTATCGCCAGTCGGCGGCGACGCTGAACCTGATCCGCGCCTTCGCCACGGGCGGCTATGCCAATCTCGACAATGCCCACCGCTGGATGCTGGGCTTCGTCAAGGATGCGCCGGCCTCGTCGCGTTACAACGAGGTCGCCGAGCGCATCACCGAGGCGCTCGACTTCATGCGCGCCATCGGCATCGATCCCGAGACGCATCCCGAGATGCGTACGACGGATTTCTACACCAGCCACGAGGCGCTGCTGCTCGGCTATGAGCAGGCGATGACGCGCACGGATTCGACGACCGGCGACTATTACGACACCTCCGGCCACATGCTCTGGATCGGCGATCGCACGCGCCAGCTCGACCACGCCCATGTCGAGTTCTTCCGCGGAATCAGGAATCCGATCGGCCTGAAATGCGGCCCCTCGACCACGGTCGACGGTCTGCTCAAGCTGATCGACGTGCTCGATCCGCAAAACCAGGCCGGGCGCCTGACGCTGATCGGCCGCTTCGGCGCCGACAAGGTCTTCGACACCCTGCCCGCCCTGGTGCGCGCGACCAAGCGGGAAGGGCGCAACGTCGTCTGGTCCTGCGACCCGATGCATGGCAACACCGTCAAGGCTGCCAGCGGCTACAAGACGCGGCCCTTCGACCTGATCATGACAGAGGTGAAGAACTTCTTCGCCGTCCACCAGGCAGAAGGCACCCATGCCGGCGGCCTGCATCTGGAGATGACCGGCAAGAACGTCACCGAATGCACCGGCGGCGCGCGCGGGATGACCGATGCGGACCTGAACGACCGCTACCACACGGTCTGCGACCCCCGCCTCAATGCCGAGCAGGCGCTGGAACTCGCCTTCCTCGTCGCCGAACTGGTCAAGCGCGAGCGCTCGGGCCGGGCGCGCCCCGAGGTCGAGGCGGCGGAGTAGAACTCCGGCAGCCTTGTCGCGACGAACAGAAAAGCCGGGGCGATGGCCCCGGCTTTTTCCATGCATGCAGACGCTTCTTGATCAGAACTTGATGCCGGCTCCGACGCGCGCTGTCGTCGTTTCGACGACGACGTTGCCCTGCGCTTCCATGCGCACATATTGCGCTTCGGCGCGCAGCAGCAGACCGCCGAACAGCGCTTCGACACCGGCGCCGACCGTGCCGCCGAGCATGGTCGAGTTTTTGCGGCTGGACACCAGCAGGCCGGAGGCCGACGAATAGGATTGCAGAACCGGGGCCTCCGAAGGGTCCGCGTCGACACCGTTTGTCCGGACCGTCGCTGTACTGGTCACCGTCCCGTTGCCGATGGCAAGGCCGCCGGTGATGAAGGGCATGAAGGCGCCCATCGCGTAACCCGCGCGGACGCGCAGGGTCCCGACATCCTTCAGTTCGGCCGCTGTCGTGCCTGTGAGCCATACGCTGGTGCTGTAGCCGTCGCTCAGCGTCCGGCTTCTCGCGATCGCGTCGGCAGAGGTGCCCTTCGCATCATGATGCGTATAGTCGGCCTCGAAACCGAGGACGACATCTCCGAACTGCAAATTATACCCGGCGAAGCCCCCGAAGGTCGCATTGCGTTTGCTGAAGTTCGGCATGTTCAGCAGCGACGACGCCTGCATCTCTGCTTCGATCGTCGTCGATCTCAGATGGTTCGCCACGATATTGGCCGCGCCCCGGCCAACATCGAAATTGGTGTCGGAATAGCCGGCGAGGCCGCCGAAATAGAAGCCGGTCCAGTTTGTCGAGCCCGTTCCGAAGTCGGGCGGCGGGGGCGGCGCATCCTCGATCTGCGAGCCGCGCAGGACGGGGTAGTCGGCGGCTTTGGCCGCTGTCGTTGCACCAAGCGCGCAGATGACGAGGGCGCAGGCGACGAGAGGGCCTTGGCCCATCGCGGTGATCTGGCGGGTACGCATGATCGCTTCTCCGAACGGCGGCGGGCCCTCGTGAAAGAGCGGCTCGTGTGTGATTCATGCGCGATTAACCCTAACGCCGGGTTAAGCTGCGGCAATTATCTGCAAGGGCGGAGCGCTGCTGCGCCGTTGCCCGCCAAGCCCCGCCGCGCTACAGCCCGGCCATGACCGCGCCCTCGTTCCGCCTCGCCCTCGCGCAACTCAACCCGACCGTCGGAGACGTCGCCGGCAATGCCGTTCGCGTGCGGGAGACGCGGCGTCAGGCGGGGGAGGCCGGCGCCGATCTCGTGATGTTCCCGGAGCTCTTCCTCTGCGGCTATCCGCCCGAGGATCTCGTCCTGAAACCGGCATTCCAGGACGCCTGCCGCAAGGCCTGCGAAGACCTGGCGCGCGAGACGGCCGATGGCGGCCCCGCCATCCTCGTCGGCCTGCCCTGGGTGGAGGGCGGCAAGCTCCACAATGCCTATGCGCTGCTCGACGGGGGCGTGATTCAGTCGGTGCGCTTCAAGGTGGATCTGCCCGATTACGGCGTCTTCGACGAGGCCCGCATCTTCGCGCCCGGCCCGTTGCCCGGCCCCGTGCTCTTTCGCGACCGCGTCCGGCTCGGCCTGCCGATCTGCGAGGACATCTGGAGCGAGGAGGTCGTCGAATGCCTCGCCGAGACCGGCGCCGAAATCCTGCTCTCGCCCAATGGCTCGCCCTTCAGGCGCGGCGTCGGCGACGAGCGCATGAATGTCGCGGTCGCGCGCGTCGTCGAATCCGGCCTGCCGCTGGTCTATCTGAACCAGGTCGGCGGCCAGGACGAACTCGTTTTCGACGGCGTCTCCTTCGTGCTCGACGCCAACCGCAACCTGACGCACCAGCTCCCGGCCTTCGCTGAGGCCCTGGTCATGACCGACTGGGTCCGCGAGGCCGGCCGCTGGCGCTGCCAGCCGGGCGAGGTCGCGGCGATCGAGACCGGCGACGAGGCCGACTATGCCGCCTGCGTGCTGGGCCTGCGCGACTATGTCGGCAAGACGGGTTTTCCCGGCGTCGTGCTGGGCCTCTCGGGCGGCATCGACTCTGCGCTCTGCGCCGCCATCGCCGTCGATGCACTGGGGGCTGATCACGTCACCTGCGTGATGATGCCCTCGCGATACACGGCAGGGCAGAGCCTCGCCGATGCGCAGGCCTGCGCGCAGGCGTTGGGCGTCCGCTACGAGACCGTACCGATCGCCGGCACCGTCAAAGCCTTCGAGGCCACGCTGGCCGGGCTGTTCGCCGGCCGTTCGCCCGACGTGACCGAGGAGAATCTGCAGAGCCGCACGCGCGGCACGCTGCTGATGGCGCTCTCCAACAAGTTCGGCTGGATGCTGGTGACGACCGGCAACAAGTCGGAGATGTCCTGCGGCTACGCCACGCTCTATGGCGACATGAATGGCGGCTTCAATCCCATCAAGGACCTCTACAAGACAGATGTGTTTCGCCTGTCTGCGCTCCGCAACCGCTGGAAGCCGCACGGCGCGAAGGGCCCCGACGGCCCTGTCATTCCCGAAGCGATCCTGACGCGCGCGCCCAGCGCCGAATTGCGCGAGGACCAGACCGACGAAGACGCGCTCCCGCCCTATGAGGTGCTCGATGCCATCCTGATCGCGCTCATCGAGCGCGAGGAGCGCGTCGCCGACATCGTCGCGGCAGGCCATGACCGCGAGACCGTCATCGCCGTCGAGCGCCTGCTGCATCGGGCCGAGTACAAGCGCCGCCAGGCCGCGCCGGGTGTGAAAATCACCAGCCGCAATCTCGGTCGCGACCGGCGCTATCCGATCGTCAACGTGTTCTCTGACATGGGCGAGGCCACGCACACGCCCGACGCATCGCTGGTGAAGGGTATCGGGCGGGGAGGCGGCGAGAGCTTCGACTTCTGAAACGCAATGTCGAAACGATTGTCGCTGTCTGCCAAACCAGCCATAAGCGCCGCCATGACGACACCCCTCCTGCGCTTCGCGCCGTCGCCCACGGGCTACCTTCATATCGGCAATGCCCGCTCGGCGCTGTTCAACGGGCTCTACGCCCGTCGCCATGGCGGCCGCTTCATGCTGCGCTACGACGACACCGATCTGGCACGCTCCAGGCCGGAGTTCGCGGAAGCGATCGCGCAGGATCTCGCCTGGCTCGGCATCGTGCCCGATCTGGTGATCAGCCAGTCGCAACGGCTGTCGCTCTACGATGCTGCGGCGGAGGATCTGCGCGCTGCCGGGCGGCTCTACCCCTGCTATGAAACCGCAGACGAACTCGATCGGCGCCGCAAGCGCCAGCTCGCGCGCGGCCTGCCGCCGGTCTACGACCGCGCCGCGCTGAAGCTGACCGCCGAAGAAAAGGCGGAACTGGAGGCGCAAGGTCGCAAGCCGCATTGGCGCTTCCTGCTGGAGCCGCGCATCGTCGCCTGGAACGATCTGATTCGTGGCGACGCCCATGTCGATTGCGCTTCGCTGTCGGACCAGGTGCTGATCCGCGAGGATGGCAGCTATCTGTACCACCTGCCATCGGTTGTCGACGATGCCGCCACCGGCGTCACGCACATCATCCGGGGCGAGGACCACGTCACCAACACCGCCGTGCATATCCAGATCTTCGAGGCGCTGGGGGCGGCGCTGCCGGCCTTCGGCCACCACAACCTCCTGACCACGGCAAGCGGCGAGGGGCTGTCGAAGCGCCTCGGCCATCTCTCGCTCCTGGGATTGCGCGAGGCCGGCGTCGAGCCGCTGGCGGTCGCGGCGCTCGCAGTCCTGACCGGTTCCTCGGATGCCGTGCGCCCGGTCGCCAGCCTCGACGAGCTGGCGAATCTCGTCGATCTCGGTCACATCTCGCGCGCGCCGGCGAAGTTCGACGAGCACGATCTGGAGACACTGAGCGCCCGCACATTGCACCAGCTGCCCTATGAGGCCGTCGCGGAACGGCTGCAAGCGCTCGGCATCATCAGTGGTGAGGCGTTCTGGCTGGCGATACGCGGCAATCTCACCAAACTCGACGAGGCGCGCCTCTGGGACGATGTCGTGCGCGGACCTATCGCCCCCGTGATCGCCGATGCCGGCTTCGCCGCGAGCGCCGCCTCCGTGCTTCCACCCGAGCCTTTCGACGCGACGACCTGGAAAAGCTGGACCGGCGCGGTTCAGGCTGAGACCGGCGCCAAGGGCAAGGCCCTGTTCATGCCGTTGCGACAGGCTCTGACCGGGCAGGAGCATGGGCCCGAACTGGCTGCGCTGCTGCCGCTGATCGGCCGCGAGAAGGCGCTGCGGCGGCTGGCGGGCGAGAGAGCCTGAGGCGTAGAGTTACGGCCTCGCCGTCGCCGGCCCGAGATTGGGCGCAAGATTGGGCGCGACGATCCGCACGGTGCGCCGCTCGCCGGTGACGCTCCTCGTCTCGCGCTTCAGGCCGTCGCCCTTGTCGAGCACGCGCTCGCCGACCGAACTCGGTCCGACGCCAGCCGATTCTGTGCCCGCGGTCGGTGAGTTCTCGGAAGGCATCGGCTTCTCGTCGGGAATCTCGGGTACCGCCGCTGGCTGCACCGTCGGAGCCGGCGCCGCGCCGCGTCGTTTGGGGTCTGGCTTGACCTCTTTCGGGCGGGAGAGTTCCGCAGCCCGCTGCTCGGTGACGATGACGTCGCCCTTGCGCTTGTCGAGCAGGTATTCGGCTTCCTTGAGGGCCTGCGCCCAGCTCTGGCCCTGGCCCCGGCAGGTGCAGGCGGCGTCGAACGTACGCTGGTACTTCCCGGCGTTGGGCAGCGAGGAATAGGGCTGGCCGGTCGCGCGGGCGACGGCGTTCTGGATTTCGCCGCCATTGCTCATGCCATAGGCGAGCGTCTCGACGCCGGGGCAGAGCGCCTGGCACATCTCGTCCGATGAGTCGCGGCCGCCGGGATTGTTGGCGAGCGGGAAGAAAAAGCCGTCGCAGGTGCGCACGCAGACGGTCTGCGGCCCACCCATGCGCGGCTTCTCGGGTTCGATCGGCTGTTCGGGATCGAGCTCCGGCATCGTTGAATCGATCTCGCCGCGACGTGGCTCCAGGCCGAAGATCGTCTCGAAGAAGCCGCGCGGCTGCGCCCGGCAGTTGTTGCTGATGGCGGCGGCCAACTGGGCCCGGCGCTGCTCGATACCGCCCCCCTGAGCCTGCTGCTGCAGATTGCCATACTGCGCCTGCAACTGGCCGATCTGGGCCCGCAGCCCGCCACATTGCTGCGGCGGACCGTCACCGAAGATGGAAAAGCCGCCGCGGTCGCAGCCCATGGCGCGATACTGGCTCGTCGCCTGCGACAGCTGCATGCCGACACGCTGCGCGATCTGCGCCGCACGCGGATCGCCGCCGCGCTGGCCCTGCAGGCTGGCCAGTTCGGAGCGCCATGCCGCGCAGGACGGCGATTGCGCGAGCGCCGCGCCGCCGGTGGTCGCTGTCGCCAGCAACGCCGCGCCGACACGGACCGCACGCAGCAGCCGGGAGAATTTCGATGTCATCGCCGCCTGGATCACGTCACCCGCTCGTCGTCATCAGTCTGCCCGGCGATCCTTGTCCTGCGCTGGCCGGATCGCCTCGCGGCCCGACATCACCCGCCAAACGCGACGGAACTATGGAGGTCCGGGGGCGCAGAGTCTCAGCGCAGGCGCAACGCGACCCGAATGCCATATTCGCCCTCTTCGGGCAATCGGCGCGGTCGATGTCAAAGGGCCATGCGCCGGAAGCGGTTGGCGTGCGCGCGCCGACTGGCTAGAACGCTCGGACCCCGTCCGCGCATGCCGCGTGGGCTCACGCGCCGGGCGATGCCGACATGACCGAACCTCTGGCTCTCGAAAACGCCTTCATCCCCGAGCTGCCAAACTATTATCGCGGCAAGGTCCGCGAGAACTACGACCTCCCCGACGGACGCCGCATCCTGATTTCCACGGACCGCCTGAGCGCCTTCGACCGCGCCATCGCGGCGATCCCCTACAAGGGGCAGGTGCTGACCCAGACCGCGCGCCACTGGTTCGAAAAGACCGCCGACATCTGCCCCAACCACGTGCTCGAATACCCCGATCCCAATGTCGTGATCGGCAAGCGGCTCGACATTCTTCCCGTGGAGATCGTGGTGCGAGGCTATTTGGCCGGCACCACCGGCACCTCGATCCTGACCATGTACAAGCAAGGCCTGCGCGAGATGTACGGCGTGCGCCTGCCCGACGGGCTGCGCGACAACGAGCGCCTGCCCGAGGCGATCATCACGCCGACCAGCAAGGCCTTCGATGGCGGCCATGACGAACCGCTCTCGGCCGCCCAGATCGTTGCCGACGGGCTGTTGACCCAGCAGCAATGGGATATGGTCAGCGGATATGCGCTGGCACTGTTTGCGCGTGGACAGGCTCTGGCTGCCGCGCGCGGCTTGATCCTGGCCGACACCAAATACGAATTCGGCACCGATGCCGAAGGCAAGATCCTGCTGGCCGACGAGATTCACACCCCCGATTCGAGCCGCTACTGGATGGCCGACAGCTATCGGGCGCGCTTCGAGGCTGGGGGAAAGCCCGAATCCTTCGACAAGGATTTCGTCCGCAACTGGGTGGTCGCCCGCTGTGACCCCTACAAGGAGCAGCTGCCGCCGATCCCGGCCGAGCTGATCGCGCAGACCTCGAATGTCTATGTCCGCGCCTTCGAGGCCATCACCGGCCAGGCATTTGTGGCGCCACCCGCCGGCGAGCCCCCGCTCGAGCGCATCCGCCGAAACCTCGCGCAGTTCTTCTGATCCACTGTCCTCATCCTGAGGAGCGCCGCAGGCGCGTCTCGAAGGATGCTCCAGATGTCTCGAGCGCGGGCTGAACCATCCTTCGAGACGCCGCTTCCCGGCTCTTCAGGATGAGGCTGTGAGGCCAGAGCGACTGGCGCGCCCACGTTCAGCCCTCATCCTCGCGATAGCCACCCGCCAGATGGCGGCTGCGCTCGGTCAGCGTCGAGAGCACGCGTTCGAACACCTTGAGCTCCTCGGGCGCGATACCCTCCGTCCAGCGTGCCTGGAAGGCCAGCGCCAGCGGCACGATCTGCGCGTAGATTCGTTCGCCCGCCGCCGTCAGCGCCACGAAGGATTCGCGCCGGTCCTGCCGGTTCTCGGCGCGCGAGATCAGCCCGCGCTTTTCCAGCTCCGTGACCGCGCGCGAGACCTTGGTCTTGTGCATCTGCGCGAGCTCGCCGATGTCACGCGAGGTCAGCCTCCCGAACTCGCCGAGCTGCGCCACCACCCGCCATTCCGGGATGCCAATGCCGAAATGCGCGTCGTAGATCCGCCCCAGCGCGCGGGCCGAATGGAAGGCGACGACGTTGAGGCGGTAAGGCAGGAATTGCTCCAGCCGGAGCGGGGTTTCCGGCGGAGAGGAGGGCGGTTTCGTCGACGTCGTCAAGCTGCCGCCTCCGTCGGGCCGAGCGCTCAGCGCGCTTTCAGCCGGTTCATGAAGGAATCGAAGGACAATTCCGCGACCTGCCACCAGAGCAGGTTTTCGCCGCGGAAGGCGACCATCGAATCATAGCCCTTCTTGAAGTCCGGGCTCTTCGCCGCAGTCTCGGCGTAATACTCCTCCGCCGCCTTCAGCGCCGCTTCCATCACCGGCAGCGGGAAGGGCCGCAACTGGGCCCCTTGCGCCACGAGCCGGCGCAGGCCACCCGGATTGACGAAGTCGTATTTGCCCAGCATCCAGTTGTTGGCCGCCTCGCAGGCGTTCTGCACGATCGCCTGATAGTGCTTTGGCAGCTTGGCCCAGGCCTCCTTGCCGATAATCAGGTGCAGCATCGCGCCGCCCTCCCACCAGCCGGGATAGTAGTAATATTTGGCGACGCGGATGAAGCCGAGCTTCTCGTCGTCATAGGGGCCGACGAATTCGGCCGCGTCGATCGTGCCGCGCTCCAGCGCCGGATAGACATCGCCCGGTGCGATCTGCGTCGGCACGACGCCGAGCTTGGCCAGAACCGCCCCGCCCATGCCGCCGATGCGGAACTTCAGCCCCTTGAGGTCATCGACACCCTTGAGTTCGTTGCGGAAGAAGCCGCCCATCTGGCAGCCGGAATTGCCGCAGGGGATCGAATAGGCGTTGAAGCGGTCGAGCACGCCGTTGACGATCTGCTCGCCGCCGCCGAAATGCCACCAGCTATGCTGCTGGCGGGCATTCAGGCCGAACGGAATGCCGGTGCCCAGGCCCAGCGTGGGGTCCTTGCCGATGTAGAAATAGGTCGGTGAATGTGCGCATTCGACCGTGCCGGAGGACACGGCGTCGAGCGCCTGCAGGCCCGGCACGATCTCGCCGGGCGCGAAGACCTGGATCTGGAACTTGCCGTCGGTGGCGTCGCTGACGAGCTTGGCGAAGTGCTGCGCCGTGCCGAAGATCGTGTCGAGCGACTTCGGAAAGCTCGACGTCAGCCGCCATTTTACCTCGGGCTGCGACTGCGCCACGGCCGGCATCGCGACCGGCGTGGCGGCGGCCGCCAGCGCGCCTGTTTTCAAAAAGTCGCGACGTTTCATAAGGTGTCCCTCCCTTGGGCTTGTTGAGCCCTTATTGGCGTGTCGCGCGAGGAATGAAAAGACATGAAACTCGCTTCGCTTTTGCATGGCCGGGATGGCCGCCTGGTTGTGGTCTCCCGGGATCTGACGCGTGCCACCGATGCCTTTCCGGTCGTGCCGACCCTGCAGGCGGCGCTCGACGACTGGGATCGTCTCGCGCCGCGCCTTGCCGATCTCGCCGTCAGCCTGGAGCACGGCTCGGTGCCGTCCTTCCGCTTTCACGAACATGACTGCGCTGCGCCGCTGCCGCGCACCTATCGGCGGCTGATGGCGGCGGGCTCCGACGCTGCGCTGATGACCATGCGCTCCGACGCTGCATTGGGTCCGCGCGAGGCCGTCCGGGCAAGGGACGAAAACGCCGGCATCCTCGTCGAGGCCGGCTTCGCCGTTGTCACAGGCGACGTCCCCGCCGATGTCGGCCAGTCGCAGGCTTCGGCTCACATCCGCCTCGTCATGCTGGCTTGCAGTGTGAAGGTCCAAAATCAGGTTTCGAGCGATGGCCGCGACATCGCCGACCCCGCTGACCTCGAGCAGTCCTTCAGCTTTTCGCCTGTCGTCGTGACACCCGACGAGATCGGCCCGGCCTGGCGAAATGGAGGCATCGATCTGCCGCTGCTCAGGCAGATCAACCAGCAATCCCCGCATCGCGGGAACACGGGCGGCGCGGGTGATGCCGCAAAGCTGATCGCCAAAGCGGCGCAGAGGCATGCGCTCGGCGCGGGCACGATTCTGGCGACCATCGTGCCCTTGGCTCAGGATCAGCCGCTGCGCTTCGGCGACACGGTTCGCATCGAGATGAAGGACGCGGCCGGTCACACGATCTTCGGCGCGATCGAGCAGGAGATCCTCCCCGCCGGCTGACCGGGAACCG
>QBLV01000209.1 GCA_003241815.1 Hyphomicrobiales bacterium | reverse complement strand
GCAGCCTCGCCGCGGCGGAGCAAAACCAGGCCACCGCCGAACACGTCGATCCCGAGACCGGCGAGATCACCCCAGGCTGATCCGAAACGATCGCGACGATATGCAAAGGGCCCCGATCGGGGCCCTTTGCATATCGTCCCCCCATGCCGCCACTGGCCTGCTTTTACTCCGCCACCCTGGCCTGGAATCCGACCGCCGTTGACACCTTAGGCAGGATCTCGATGAACTCGACCGGCGACATCACTTCCGGATCGAAGGTCAGATCCAGCTGCCGCACGACTTTGCCGAACCGGAGCGCAGCCCCGCCCAGGGCACCTGCTGCGCCTCTGCGGGGGCGACCCGTCGCGGGATCCAGATACATGATATTGGCAGCGCGGATGATGGACTTGCTGCCGATGACGCGCTGCCGTCCTGCGACCTGCTCTGCAAGTTCGCTGTGAATGCTCAGCGGATATGTCTGCTCGCGCGGGCTGACCAGCAGAAAGCGTGCGTTCTCACCGTGCTCCAGATAAAACTTCCACGGGGTGCGGACGAGATGGCGATAGTAAACGTTGTACCCGTTATCAAGAATGTAACGGTACTCCTCGCGAACAAGACGCTCCCCGTCCTTCGTTCTTGAGCAGATAAGATCGAACCAGATCAGGCCAAGCGCAGACCACAAACCTACATCCCGTGAGATCTCGCGGGGGTCAAGATCTTTGAGCAGGTCTGTCAGGTACGCGCCAAATTCGACGCGATCTTTAAAATTATGGCGATCGGGGCAGATGGTCACGGAAAGCCCATCTGACGTTTCAGGGTCGGTGATCAGTCCGAGCGGCACAGCTCCTGATGCACCGTCCTGCATCCATTCGCGAAATTTCTGGATGCCGCTTTCATTCAGCTTGCGCAGTTCTTTGATCATGATTTGCCCCCCTGTGCTTCTTTACGGATCTCTTCAAGGAACTGGGCCCGGCCTGCGAAGGTGGACACAGCGTGATCGATCCATTTTTGTTTTGCTTCTTTGTCACTCTCCCAGGGGCTTCCCGGAACTTCCAGTTCTTCTTCGCAGAAACGCTGCCACAGACCTTTCCAGTCGTCTTCGTCGTCGTCATCCGGCGGCGACAGGGTTACCAGACGCTCGAGTACGATGCGGAACGCTGCTGGCATGACGATGCCGCGGACCAGCGGATCGGTCATGATCCGCTCATTCAGGCCGGTAGCATTCATGTTGAGCAGAAGTGCAGGCTTCTCGTGGTCGTCCACGGAAACTGCCCAGATCCGCGACCCCAGATCCTCATAGGAGATTTCAAGCAGGCTTCTGCGGCCTTCACTGTCATCGCTGCTCCGCGGCGATATGCGCGACGCGGCTCCGAGCAGGCGCCCGTTGACGCCGGTCCGGTCGACCACCTTAACCCGAAACTGGATGGTTCCGCTGAGATCGATTTCGTCGAGCACCATCAGGGGCGGCACGTTCAGACTGCCGATGGTTCCGCAGTCGAAGCGCATCAGCGACGAGCCCCGATATGCCTCGATCGCTACGATGGCGCTTTCCGGAAATCCAAAGTCTGCAAGCTTCAGCTCAGCCGTCGCTTTTGGCGGCGTGCCGGGCGGAGTTTCAAGCAAGCGAATATCAACAGCTTCGCGGCTGATGCGCTTGCGGTTTGTGGAGTTAATACGACGTTTTGCAACAGCCATTACGCAGCCCTCGCATCAATAACCAGATCGCGGTTCGTATCAAAGCCAAGTCCGCTGACGACGAAATCCGGGCCGTTCACGGTGGCGATCAGAACTTTTTCATTCTGCGCTTGGCAGTCGGCATTTGTGGTCTCGATTTCGATGTCACCTTTGGTGAGATCAAAGTCGAACCTGTGGTGTGCATTGAACGGGTCCCCCACCATCGTATCGTACGCCACCCTGATCCGGATCTTCCTCGGGAACGTCCATTTTGCAGCACCGGGACCTGCGACCAGATCAAAGCCGCCAGCTCTTGGTTTGATGCTGATGGCCTTTTCCTTCGGCACGACATCGATGGCCGGTTTGGGTGAGCGCTTTTTCGGCCCCTTGTTGGATCGCGACGGATCGACCAGCGAGAAAAGATCAATGAGGGCGTTTTCATCCTTGCGGGCGACCTGCTCGGCGACCAGCAGATGCAGTTCGCGCAAAGCATGTCGGATACGTGCGACCACGCCGACAGAAGCCCATCGCTCTTCCAGCTTTTCTGCGCTGGCGATCCAGTTTGTGTGTGCCGGGTTCTCGGCGTCGCCCAGAAACTCGACAATGTCTTTCTGGCTCGCAACCATTGCGCCGAGGGCCTGAATCCCCGAAAAATACCGCGCTTCGCCGGGGACAGTGATCGACCCGCGAGCGAACAGAGCGAAGGGCTTCTCGCCTTCTGCGAGAGAATGCAGGAACAGATCGATATAGGATGCACAGTCGCCACCGTTGCGGCGCTTCAGCATGACAGGCAGGCGAACGCGCAGGAGCTTCCCTTCCCGGAAAGTCGTCTTCATTTCGTCCATCTGGTCCTTGCTGAACATCGTATCGACGATGCCTTTAGCGCCGGGTGCAGAGGCCGCAACGATAGCTGGTGCCTGCGTCAGCGCCTTGCTGACCTGCTCGACAAACGCGAGAGCGATTGTCTGACCGGTCTGCGTTTTCGCGTGCTGAGCCGCGACCGCATGGAATGTCTGGTGATCGATCAGAACGTTACCGACCTCAACCACCAGCTTCCCGGAGAGGATCGGGAAATAATAATTGCGGAGCACCGCTTCAATCAGCTTGGTCTCCGTGATCTGGGCTTTGAGGTACGGGACGGCAATCGACAGCCCGGGCTGAACCTGGCGCGTCACCTTTGTAAGTGCCCGGAATTCATCGATGGTTGCAGCGTCGGTAACCGGAAGCTGGAGATGCTCGGTCGTGCCGTAATCGGTAAACCAGAATCCATGTGCCGGATGATGATTGCTGCCGATCTCGTGGTTCCTGAGAACGGCCTGCCCCATCAGAAGCGGCCCTGTGTCGCCTGCTCGGGCCGTCAAACCAAAAAACGCGCGCACCTCAGACGATGAGGAATAGACCAGCTTACCCAGCCCCCAGCGTCCGCCAGACGCACCGCCTTTTCCGGATCGGCCATGCCGGCGCCAGAAGTTGCGGAAATTGTCGTTGTCGCGCGCATCAGTTTTGCCGGTCAGGCCTCGTGTGCCAAAATCCTCGACGACAAGAAGCGTTGTCTCAGCCTTGTCGAGACATGCGTGACTGATGCCGCACGCATCAAGATGCGCGCGAAGAGGCGCAAACATCTTACCCAGAGATGCCGTGGCGACGCTGTCCAGTTTACGGACTGCAAAAGTGACCTTGACGGCATTGCCGTCGACGGCGGCGTCCGTTGAATTCTGAATGACTTCGCGGACGAGAGCCTCTGCCAGATCGACTTCATCGTTATTAAACTGATCGCGCTGAGTAGGATCCTGCTCTACAAGAGCTGCAGGCACATTTTCAAACTGCCACGTCGCCATTTATTCCTCCCTGAAATATCATTTTTTCTAATCAAGCCGGAATTCTGCGTCCTTGCCACCGGCATCGCCTGTAAAGCGCGATTTCGCAGAATCAAATTCCTTCTGAAGCGCCCTGAATATTCGCCGGACATCTTCGTCTGTGTACTCGTAGGCGCTTTTATTCGCGAGATTGCCGATCAGGCGAATGTCCTTCATCGCGCGGCTCACGCGCGCTTCCGCAAGTTCTACAAATTTTTTCCGTCTGTCTCTCATAACTATCCTCGTATGCATTAGATATATGCGTGACACATTTGGGGCATAATGTCAATATGGTGCATAAAATATCGGATATATTGTCGAAATGTATGAGGAGTGTGAGCCGCTATTCTCCGTATTTGGATTTGATATCAGTGACTTGGATTTAATTCGTATTTACAGAAGCGCCCCGTCTCTCAGACCGGATTCGCAAGCCAGATCTCAGGGGCAGTTGGACGGGCATGTCGAAGAAGGGCACGTCGCCAACGTCCTGGGAGAGATCCGTATCGCGCAAGTCGGGGTCCGGGTGCTGGGCAGCTGTGGCGCCATCCGGGCGATCGAGGCCGGCATGGGCGTCGGCGCGCTGCCGAACTACTCGATTGCGTTCGGGAACAGGGTCGTTCCCCTGAACCTCCCGATAACGAAACACCGCGACATATGGCTGACGTATCGACGCGAGGCGCGCGATAGGGCGGCTGTAGCGACGACTATCGGCTGGCTGAAGGCCTTGTTCGATGCGCGTCGCTGGCAGTGCTTCAGGGACGAGTTTGTCCCTGCACGAGCAGTCGGGTCAATGGTTCCGGACGTGGCTGGCCGAAGCTGCCGGATCGGGACTGGAACGGCCTCGGGACATGCCGCGGAATGATCCCCATCACCATTTTCTAGGTCTCTCACTTCGCGACCTGCTTGCGAAGGGTCGCCGGCGGTATCGCTGGCGCAGCGTCGTGAATCGGAGACGTAACTTGCCCGCCCCCGATCTCAGGGTTGCCCGGCAACCGCTGGGGCCAGCGTAAGCACCAGCATTGAAGTCGGCGTTGGGCCTCCTCCGATGGCGAAGGAGCGCATGGCGTCGCCCTGCCCATGCGCCTGCTCAAAAAGCCGCTCATAAAACTGCCCACCTCCAGTCAGCACCTCATTAACCATAAGTCTCTGACATTTTGGTGGATTTCGCCCGCCCCGCCTTCCGACCCCTCACGACCTACGACAGTCATGAGGGGTCGGAAGGCGGGGCGGGCGAAGGAGAAGATTGAGTGGGAATGAGACTGACAGACAGAGACCAAGAACTGCTGAAGTGGACCAATGGACATGGGTTTGTCTCGGTATTGCAGTGGTCTCAGAAAATGGGGGTCGAGTTTTCAACCGGGGCTCGGCGTGTAAGGGCTTTGTGCGATGCGGGCATGCTGGAAAGACGGCGATTTCCTGCGTCGACAGCGACGGTTTTGATTCCAACGGTCGAGGGCTGCGCGGTTGCCGGGGATCACCTGGTTCCGACTAAAGGTATTCGGGTCGCAACCTCGCGGCACGATCTGCTGCTGGTCGAATGCGCCATGGCCTTGGAAGAGCGCTTCGGTTTCGAGTTTGAGCCAGAACGCCGGGTCCGCGGACGTGGGATCATCGGGGATGGTCATATGCCTGACGGGCTCCTGCACCGGCCATCGGGCCGGCCTATCGCGGTAGAGCTAGCCCGCTTGATGCACGTCGATCGTCCTTTGGTGGGCTGAGCCAGTGATCTGG
>QBLV01000208.1 GCA_003241815.1 Hyphomicrobiales bacterium | reverse complement strand
GGCGGGGCTGGCGGGATGAAGATCGTGCCCTGCGATGACGAGGGGCGCGGCGTATCGAGCGACGGCGCTGGAAACTGGGTCGTGCGAAACTCCTCGGTGTCCGGCGCGGTCATGTTTTTCGGACCCGCCCGGAAAGAGGAAGAGATCATCCAGGCTGCCAGGACCAACGCGCCGGCGGGCACGCCGAATTTCAGGAGATTTCCGAGCGCTGTCGGCGCGCGCGCCACGGCGGTCGCGGCGGCAGCCTCGAGTTCGATCGAGCGATACTCGTCTGGTCCCGGCATGTCCCCTCCCCTCAGCGTCTGGCCTGCCCGACGCGCTGCGGCGCATAGGGCTCGAGCCCGGTCGGTTCGCGACGATTCGTGGTGCGGCGGTTGAACAGGCAGGTCGATTCCTGGCCGTTGCGGAGCGTCCATTGCGGAGCGACCTTGTCGACGACAACGAACGGCCCCTCGGTGCGATGATTGACCAGGGCCTCGTTGCGCTCGCCATCGACGCTGTAGATGGCCGGCGTTTCGCCCTCGAACCGGAACCAGGTTTTTGTGCCGTCATCAAAAACGGCGAGTGGCTTGTTCACCGACGAGCCCTTGTAGCCATAGTCGCTGTTGGCATTGGCGACGTTCAGATCCTTGAGATTGGGATTGGCAGCGCGTTCCTTTGCTACCGCGAGCAGGCGTGCATCGGCTTCGTCATCTGGGAAGCGGAATCTGACGGTGTAGAGCTGGGCCTTGGGCGCGCGCTCGTTGGAGCGCAGCACGAAGGAATAGACCCGCTTGTCGGTGACGATGTTGAGGTTCGACTGCGCGTTCTTTTCGACGGGTTTCAGGAAGATGATGTTGCCCTTGCGGTTGGGCTCGACCTTCCAGGCGATCGAGTCGCCGATCGCGAGCGTCTCGATCTTCTCGCTGTCCTGAAACACGATCATGGTCGAGGTGCCATATGTCGCATCGATCGCCGTGACGTTGTCGCGGTTGAAGACGATGTCGCGAATGCGAGGATCGGTTCGGCCGGGCGCCGGCACCGCTTCCGACCAGGCCGGCACCAGCGATGCCGAAAGCCAGAGCGCGGTTAGAAAGCCACGCCCCTTACGATGCTGACCCATCATGACCGCGGCGACCCGACCGTTCCGGGTGACGGCGCGGTTTCCTGATCGCGGCGGTATTCGAGCGCCTGAAAACCGAGGGGATTGTCGAAACGATACTCGTTGCGCATCGGCGACGCTGTGTAGCGGAAGCGCAGCAGCGAAACCCAATTTCGGGTCGTAATCGAGGTCGCGTTCTTCTCCTCGGTCGAGAACCGCACCAGCGCCGTGCGGTTATTGGGGAACGTCACCGACTTCACTGCAACCGAGACGACCGTGTTGGCGCCGAGCAGCCTAACCGGGTTCTGGGGGTTGGCCGGCGAATAGATCTCAGTAAGCTCGCGCGCGGCGTCGCCGGTCGCCAGCAGCTGCGCGAGGTCGAAGTTGTCCTTCAGCGCTTTTGGATCATAAGTCTCGCGCGCTTTCACATAACGGACGACATTGAAGGTGGTGACCGCTTCATCCTGGCTGAGCGGGCCCTCGGCCATCGGCCGCTTGACCTCAACGAAGCCGGTCGTTTTGTCGACGACGACCATATAGGGCTCGTAGGTCTTGAGCGGCACGAGCAGGGCGAGCGTGCCGAGCGATGCGAGCGCGACGATCGTCATGATCGTCGCGACAATCCACGCAATCGCGCGCGAATTGCGATTGCGGCGCGCGAGATCATGTTCCCAGGTCATGCCGTCGGCAAAGTAGCAAGGATCGAGTTTCGCGTGGGGTTCGGTGGAGGTAGCCTCGCTCATGAATTAGCCTTCGTGATCGGTCGAGCGCCGCCCTCCGGATTGCTGATCTGCGCGGCCAGGCGTTGGAATTCCGGAGACTGCGCCCATTGGTTCGAGCGCAACCCGACGCGGGCGCGCTGGCGGGCCGAGAGTTCTTCGCGCAGCGAGAGCGAGGCCGGATTGAAGGGATTGCGGATCGCCGTACCCTGGGCATAGGCTGCGCGTATGGCGCGATAGCCGGTCGCATTGGCATAGAAGGCGCCGATCCGCGGTGCGCCGATCGGAAATCCGCCGGCGATCGCAGCCGCGACATTGTTGATCTGGGCGAGCAGCAGGATGCCGATGATGGCGAGCAGTACGACGGGGCCGATCGTTGCCCAGGTTGCATTGCGCGAGGCTGCAACACCGTTCAGCGCGTCGATCGATTGCTGGATCAGCGACACATAGAAGGCCAGAAACGCGTAGACCAGCACCTGCACCACGAAATACTGCACCAGCGCGCTCATCCAGCCGCTGAAGAAGCGGCTGGTGACGCCAAACAGCAGCAGCAGGATGAAGATCGGCGCCAGCGCCAGGAGCAGCCACATGAACAGCTTTGAGAGCACGATCAGGAAGAGCGCGAAGCCGATCATGATCGCCATGACGACATAAAAGACGGCTGCAAAAATGTAGGGACCCCAATTGGTGATGCCGGCGTTCTGCAGGAAGGCTTCGGTGGCGTTATTTGTGGTGTTCCACATGTTCTGCAGCGCGTTCTGGACACCATTGACCGAGGTCAGGTTCGCAGCGGTGCCTGTGCTGTTGGGCGTGGTCACGGAACTGAGCAGCGCGTTGCCGATCGAGGATGGTCCTTCGTTCATGAGCCCATAGGCTAGCGTCTGAAAATCGCTCCAGCGCGTCGCCATGGCGTAGATCAGGAAGGCCCGGAAGAGCCGAAAGGCATGGTCGGCCGGCCCGCCCGTCGCGGTGCCCTGCCAGATGCCGACACCCCACAAGATGACGTAGAGCGTCAGTAAGAGGCCGGCGACGCTGGTTGCGCCACCTTGGGTCGCCGCGTTCGAAAGCGCCTGATAGGCGGTCGAGACGTAGTTCTGGCCGATCTGGTCGACCTGAGACAGCAGGGTCGTGATGGAGAAATTGTTCATGGCCGAATCTCATAACGACCGCATCGGACCGCACGGGTCCTGCGATGCGAACGGCTCCGGTAGGGACGGGGCGGCGGCAAAAGCCAGCGGCTGGCCACCCTCATCGGGACCGCAGGGAGCCTTAAGCGGTTTGTAAGCGCAGGCTGAGAGAACAGAGCCAAGCGCGATCGAGCCCAGGATGATGGCGAGACGCCGCTTCATGGTGAGCGTTCCTTCCGCGACGAGAAAGTCATGGCGCGCGCGGCCGCCTCGGCATCGGCTTTTGAGGCAATGTGCGCAGCCGGCTCCTGCGGCATGACGAGCCGTCCAATCATGACAACGCCAGCAAGCATGACGACCGCCAGGCTCGATGCCAGGACGACATAAAAGACGGGTCCGCGACCGATCATGGTGGCGTTCCCCCTCAACGCTGTGAAAAGACCATCGCGCGGGCGGCAGCCGATTCCGACGCAATCCGGTCGAGGTTTTGCTGGTTTGCCGCGGTGGCCGCATTGTTTACGACGCCGGTGAGCTCGTTGATCGTCTGCCCGGTCTGGATCTGGATTTGGGTGTTCTGATCGACGCTGCCCTTCAAATCCTTGGCCTGGCCGATCTGCTGGCCGCCCTGGACGAAAGAACTCGAGCGGGTCTGGATCGCTCCTTGCGTCGAGTCGATCAGTCCAGACAGCGTGGCCGCGACATTGACGGCGTTCGAATAGGCCTTGTCGGAAGGATGCGACTGACCGCCGGTCAAACCGGTGATCGTCTTGACCAATTGCAGGCCGTTG
This sequence comes from Hyphomicrobiales bacterium, assembly GCA_003241815.1. Taxonomy (GTDB): domain Bacteria; phylum Pseudomonadota; class Alphaproteobacteria; order Rhizobiales; family Beijerinckiaceae; genus Allobosea. Next base: position 1,539 of record QBLV01000208.1, on the reverse strand, counting down.
ATCAGCCCGGAGACGATGTTCTGCGAGGTCGAGCCCATGCCGGTGAAAGAGAGCGCGCCACCAGAAATTACCGAGCCAAGCGAAGGCGCTTTCGCCATCGAGAAGCCGCCGCCAAGCGCCATCTGAGCGAGACTGCCCTGAGCCTCCGAGGCCCGGTCGCCGGTAACGGCCTCCAGCGTCTTCTTGGTGTGCTGGAGGATGTCGCGATCAGCATGCAGGATCTGCTGGGTGTTGGTCGCGATCTCTTGGGCCTTGGCGAGGTTCGCGCTGTCGATGACCGGCACGCCCTGCGCATGGCTCAGGGCCGGGGTTAGGGTGAGGATGCTCGCAAGAACGGCGATCCGCATGGCGGTCTCCTATCGGGTTGGGGCTGCGATGGATTGGAGCACGGCCGCGATATCGCTCGCGGTCGAGCCTGAGCCTGACGCGCCGCTCGTCTTGGCGATGTCACTGGTGTTCTCCGCCTGGGCCTGCGCCAGATAGAACAGGACATTGCCGCTGCTATCGACGAAGCGAGCACTAACGCAGGCCGGATCAGGCGTCGCACCGACCGGCGTCGTCGAACAGGTCGAGGTGCTGCGACAGGGATCGGTTACCGTGCCGCTCCCGATCATGCCAACCGGGCAAACTGTGCCGCTCGCCGCCAAACCGCCGCCCATCTTCAAGCCGCCGGCACTTCTGCTGCGATCGCTGGTCCGCGCGAGATTGAGCGCGTTGATTGCCGTGACCCAGATGTTGCTGGCGTTGGTCGCACCTGACCAGGCGAGGCCGTTTTGGGTTCGCGCCGCACTGTTCATGTCGATCGCCGCCATGATGGTCTTGGCGGTTCCGACCTGCTGGCTGGCCTGTTGAAAGGCGCTCTGGGCGCTGGTCAGACTTGTGCGGCTGGCCTCAAGCCCGCCGACGACGTCGCTCGTCGTCTTGAAATGATGCTGGCTCGCCAGCGCGCCGCCCTTGGCATCCGCTGCCGGCGTCGCTGGCATCGTGGGCGCATAGGCCTGGATTGTCTTTGCGCCAGCGCCAGTCTCCGCCTTTGTCGCCGGATCCTTGACCTCGGCCTTTTTTCCGGTGGTGACGGCGCATTTGACGCCGTCATTGGCGGTTCTCCGCTGGGTCGTGATCGGAACAAGCTTGATCGTCGTGCCCGAGGTCGCGGCCTTCTCGTCGAGCTGCTTGGCGTCGTTCACCGGGATCGCAGCGTATGCCGGCGCTACGCCAAGCAGACCGACAACGAGCAGGCATGCCTCAATAGTTCGCCTCATGCGTCGCTCCTTCCCATAAAGATTGGCAGCCAGTCTGCCGGATCGTCACCGACGCGGGCGCGTAAGGCGGACATGTCAACGGCGGTCGGATTCCAGGCCAGGGTGGCGGAGTAAAAGCAGGCCAGTGGCGGCATGGGGGGACGATATGCAAAGGGCCCCGATCGGGGCCCTTTGCATATCGTCGCGATCGTTTCGGATCAGCCTGGGGTGATCTCGCCGGTCTCGGGATCGACGTGTTCGGCGGTGGCCTGGTTTTGCTCCGCCGCGGCGAGGCTGC
>QBLV01000207.1:558-5268 GCA_003241815.1 Hyphomicrobiales bacterium | reverse complement strand
TGTCCATCGGCCGACGGAAATGGGCCCATGCGTCATGATCCATGGGATTTGGTATAAACCATTCAATTAAAAAGGTTATCTTCATTGAGAGAGGGGTCAGGATCGGCACCGATCATAGACCCTCTCTGACAGGCAATATGCCATTCAAGTCAACGGGTTAAAGGCAGAATTCGAGGGGATAATCTTCGGCGCTTGTTCACATGGACACAGCCGAAACCGACGTGCTCGCCTACATGACCTTCCCGACGCAGCACCGCGCCAAGCTGCATTCGACGAATCCGCTGGAACGCCTCAACGGCGAGATCAAGCGCAGGACCGAGGTCGTCGGCATCTTCCCCAACGAGGCCGCCATCACAAGGCTCGTCGGCGCAATCCTGCTTGAACAGAATGACGAATGGGCCGTCCAGCGCGCTCGCTACATCACGCTGGAAAGCATCGCGCCGATCAGCGATGATCCCATCGTCAGCCTGCCAGCCGTGGCCGCCTGACCAGCCCGGCCAAGCCGGCATCGTGGTGGCCCTCGGGAGCTACACCACCATCAGGGACACGACCTCTTAAGATTTGTCGCGGAGAAACTGTCGCACGCATGGGGTGATCTTATGATGGCGGTGCATCAAGTCGCGCTCGGAATGTTCACCAATGTCCTCGTGACACTGGGCTGCGTCTTTCTGCTCACGCGAGCCTTACCCTTTCTTCCACGTCGCCCAAGCCTTCGCTCGCTCTTTTTGGGCGTCATGTTCGGCGCGACAGTCATCGCGTCCATGTTGACGGCGTTCCCCATCTCCGAAGGCATCTATGGAGACATGCGCAACGCCATCATTGCCATAGCTGCCATTTCGGGCGGACCTATCGCGGCGATCGTCTGTACAGCTTTAGCAATCCTTTTCCGTTTCGCGATGGGTGGTCAGTTTGTCGGTGCGATAATAGCGATCGTGTTGTGCGCAGTGCTTTCAATCGCATTCCAGTGCGCTCCTCTCAATAGAACGAAAACCAACCTTGCATTATTTGGCGTCGCGCTGGCTCTGCTGAATGCGCTCGTTCCTTTCCTCGGTTGGTTTATGGGAACCACGCCCATTGCGACAGTCATCGCCGTAGCTAACGCAATTTTTGGATCGGCGATCCTGCTCTACCCCGTCTCCATCGTAATGGTGGCGGGCTTGATCGCGGCAGAGTTGCGAAGACTGGACACCGAGGCCGGTTTGCGCGCGCAGAATGCCGAGCTGACCTTAAGCGAGCGAAGATTTCTCGACGTATTCTATGTGTCATGCATCCCGATGGCGTGGCTCGACATCAAGACGACAAAGTTCGTGCGGGTGAACCGACAGTACGAAGTGTTTACCGGCTATTCAGCCGATGAGCTTTTTCATATGACCCTCGCCGAGCTTTCTGTACCGGAGGACAGGCACGTGGATCTTGAGGCCGTTCGAGCGCTGGCCTCCGGAGTTCCTTCATGGCAAGGCGAGCGGCGTTATCGATGCAAAGATGGCTCCATTCGGTGGGGAACAAGGACTATAACTGCCAGCCATGAGGATGGAGAACCCAAGTTCGGTTTCGCGATCGTGGAAGATATCACGGAGCGCAAGCGCGCCGGTGAGCATATCGCCTACCTTGCAGAACACGACCATCTGACAGGGCTGACAAACCGGTTCCAGTTCGGCAAAAGCCTGGATCGAGCTTTGGCCAATGCGAGCAGTACACAGATTGCCGTCATTGTTGTTGATTTGGACGATTTCAAAGGCGTGAACGACACTCGGGGACATCCCGTGGGCGACAAGGTGCTGATGCATATCGCAGCTGTACTCAAGTCAGCGCTCGATGCCTCTGATTTGGTCTCCCGGATTGGTGGCGATGAATTTGCGGTAACGCGGCAAAATGCAACCGCGTCCGAGGCCCTGGCTTTGGCGGATCACTTGATTGCTTTGATCGGGTTGCCCTTTGAAATAGAGGGGCTGTTGGTATCGGTTCAAGCCAGCGCGGGTATCGCCATGTATCCGAATGACGGCGTGGACACCGCGCAATTGTTCAAGAGGGCAGATATTGCCCTTTATGATTCCAAATCCGCCGGCAAAGGTATGGCGCGTTTGTTTGCACCGGCGATGGAAGAGTTGTTCCTGCGCCGCGAGAGACTGAAAGCGGAGGTTGCCAAGGCTCTGGAAGCGCAGGAATTCGAGATCGAGTATCAACCGGTGATCGAGATTGCAACGGGTCGTGTTTGCCGGTTTGAAGCATTGCTCCGTTGGAACCATCCGGCGGGCGGGCGGGTATCCCCTGCGGAATTCATCCCGGTGGCCGAAGAAACTGGGGCGATTGTTGCCATCGGCGACTGGGTGCTTGGGCAGGCGTGCCTGGCCGCCGCAACATGGCCGACTGACGTCGGAGTGGCGGTGAACGTGTCCGTGAGGCAAATTGAGCCAACGCTCCCGCTGAAAATCGCTGGGGCACTTTTCAACTCCGGTCTCAATGCATCCCGGCTTGAGATTGAGATTACCGAATCGGTGCTGATGCAGGGAAGCGATGAGAGCCTGGCGATACTTCATCAGATCCGATTACTGGGAGTGCAGATATCTCTCGATGACTTTGGCACAGGCTACTCCTCGCTGAGCTATCTTCAGCGCTTCCCGTTCGACAAGCTAAAGATAGACCGAAGCTTCATCAGCGGCAATTTCGGAAGCAACGAGGCGCGCACCATAGTGCGTACCATCATCCAGCTTGGTCATTCGCTTGGCATGAAAGTAACAGCGGAGGGTGTCGAGACGGGGGAGCAACTCGAACGCATGCGCAGAAAAGGCTGCGATCAGGCGCAAGGGTTTCTGTTCAGCGCCTCCGTGCCGTCGGATCAGGTCGATCGCATCATAGTGCTACTAAACAACGTCAACGCGAGAAATTTGGTCTCAATGTGAGGTGACGCGGGTCGATCTTGAACGGTGAGATCTGTCGTCCATACCTGACAAATGGCCTCGTATGGCGATCGCCACAGGGCATTCAGATGCTTGGCGAAGTTGTAGGCGGTGACGAACGCCACGACTTGGGCCTTAATCTTACTGAGTCACAAAGTGGATTTTTTGGGGGATTCGCTCGTGTCCCGGAGATGGTAGGCTGCCGATTCACGTAAGTGGATGGGCGCGATGGGCGATTTTGCAAGGAGCGGGGGCGCGGGCTTCGATGCCTATGTTGCAGCGCTGATCGAGGTCATCGGCCATGCTGATCGCGCCGCACCCCTTCGGGACTATTGCGTGGGACTGATGATGCCGGTGGCACGCAAGAGCGTGGAACCACTGGCGGCGGTGACGGCACCAGCGCGGGTTTCGGCCCAGCATCAGTCGCTGCTTCATTTCGTGGGACAGGCGTCCTGGTCGGATGAGGCGCTGATCGCGAGAGTTCGCGACTGAGTGCTTCCACGTATGATGTACGCGTCCGGCGTGGGCCGCCTTGCGCGGGGTGATGCAAATCGTTGAGCACTGTGAGTATGGACAGCCATACTGACAGTGTCTTGAATCGCCTCGACGTGGTCGATACGGGGCGTCGTCGCCGCTGGAGCGACGGCGAGAAGGAGCGGATCGTGCTGGAGAGCATGGCCGGTCCGCGCCAGATCTCCGCGACGGCGCGGCGGCACGGGATCGCGCGCTCGCAATTGCTGGGCTGGCGGCGTGCGATGCTTGTCGAGCCAAGCGCTACGCCTGCAGGCTTCATTCCGATGCTCGTGACGCCCGAGACTGGCCAGCGCGAAGACGCGCGGACGATGGGCGCTGGTGCGACGCCGGCCTTGGCGGTCGCCGCGCCGACGCCGGGGCGGATTGAGATCGTCCTGCGGTCGGGTCGGAGGATGATCGTCGAGTACACCGCCGATGTGGACGCCGTCCTGAAGCTCGCGCGGGGCCTTGAGGCTCTCCGATGATCCCGGTCCCGGTCGGTGTGAAGGTGTGGCTCGCGACCGGCCACACCGATATGAGGAAGGGCTTCGCCTCGCTGGCGCTGTTGGCGCAGGAGGTCTTGAAGCGCGATCCGCTCGGCGGCCACATCTTCTGCTTCCGCGGGCGTCGGGGTGATCTTTTGAAGGTGATCTGGCACGACGGGCAGGCGGCTAGCCTCTATGTGCGCCGACTGGAGAAGGGCCGCTTTCTGTGGCCGTCGCCGGCCGACGGCGTCGTCGCGATCACGCCGGCGCAGATGGGCTATCTCCTGTCCGGCATCGACTGGCGCAACCCTGTCGAGACATGGCGTCCGACGTCGGTTGGGTAACGCTTTTTGCTTGCGTTTGCAGAGGGATGTGATTCCATCCTCGATGTGAGCGCCGCCCTTCCATCACCGTCCTCGCCGCCGCTGCCAGCCGATCTGGCTGCGGCGCATGCGATGATCCTGGCGGAGCGCCAGGCCCGCATCGAGGCAGAAGCGGCGGCGGCGCTTGCCAGGGATACAGCCTGCCGCCTTGACGCCGAGGCGCTCCAGCTCAAAGCCGCCGCATCGTCGACCGAGGCGATGATCGCCCACCTCAAGCTGCAGATCGAGAGGCTGCGCCGCGAGCTTTACGGCCAGCGCTCGGAGCGCACGGCCCGGCTCATCGACCAGATGGAGCTTCAGCTCGAAGAGCTGGAGGCAAAGGCCACGGAGGACGAGATCGCTGCGGAGGCAGCATCACGCCAGGTGGCGTCGCCCATGCCGGCGCAGCGTCGCCATCCCGTGCGCAAACCCTTCCCCGAGCACCTGCCGCGC
>QBLV01000207.1:0-456 GCA_003241815.1 Hyphomicrobiales bacterium | reverse complement strand
GTGCCCGCGCCGACGTCCTGCCCGTGCTGCGGCTCGCTGAAGCTGTCGAAACTCGGCGAGGACGTGACCGAGACACTGGAGGTGATCCCACGCTCGTGGAAGGTGATCCAGACGGTGCGGGAGAAGTTCACCTGCCGGGCATGCGAGGCCATCACGCAGCCGCCCGCACCCTTCCACGTCACGCCGCGTGGCTTCGTAGGCCCGAACCTGCTCGCCACCATCCTGTTTGAGAAGTTCGGGCAGCACCAGCCGCTGAACCGACAGAGCGAGCGCTACGCCCGGGAAGGCATCGACCTCGCCGTCTCGACGCTGGCCGACCAGGTTGGCGCGGCCACGGTGGCGCTGAAGCCGCTGCATGAGCTAATCGCCCGGCACGTCATGGTGGCGCAGCGCCTGCACGCCGACGACACCACGGTGCCGATCCTGGCCAAGGGCAAGACCGACACGGGCCGGATC
>QBLV01000206.1:4527-5317 GCA_003241815.1 Hyphomicrobiales bacterium | reverse complement strand
GGCTCGGACGGCACGACATCACGCGTGATGGAGACCGGCGCCTGCGAGAGCGCATTGGCGGCGGGCGTGGCGGCGCCGGAGCCCGGCCCCGGCAGCACGACGCGCGCCGGCAGCGAGCGCGCCGCCTGCTGCACGTCGACAGGCTGCTCCTCACGGCTGACGACCTTGGTCTGCGCGGCGGGCGTCTCGCCCGGACGCTCATAGATCTGCTTGTTCTGATTGGGGATCTCGGCACCGCCGGGATTGACCGGCTCGACCTTGGTCGGCCCGTTGGCGGCGCTGATGATTGGCGGCTGGCCGTCCGAGCGCGTCGTCGTGCCGCGCAGCGACATCGCGGCACCGACGCCGACCACGCCGACCACGATCAGGGCTGCGGCGGCATAGAGCCCCTTGCGCGAGCGGCGCGGCTCCAGATCCGGCATCTCGTCTTCGGCCGGCACGGCTGCATGCGGCTGCTGCACGTCGTATTCGGCCTGCTGCTCGTAATAGGGATAGGGCTCGCGCGCCTCGTCGAGATCGCGCGGCTCGGGGGCCAGCCCCGGCACTACGACGGCGCGCGCATAGCTCTGCGGCGCGGGCTGGTCGAAGCTCTCATCCTCATGGGCCACATCGGGCGCAAAGCGCGGCTCGGCCCGTACGGGCGCAACCTCGGCAGGACGAGCCGCATCGGTGCGGCGCAGCAGCGCCTCGAATTCGTCGAGGGCGCCCCGCAGCTCGGCCGGCGGCGGCGACTGCTCGGCGGCGGCCTGCAACTGTTGGACCGGATCGAATGACGGCTCCTGACGCGACC
>QBLV01000206.1:0-4517 GCA_003241815.1 Hyphomicrobiales bacterium | reverse complement strand
ACGCGACCGCTCCTGCTGGCGCGACTGCGCCTGAGCCTGGGCTTGCCATGCCGCCGGCACCCGCTGGGGAGCGGCAGCCTGGCCGCGATGGCCGAAGATGTCCTTCAGCGGATCGCCCTGATCGACGATGCGCGTCAGCTCGGCCAGCGGATCGACCGCCTGACCGGATTTGGGCGCCTGCCCCGCACTCCGAAGCTGGCGCTCGAGATCTTCGAGATCGAGGGCAAAACGGTTTCTAGCTGGCTCACTCATGGCACGATCCATCCCAGCGCAGGCCGGCAACGCGAATGGAACGTCCAACGCGCGGCGCGGTCAACCTGACCTTGTGCGCACTAAAGGCCAGGTGGCCATCAGCGCATCTCGTCCGGCGCCGCAACTCCAGCGACGGCCAGACCGGAAGCAAGGACGCTGCGCACAGCATGCACAAACGCCAACCTCGCCAAAGTCGACTCTCGATCAGTTTGATTAACGAACCGTAATTGCGGCGAGTCTTTGCCCTTGTTCCAAAGCGAGTGGAACGCGCTTGCCAGCTCATGCACGAAAAAGGCCACGCGATGTGGTTCGTGGGCGGCGGCCGCGCCTTCGATGACGCGGGGATAGGACGCGATCAACTTGACGATACCCACCTCCGCCTCATCGGTGAGGCGCGCGAGGTCGGCCTGCGCCAGCGCGGCGGGTGCAAGGTCGAGATCGGGAAACACCTCGCGCGCCTGCCTGAAGATGGAGGCGCAGCGCGCATGCGCGTACTGGACATAGAAGACCGGGTTGTCCTTCGACTGCTCGACCACCTTGGCGAGATCGAAGTCGAGCGTCGCATCGTTCTTGCGGAAGATCATCATGAAGCGCACCGCATCGCGGCCGACCTCGTCGATGACTTCGCGCAGCGTGACGAAATCGCCCGAACGCTTCGACATCTTCACCGGCACGCCGTTGCGCAGGAGCTTGACGAGCTGACACAGCTTGACGTCGAGGGCGCCCTTCTGATGCGTCACGGCCTTCACCGCCGCCTGCATGCGCTTGACGTAGCCGCCATGGTCGGCGCCCCAGACATCGATCATCCCGGCAAAGCCGCGCGTGAACTTCGAGCGGTGATAGGCGATGTCGTTGGCGAAATAGGTGTAGCTGCCATCCGACTTCAGCAACGGCCGGTCGACATCGTCGCCGAATTGCGTCGCGCGGAACAGCGTCTGCTCGCGGTCTTCCCAGTCCTCGTCCTTCTGGCCCTTGGGCGGCGGCAGCCGGCCTTCATAGACGAGGTCGCGGGCGCGCAGGTCCTCGATGGTATCGGCCACCGCGTCGCGATCGCCCTCGGCGTTCTGAAGCGAACGCTCCGAGAAAAAGGTCTCATGGACGACGCCAAGCGCCGCCAGATCCTCCCGAATCATCGCCATCATGCCGTCGATCGCCACGGCGCGCACCAGCGGCAGCCATTCCGACTCCGGCTTGCTCAGCAAGGTGTCGCCATGCGTCTTCGCCAGCGTTTCGCCCACCGAGACGAGATAGTCGCCGGGATAAAGCCCCTCGGGAATCGTGATCGTCTCGCCCAGCGCCTCGCGATAACGCAGGAAGGCCGAGCGGGCGAGCACGTCGACCTGCGCGCCGGCATCGTTGATGTAGTATTCGCGCGTCACGGCATGGCCGGCGAAAGCGAGGATGTTGGCGAGCGAATCGCCGAACACCGCCCCGCGTCCATGTCCGACATGCATCGGCCCGGTCGGGTTGGCCGAGACATATTCGACATTGATCTTCGGCTCGGGCTTGGGCCCGCCGCGTCCATAGTCGGCGCCCCGCTCGACGGCGTCCTTCAGGATCGCGGTGAAGACGGCCGGCTGCAGCGTCAGGTTGATGAAGCCCGGCCCCGCGATCTCCGCCTTGACGATCTCGGCATCCTTGACCAGTTCCTCCACCAGCAGCGCAGCCAGGGCACGCGGATTGGTGCCGGCCTCCTTGGCGAGCACCATCGCGGCATTGGTCGCAAGATCGCCATGAGCGGGGTCGCGCGTCGGCTCGACCACGACGCGCCCGAGATCGAGCCCGGCAGGCAAAGCCCCGCGCTCGGCGAGCGCCCAAAGCGCGGCGTTGACGCGGGCGGAATAGGTCTCGAACAGGTTCATCGCGGCCAATATCTGCTGAAAGTGAGCGTCCGGCCCTATCGCAGCGTGGGGGTCGCGTCAAACAGGCGGCGGTGCTCGTCGAGCGCGTACCAGTCGGTCATGCCGGCAATATAGTCGGCGATCCGGCGCGCGCGACGGGGACCGTCGAGCCCGTCGCAGCCCGCCGCCCAATCCGGGGGCATCAGCCCGGAATCGGCGCTGAAGCGCGAAAACAGGTCGGTCACCACCTGCGCGGCCTGCGTGCGGATCGGCGCGATCCGGGCGTGGCGGTACATGTTGGGATAGAGGAAGGCCTTGATCTCGCGATCGGCGGCCTCGATCGCTGTCGGGAACGCGATGACCGGCCCCCCTGCCCGCCTGATCGCATCGGCATCGACCGGCGCCAGCGACGCCAGACGAGCCTGCGACTCCGCGATGACGCCCTCGACGAAACGCGTGATCACCCGCCGCACCAGTTCGTTGGTGGCGCGCGACGTCTCCAGCCCGGGATGCAGCGCCTCGATCTCGTCGAGCAGGTCGCCCAGGAAGGGCACGGCCCGCAGATCGGACAGTCCGAACAGCTCTGCCCGCAGGCCATCGTCGATGTCATGGGCATTGTAGGCGATGTCGTCGGCGAGCGCGGCGGCCTGCGCCTCGGCCGATGCATAGGTGTCGAGCCAGAGATCCTGCTTCGCCTGGTATTCGACGATCGCGGCCGGGATACCCGCCTGCGCATAACGTTCGGTCGGCCTGCCATCTGCGAACAGCAGCGGACCATTGTGCTTGACCAGCCCCTCCAGCGTCTCCCAGGTCAGGTTCAGCCCGTCGAAGCCGGCATAGCGCTGCTCCAGCCGGGTCACGATCCGCAGCGTCTGGGCGTTGTGGTCGAAGCCGCCGAAGCCAGCCATGCAGGCATCGAGCGCGTCCTCGCCGGTATGGCCGAAGGGCGTGTGGCCGAGATCATGAGCCAGCGCCAGTGCCTCGGCGAGATCCTCGTCCAATCCCAGCGCCCGCGCCAAAGCCCGCGCGATCTGCGCCACCTCGATCGTATGCGTCAGCCGCGTGCGAAAATGGTCGCCCTCATGCGAGACGAAGACCTGTGTCTTGTGCTTCAGCCGACGAAACGCGGTCGAATGGATGATGCGGTCGCGGTCGCGCTGGAACGGGTTGCGCGTCGGCGAGGCCGGCTCCGCCACCAGCCGGCCGCGGCTCGTGGCGGTGCGGCAGGCGTAAGGCGCCCGCCAGCGATCGCCCGGCTCGCGCCCGCCTTCGGCGTCGTGTCGATGCGGCATGGCTGATCCGTTGCCGGCCCCTGCTTGTCGGGGCGCTGCGCTGCCATTACCTTTGCGGGCAACGCAGGTGCAAGGAGCTTCTGCTCCGGGAGATCGCCATGTCGATCCAGATCGAAGCCAACCCGCGCGGCATCGCCGTCACCGACAAGGCCGCGACCCGCATTCTCTCCGTGATGGCGAAGGAACCGCCGGGCTCGATGCTGCGCGTCAGCGTCGCCGGCGGCGGCTGCTCGGGCTTCCAGTACATCTTCGACGTGGATCACGAGAAGGCGCCGGGCGATCTCGTCATCGAGCGCGATGGCGCCACCGTGCTGATCGACGAGACCTCGCTGGACCTGCTCGAAGGCTGCACGATCGACTTCGTCGACGACCTGATCGGCCAGTCGTTCAAGATCACCAACCCGAACGCGACGAGTTCCTGTGGCTGCGGGACGTCGTTTGCGCTGTAAAAGCGGACGTCATGGGAGGGCTTGACCCGACCATCACGGTCAGGAGAAGGCGCCCTTCGCGACAGGAGATGGTCGGGTCGAGCCCGACCATGACGAGCCTCGCGCCATCTTCTCAGTGCGAACTCGCCACTCCGCCCTGCTCCAGACGAATCTCGGCCGCCATCAGCCCCTTGGGCCCGGGTCCATAGCGCACCAGCACGACCTGGCCGGGAATGAGTTCGACCAGCCCGTAGCGCCGCATCGTCTCCATGTGGACGAAGATGTCGGGCGCGTTCTCGCCGGCCGAGACGAAGCCGAAGCCGCGCAGGCGGTTGAACCACTTCACCGTCATCCGTTCGAGCCCGCTGGTCGGAGTGACCTGGACATTGGTGCGGGCGAGCGGCATCTCGGCCGGGTGGCGCGCCGCGCTGGTGTCGATCGACAGGACCCGGATCGCCTGCCGGCCGCGCGGCTTCTCGATCGCTTCCAGAACGATATGGGCGCCTTCGGCGATGGCATTGAAGCCGTCGCGCTTCAAAATGGTGACATGGACGAGGACATCGGCGCCGCCATCCTCGGGCACGACGAAGCCGTAACCCTTGCTGACGTCGAACCATTTGACGTGGCCGCTGACCTCGACGCCGACATCGAGCCCTTCGGCGTCGTCGAGCCGCATCACGCGATTGAGCGACTGGATCGGCCCC
>QBLV01000205.1 GCA_003241815.1 Hyphomicrobiales bacterium | reverse complement strand
GCCGGCCGAGGCGGCAGACGATAACGGCCGCCTGCGTCGGCTGGGCCGCGCGCTCGGCCGCGATTTTCCCGAAAACGCGCTGCGGCTCGATGCGGCGCGCGAGGGCTTCCGCGTCACGGGTTTCGCCGGGCTGCCGACCTTCCATCGCGGAACCTCGGCCGGCGTCCATCTGGCGGTCAACGGCCGCCCGGTGCGCGACAAGCTTTTGCTCTCGGCGGTGCGCGGCGCCTATGCCGACGTCGTGCCCTCGGACCGCCACCCCGTACTCTTCCTCGACGTTGCCTGCGATCCCCGCCTCGTCGACGTCAACGTCCACCCGGCCAAGAGCGAGGTGCGCTTCCGCGATCCCGCCTTGGTGCGCGGCCTCGTCGTCTCCGGGCTGAAGGCGGCGCTCGCCGAGGCCGGCCACCGCGCCACCACGACCGGCGGCGCCCGCACGCTGGAGGCCTTCCGTGCGGTCTTCTCAGGCGCCGGAAACGCCCATGCGCCGATGCGACCCGACCTCCCGGAGACTTCCGCCTGGGATGCGCCGCTGACGGGTTTCGATGCCCGCCCGCAGCAGGGCTTCGCAGATTTCGCAGCCTCCTCGGCCGATGCACGCGCCCATCTGGCGGAGCCCTCGCCGGACGCACTAGACCGCCCGCTCGGCGCGGCCCGCGCCCAACTCCACGAGACCTACATCGTCGCCCAGACGAAGGCTGGCGTCGTCATCGTCGACCAGCACGCCGCCCATGAGCGCCTGGTCTATGAGCGGCTCAAGGCCGAGCGCGCGAAGAGCGGCATCGCCAGCCAGCCTCTGCTGCTGCCCGAGGTGGTCGAACTCGATCCCGTCGATGCAGACCGGCTCAACGCGGCGAGCGACGATCTGGCGACTTTGGGCCTGCGGCTCGAACCCTTCGGGCCGGGCGCCGTGCTGGTCCGCGAAGCGCCGCAGCAACTGGCCGGCGGCAACCTCCAGAAGCTCGTCCGCGACGTCGCCGACGCGCTGGCCGAACATGGCACGGCCGGCTCGCTGGAGCGCCGGCTCGACCATGTGTTGGCGACGATGGCCTGCCACAACTCCGTCCGCGCCGGCCGCCGCCTGCGCCCCGAGGAGATGGACGCGCTGCTCCGCGAGATGGAGATCACGCCCAATTCAGGCCAATGCAACCACGGCCGCCCGACCTATGTCGAGCTGAAGCTGAGCGATATCGAGCGGCTGTTTGGGCGGCGGTGAGGAGAGTTTAGTCTGCCTTGCTTGCCGGGTTGTCAGGCTCTGGAAAATCCTCGATTTCGTCACTGCTGATGACAGCCTCGCTCTGCCGCCCATGGCGGATGGCGACGATCACGATGGTTTCGCCAGGAAAATAGTCGAGCATATAGTCACCCATGATGAGGCGGCGGATGCCGGGCAGAGGCAGAGCGTCCTGGCTGAAGCCGAGTTGATCGAAGCGGGACAGTGAGCGGCGCGCTTCGCGCAGTCGATCCAGGAAGCGTTCAGCGGCTCGTGGACTGTGCTTTCGAAGATAGCCGGCCTCCGAAAGCAGGAATGCCCTGGCTTTCGGCGACAATAGCACCCGCTTCACGCAGCTTTGCCCGAACGAATAATGCCTTCGATCTGACCGATCACATCGTCGATGTCATGGCCCGCGCCTGCAGCGATAGCCGCGCGCCCGTCGATTGCGTCCAGAATCGCTGCGCCCTCGGTGGCAAGATAACGTCGCAGCGCCCGAACGATCACCCAACTGCGCGTGCGCTCGGAGGCGGCGGCGATGGTCTCGATCTCGCTCAGGATGCTGGTTGGCAGGCGAAGCGAGATCGGCTCCGACAGGTCTGGACTGCTCATCGATCGGTCCTCCTCGTATGACGCTGTATCACATCTAGCGGTGTCGGCCAATTTGCCGTCGGATTGTCGGGTTGGGCTTTGCTGCGAGAAGCCCGATCACCTGCATGCCGCCAGACGCCAGACGCCAGACGCCCGACGACCTCTCGCCCAGCGCTCCGACAGCGCGATTTCGCGATCACTCCGCCCCCCGTTTTCGACCCCGAATTCCCTGCTCGGGCACCCCCGATTTACCCTCTGTTAACCATCCCGGCCCTACACAGAATCAACCGAAAATTTACCAAGATGACCAGCGTGTTAACCCAACCCAGGCCTATTCGCCTCAAGGGGCGAAGCTTCCTTGCGCTGTCCTTGACCCCCGAGCTGCCCTTCGCGGACTGGCTCGCGCGGCTCGACGATCTCGCCTCGCGCTCGACCGGCTTCTTCATGCGGCGGCCGGTGGTGCTGGACATCGCCGGGCTGGAGATCGACCGCGCGCAGCTTCGCGATCTCGTCGATCAGCTCGGCACGCGCCAGGTGCGGATCATGGGGATCGAAGGCGCGCGTCCCTCGCTGCTCGATGCCAGCCTGCCGCCGGCGATGACGGACGGCCGCACGACGTCGGACATCGAGGTGCCGGTCGTGACTGATGGCGCGAAGGCGGCAACCGACAGCGCAGCTCCCAACCAGAGTGCCGCAGTCTCGATCGCGCTCCCTGCAAAAGCGGTGGCCTCGCTGGTCGTGACCGAACCCGTGCGCTCGGGCCAGTCGCTGATCTTCATCGAGGGCGACGTGACCGTCATCGGTTCGGTCGCGTCGGGCGCCGAGATCGTCGCCGGCGGCTCGATCCATGTCTACGGCACGCTGCGCGGCCGCGCTTTGGCCGGCGCGATGGGCAACGCCTCCGCGCGCATCTTCTGCCGCAAGCTCGAAGCCGAGCTTCTGTCCATCGATGGCTACTACAAGACCGCCGAGGATCTGGGGCCCGAGCTGCGCGGCAAGGCCGTCCAGTTCTGGCTCGAAGGCGACACGTTCAAATCCGGATCACTGGCCTGATCCGACGGCATTTCGACATCAACAGGAGAGGTCTATGGGCAAGGTCATCGTGGTCACATCGGGCAAGGGCGGCGTCGGCAAGACGACGTCGTCGGCGGCGCTGGGGGCTGCTCTCGCGCAGGGCGGCGACAAGGTCGTCGTCGTCGATTTCGACGTCGGATTGCGCAATCTCGACCTGATCATGGGTGCCGAGCGGCGGGTGGTCTACGATCTCGTCAACGTCATCCAGGGCGAGGCCAAGCTGGCGCAGGCGCTGATCCGCGACAAGCGGGTCGAGACGCTCTATCTGCTGCCCGCCTCCCAGACCCGCGACAAGGACAATCTCACGGCTGAAGGCGTCGAGAAGGTCATCTCGGCCCTGAAGAGCGTGTTTGACTGGGTGATTTGCGACAGCCCCGCCGGCATCGAGCGCGGCGCGACGCTGGCGATGCGCCATGCCGACATCGCCATCGTCGTGACCAACCCGGAAGTCTCCTCCGTGCGCGATTCAGACCGCATCATCGGCCTGCTCGATTCCAAGACGCTGAAGGCCGAGAACGGCGAGCGGATGGAGAAACACCTGCTTCTCACCCGCTACGACCCCGCCCGGGCCGAGCGCGGCGACATGCTCAAGGTCGACGACGTGCTGGAGATCCTGTCGATCCCGCTGCTCGGCATCATTCCGGAAAGCATGGAGGTTCTGCGCGCCTCCAATCTCGGTACGCCCGTGACGCTCGCCGACGAGCGCAGCGTTCCGGCTGTTGCCTATTTCCAGGCCGCGCGCCGGCTCAAGGGCGAGGACCTGCCGATCACCATCCCGGGCGAGCGGCGCGGCTTCTTCGGCAAGATGTTCGGAAGGAAGGCGGCATGAACCTGCGTCGCTTCTTCACCCGCACCCAGTCGGCCCCCGCCGCAAGGGACCGCCTGCAACTGCTGCTCGCCCATGAGCGCGCCTCGGCCGGCGGATCGGACCTTCTCGCCAAGCTGCGCGACGAGATCCTTCTCGCCATCGCCAAGCATGTCCAGATCGACAGCGACAAGGTCAGCGTCAAGATGGAGCGCGGCGCCCAGGTCTCGACGCTCGCCGTCGACATCGAAATCCCGTTCGAGGCGGCCGCCAAGAAGGCGGCCTGAGGCGCCTCAGATTCACCGATGGCGTCATCCTGGGCGACCGAAGGTCGTCCGGGATCCATCATCAAGCGCGATGGTGCCCCATGATGGATCCCGGACGACCTTCGGTCGCCCAGGATGACGGCGCTTTTCGGGTGATAGGACAGTTAGCCGTCGCTGTTCACGAGATGGCGGGCTCACACCCGCAGCAGCAGCACCTGCGTCTCGCCATAGTCCCGGCGTTCGAGCATCTCGAATCCCTCGGGCAGCGCGATCTCGACATCGCCTGCCTCCTCCAGCACGATCAGCGCGCCGGGCTCCAGCCAACCGCCGTCGTGTGCGGAGCTCAGTGCCTTCTCGCCCAACCCCTTGCGATAGGGCGGATCGCAGAAGACGACCCCAAAGGGGTCCATCGCCGAAATCGCGCCGAGTTTGGTCGCATCGCGCCGGAAAACACGGCTGTGGCCCGCAAGCCCAAGCGCCATCTGGTTCTCGCGGATCAGCCCGCGCGCCTCGGTGCCGTCATCGACCAGCAGCGCGAAGGCCGCGCCACGCGACAGCGCCTCGAAGCCCAGTGCACCCGTGCCAGCGAAGAGGTCGAGCACACGCGCCCCGTCCAGCGGGTCGTCATAGGCATGGGCCAGCACATTGAAGAGCGACTCGCGCAGGCGGTCCGAGGTCGGGCGGATGCTCCCGATCCCCGGCTTGGGGCCGACGAGCGGCCGCCCGCGCATGCGTCCGCCGACGATCCGCATCGGCTAGTGATCGATCATTCTGCGAGGAAACACCACGTCATCCCGGACAAGCGGCGAAGCCGCGCAGCTCCGGGATGACAATGAGTTTCCGAGTCGATACGACACTGGCCTTCAGTCTCGCTTGCCGCCGGAACGCGGGCCTTTGGAGCCACCACCGGGACGGCCGCCGCTCGGACGACCGCCACCGCCCGGCTTGCCGCCGAAGGGCCGTCCGCCACCGGGCTTGCCGCCGGGTTTGCCTGCGAAGGATCTGCCGCCACCTGGCTTGTCGCCGAAGGGTTTGCCACCGCTGCGTCCCGCCGGGCGCTCACTCGAACGCGCCGCATAGCTTTTGGGCGCGCCGCCCGCCTTGTCGTCGAAACGACGCGGTGGCCGCTCGCCGCCCTCGCGCGGGGCACGCGCGGGTCGGTCGCCGCCGGGCCTGTCGTTTCGTGGCGCGCGTTCGGGACGCTCCGCGCGCGGTGCGGCATCCTGCCAGGGACGCTCCTGCGTACGGTCGCGCTCGCCGCCTTCGATGCGCGGACGTCGAGCGGGACGCTCGCCGCCGCTCTCCCGTTCCGGCGCACGCGGGCCGCGGGCCTCGGCCGCCGCCGCGCCGCGCTCGCTGCGTGGCAGCCGGTCGGGCCGACGC